>NZ_SOCE01000001.1:749409-1068537 GCF_004365175.1 Kribbella voronezhensis | reverse complement strand
GGCCCATCGCGGCCTTGCGCTCCCCGAACGCATCCCGGTACGCCGTGACGCCGACCACCGCGAGCCAGTGCGGCTCGTACTCGAGCACCTTCTCCACCAGCTTCTCGCCGCCCGCCCTGAATTCGGCCTTGCTCAGCTCGTCCGCCTTCGCCGACGGCCGATCGACGACGTTGGTGATGCCGAGCCCGAGATCGAGCAGTTCGGCCTGCTCGTCCGGGCGGAAGATGCGGGGCGTGAAGCCTGCCAGATGCAACGCCGGCCAGAACCGGTTCCCGGGGCGCGCGAAGTGATGCCCGGTCGCCGCTGACACCAGACCCGGGTTGATCCCGCAGAAGAGGACCCGCAACTCCGGCGCGATCAGATCCGGGAGCTCCTGCATGGGGGAACTCTAGGTCGGTCAGTCTCGGCGGTGCGCCTCCACCCCCGGGGCGGTGGGGGCGGAGGCGGACCGGCCTAGTCGTTCTCGTTGTTCAGGTTGGCGGGGAGTTGGGACTGGATGCAGCTTCGGGCGACGAAGAGCCAGATGGTCTCGCCCAAGGCGTCCACGCGGATCATCGAGGCGCCGTTGTCGTTGGTCGAGTAGCGATAGCCGCCCGTGCTGGGCAAGGCGAAACCGACCGGGTCGTGCAGGCGTCCGCTGGTGTAGTTGCTGTCGACGAAGTAGTTGTAGTACCCCGTGCAGGCCGACGGGTTGATCGCCACGATGATCGAGCCGTTGCCCGTGTGCGGAGCGGCATCGAAGTCGTGCCCGAAACTGCGCCGGTGCGACAGCCGATCGCTGGTGGCGCTGCTGCAGCTGTCCGCGACCGGCGTCGAGTGCGAGGTGTCGAGTGCGCCCGGCACCAGATAGGTGCAGAAGCTCGAACCGTCGCCGGCACGCCAGCGGCCGAAATGGAAGTTGCCGGCGGTTGTCGTACTGACGTCGAAGAGCGTGCCGGCGATCGCGGTCCCCATCACGTAGCCGCAGGACTTGTTCGCCAGCCAACCGCCGGCCGGGATCGTGCCGTGGTTGTTGCAGGCGGCCGGTTTCGGCACGTTGCCGATCGTGCGGTACTGGTTGATCGCGCCGGCGGGCTGATTGAGGGCGACCGCCGCCAGTACTCCGGCGGCGACGGTTGTGAAGGCTCGCTTGAGGACGGAGTGGTTCATGTCAGCAGAACCAGCCGTCCTGGACCCAGCCGCGATGGTTGATGTCGCCGTACGCGAAGCCGTAGGCCCAGCCGGATATGACCCGCTCGACCAGGAACGTCTGGCCGTAGTGCAGCGTGCCGGAGCGGGCGCCGCCCGGGTCTGTGCGCAGTTGGAGGTCCTGGGCGCAGACCGTCTCACGGACCCCGACGGTGCCGTTGGCGGCGTCGGCCTGGGTGGGGGCGATTGCGAGGCCGGCGACCAGCAGAACGCTGGTGGCGGCGGCGGTACGTAGTACTCGTTTCATAGCTGTTCTCCTCAAGGGGCGGTGGAGGGTGGCAGTCACCAGCTGTTGTAGCCGCCGATGCATTCTTCGCGGATGAAGCCCCAGTCGTTCGGGCCGAAGTCCTGGATCGAGGCCCAGCCGTTGTAGACCGGGTGCTTGCCGGGGGTGTGGCCGATCTTGTCGCCGTAGCCGAGGGTCCGCATGTAGGTCACCGGGCCGGGGATCGAGAAGTTGTAGTTCTCGTACATCGTCGCGCTCTGGCAGATGTTGATCGCGTGGGTCGGTACCTCGACCGCGGTGGCGGCCGGTGCGCCGGCCGCGAGAGTCACGCCGCCGAGAGTGAGCGCGGCGACGGCGAGGGCGAGCGGAGCTTTCCGTGTCATCAGAGCCTCCAGGTTGCTGTCATCTGAGATGACGGTAGGCCGTGTCGCTAGAGATGGCAATGGGTGTACTCCGTGGTTACGCTGACCTGGTGAACGAGAGGCGATCGACGGACGACGAGGCGGTGCCGGTCGGCGGCAAGGTCATCGCCGGCGAACGCGAGCCGTCCCGCAAGGCCTTCTACGGCATCGCGGAGATCGCCGAAGCGCTCGGACTGAACCGGCAGTTGGTGACCGCCTGGCGGCGGCGGCGTAGCCACGGGATGCCGGAGCCGGACGCCGAGTTGTCGTCCGGGCCGATCTGGCGGGGCGAGACCGTCGAGCCGTGGATCGACCTCGTCCGCGACCGGCGCGAGGACGAGGACGGCCGGCCGCTGAGTCCGGAGGTCGCCTTGCGGGCGGGGCGAAGGATGCTGCGGATCGCGGCCCTCCTGCTGGAGCAGCCGATCCGCATGCGACTACTGAGCCAAGCCTTGGCGGAGGCGCGTGAACTGCTGCCGCTCGTCGAGTCTGCCGCCGACGATCCGCTCAGCAAGGCGGTCCGGCAACTCCTGTCGCCGCTGCGCGGAACTGATGATCAGCCAGGCGATCTGAAGGCGTTTCGTCAAGAAGTTCTGTCCGAAGTGGCTCAGCTGGAGCCGATTGTCCGGCGGGCGGCAGAATCCCTTCCGCATCCGGAGAGTGCGGGTTAGTGTGCGAGCCGTGATCGTCGAAGTACCTGGCTACCGCCTGGCGGAGCCACTGGGTGCGGGCGCGACAGGGGTGGTGTACGCGGCGAACCGGCTGTCCGACGGGCGGTCCGTCGCGGTCAAAGTGGTGCATCCCGAGCTGGTCGACCCGCAGTACCGTGACCGGCTGCGCCGGGAGGCTCGGCTGGCCGCGGCCGTCGAGCACCCAGGGCTGGTCCGGGTGCATGCGGTGGGCGGCGAAGGCGACCAGGCCTGGCTGGTGATGGACCGGTTGAGTGGACCCGACCTGCAGCGATTGCTGGACGAAGGCGGCCCACTGCCGGTCGATCGGGCCGTCGCGATGCTCGCCGAGGTCGCTGCCGCGGTCGACGCGATGCACGCGGCGGGGGTGATCCACCGGGATCTGAAGCCGGCCAACATCATCCTCGACGGCGATCGCCCGACGGTCGCGGACTTCGGTGTCGCCCGGCAGTTGGCGAGCCTCGAATCGAGTACCGGGATGGATCTCAGTGGCGGAGCGGCCTGGCTTCGCAGCGGTACGCCGTCCGGCCCGTCGCTCGGCGCGATGGCGGGCACGGTCGCGTACATGGCCCCGGAGCAGTGGCGCGGAGATCCGGTGTCGGCGGCAACTGATGTGTACGCGCTAGGCGGCACCTTGTTCAGTTTGCTGACCGGGCGGCGGCCGTTCGACCGCCGAACCCTGCCCGAACTCGCGTACGCCGTCGCGATGCTCCCACCGCCGGCGCCGAGCGAGTACGGCGTACCGGCTGCTTTTGATCAAGTCGTCCGTACGGCGATGGCCAAGGAGCCGGCGGATCGCTATCCGACTGCCGGCGCTTTCGCTCAGGCGCTCCGCGCCGCGGCGGCCGGCGACGTCGCGCCCGTCGTGGTGAAGCAGCGCGGGTGGACGCGGCGCCGGATCGGGAAGTGGGTCGCGATCGCGGCACCGGTGCTGGTGATCGGGGGAGTGACGGCGACGATCCTTGCCCAAGGCAATCAGCAGCCGACGCAGCTGACGGTGTGTGCGCAGGACGCGACCGTGCGGGACGCGCCGCGCAGCCGGACGGTGATCGCGACGGTTCACCACGGCGACCGGCTGACGCCGATCTCGCCGCGCGACGGCGCCGCATGGGTGCACGTCCGGCTCCCCGACGGCCGCAGCGGCTGGTCGCTCACCGACTACGTCCGGCATCAGTGCTGAGGTCGTCAACTCAGGGTTGACGACGCGGAATCGTCAACCTAAGGTTGACGACATGACTCCAGGACCCGATCTGCAGCAACTCATCGACACGATCCGCCAAGACGCCGGGACCGACGACGTCCTCGTCCAGCTCGCCACCGCGTCGAGCACGATCAACGACCTGACCAGTACCAGCGACGCCGCCCTCGGCTACTTCGTCGACCGCGCTCGGGGCGCCGGCAAGTCGTGGGTCGAGATCAGCACCGTGCTCGGCGTCAGCAAGCAGGCGGCTCACAAGCGCTTCGCCGACTCCTGGGCGGCCTCACCGGACTTCAGCCGCTTCACCAACCGGTGCCGGGCCGTCCTCGAAGCAGCCGGCGTGGCCGCGCACGGACTCAACCACTCGTTCATCGGCACCGAGCACCTGCTGCTCGGGATGTACTCCGAGCCGGCGTCGATCGCGACCAAGGTCCTGCTCGCGCACGACATCACCGAGGAGAAGGTCGCCGCGGCGATCGAACCGCTCAGCCCCGCGCGCGAGCCCGAAGCGGCCGACCAGACCGACACCGCATTGAACGAGGGACCGCCCTTCACCCGCCGCGCCGCCCACGTCCTCCAGGACGCGGTCAGCGAAGCCCTTGCCCTGGGCCACAACTATGTCGGAACCGAGCACCTGCTGCTGGCCTTCTACCGCGGCCAGGCAGCGATCGCCACCAAGGTGCTGGAACAACTCGGACTGGACGAGGCGACGGCCTGGTCGGACATCCGGGCGCAGCTCAAGGAACTCGGCAAGTAGCCGACGGCATCGTTCGGGCCTCGGCGCCGATGCCCGATCCCTCGCCGCATAGGTTGGACGCATGCCTGACTGGACCGCGCGCCTGAGCCGACTCGCGACCGACCATGCCGTCCCCGGGGCCGTGCTCGGCCTGTGGGTGGACGGCAAGGAGACGATCACGCCGTACGGCGTACTCAACCGGGCGACCGGCGTCGAGGTGACCGCCGACTCGCTCTTCCAGATCGGCTCGATCAGCAAGTCGTGGACGACGACCATGATCGTCCAACTGGCTGCGGAAGGCCGGCTCTCGCTCGACGACCAGGTGCTCCAGCTGTTGCCTGAGGCATCGATCGACGAGCGGATCACTGTTCGGCACCTGCTGACTCACACCAGTGGGCTCGACGGCGACGTGTTCACCGACACCGGCCGCGGCGACGACTGCGTCGCGAAGTACGTCGCTCTGCTCGCCGACGTGGACCAGCTCTTCGAGCCGGGGACGGCGTACTCGTACTGCAACGCCGGCTTCGTCCTGCTCGGCCGCATCATCGAGGTACTGGACGACCGCAGCTGGGACGAATCGCTGCACGCCCGCATCACCACGCCGCTCGACCTCCACTCGACGGTGACCCTGCCGGAGGAGGCGATCCTGCGCCGCGCCGCCGTCGGGCACCTTGCCGACGGCACCCCGGTCAGCACCTGGCAACTCCCGCGCAGCCTCGGTCCGGCCGGCCTCATCACAGCCAGTGCGAGCGACGTACTGCGCTTCGCCCGGCTGCACCTCGAAGACCCGGCGTACGCCGCTATGAGAGAGCACCAGGTCGAGTACCCGGCCGGCTCGGACATCAGTCACGTCGGCCTCACCTGGCGACTCTACGATTGGTCGGGCCACCAGCTCTTCGGTCACGACGGCTCCACCATTTCGCAACTCGCCTATCTCCGGATCCACCCGGAGGCCCGTGTCGCGATGGTGCTGCTGACCAACTCCGCCAACGGAAACGCCCTGTTCGAGGCGGTCGCCACCGAGGTCTTCACGCAGTACGCCGACGTCGCGCCCCCGCCGGCTCCCGAACCGGTCGACGCTCTGCTGCCGACCGACGCCATCCTCGGCAGCTACGAACGAGCCGGCATCCGAATCGACACCACCCGCGAAGGCGATCGTCTCCTCCTCACCGAAAACGCCACCGGCGCCCGCCTGGCCTTCGCCGAAAAGCCGGTCGTCGAACACGAACTCCACCCGACAACACCCCTCGACGGCAACCACTACGTCTACCGCACCGCCCCTGACCAACCCTGGACCCCGGTCACCTTCACCCCCACCCACCTCTTCGCCTGGGGCCGAGTAACCCCGCGCGTCTAGTACTACGCCCCGCGTCGCGCCCTCCTCCGTCGGCCGCTCGACCCGCCCACCCCGAGTCGCCGCTCCTTCGTCGCGGCTCGATGAAGGCGCTCCGCGTCGGGTGTGCTCCGCACGGTCCGATCAACCCTGGATGCCGCTCACCCGACCACCTCCCCGCCGAGGTCCGCGCGCACCTAGTACTACGCCCCGCGTCGCGCCCTCCTCCGTCGGCCGCTCGACCCGCCCACCCCGAGTCGCCGCTCCTTCGTCGCGGCTCGATAAGGCGGTCCGCGTCGGGTGTGCACCGGACGGTCCGATCAACCCTGGATGCCGCTCACCCGACCGCCTCCCGCCGAGGTCCTAGTACTACGCCCCGCTTCCCTTCCTCCTACGTCGGTCGCTCGCCCCCCGGGTTCGCCGCAACTTCGTCGGTCGCTCGACTCGCCGCCCCCCGGGTTCGCCGCTCCTTCGTCGCGGCTCCAAAGGCGGTTCGCGTCGGGGTCCCGCAGCTTCCCCGGCACCGTCGATACCTGTCACCCGACCATCTCCCCAACTCCGCCGAGTAGCCCGCGCATCTGTCGGTGTGAACATCGCCGGTAGCCGATGACCCACCGTCCGGCCCGCGGCCTCCATGCGCCCCGCCGGGTGCCCAGCGCCAGCACCCGAGCCGCGACGAAGGAGCGGCGAACCCCGGGGCGGGTGGGTCGAGCGACCGACGAAGGAGGGCGCGAAGCGGGCCGTAGTACTAAGCCCTCAGGGGAATTCAGTGCCTGGTTTGGGGAGGGCGAGCTAACGTCGGGGGCGTGACTAGTGCACCTGTTGAGCTGCCCCGGAATGTTGGCGAGCTTCGGGCCGCCGGCTATCTTCCCCGTTCGATCAAGACTGAGATCCGCGACAATCTGCTGACCGAGTTGCGCGCCGGGCGCGACCCTTGGCCGGGGATCGTCGGGTTCTCCCGGACTGTCATCCCTCAGTTGGAACGTGCCCTGCTGGCCGGGCACGACGTAGTACTGCTCGGTGAGCGTGGTCAGGGCAAGACGCGTCTGCTCCGCACACTGGTCGGGTTGCTGGACGAATGGACCCCGGTGATCGAGGGAGCGGAGCTGCCCGAGCACCCGCTCGACCCGATCACCCCGGCCTCGCAGCGGCGAGCAGCTGAACTCGGTGATGAGCTGCCCGTCGCGTGGCTGCACCGCAGCCTGCGGTACGCCGAGAAGCTCGCCACTCCGGATACCTCGGTCGGTGACCTGATCGGTGACGTCGACCCCGTCAAGGTCGCCGAGGGCCGCAGTCTCGGCGACCCCGAAACCATCCACTTCGGCCTGGTCCCGCGGGCGCACCGCGGGATCGTCGCCATCAACGAGTTGCCCGACCTCGCCGAACGGATCCAGGTCGCGCTGCTGAACGTGATGGAGGAGCGCGACATCCAGGTCCGTGGGTACACCCTGCGCCTGCCGCTCGACGTCCTGCTGGTGGCGACCGCCAACCCCGAGGACTACACGAACCGCGGTCGCATCATCACCCCGCTGAAGGACCGCTTCGGCGCGGAGGTGCGGACCCACTACCCGCTCGACATCGACGCCGAGGTCGACGTCGTACGGCAGGAGAGCCACCTGACCGCGGAGGTCGGGGAGCCGTTGCTGGAGGTGCTTGCGCGCTTCGTCCGGCACCTGCGGGAGTCGAATGCGATCGACCAGCGCTCGGGTGTCTCGGCCCGGTTCGCGGTCGCGGCGGCCGAGACGGTGGCTGCTGCTGCGCTGAGGCGCAGCGCGATCACCGGCGAGGAGCCGGCGGTGGCGCGACCGGTCGACCTCGAAGCGGTTCCCGCCGTACTGCGGGGCAAGCTCGAGTTCGAGCCTGGTGAGGAAGGGCGCGAGACCGAGTTGCTCGAGTACCTGCTGCGGAGGTCGGTCGCCGACACGGCCCGGGAGCGGTTCGCCGGGCTCGACCTCACCCCGCTGGCCAATGCCGTTGCCGATGGCAACCTTGTGACGACCGGCGAGCGGATCCCCGGCCGCGACGTACTGGCTGCTCTGCCTGAGCTTCCGGTGTTGCACGACGTCGCTGCCCGGGCCGGAGTGGAGCCGGACGACTCGCCAGGACGGATCGCGGCCGCGGTCGAGCTCGCCCTGGAGGCGCTCTACCTGTCCAAGCGATTGGCCAAGGACGCCGACGACGACACCACCGTCTACGGGGTCTGACCATGACTTCCGCGTTACCGGAAGGCTGGTCGTACGGGCCGTGGCACGACGGTCCCGATCCGCTGGCCGCGCCGGTGGATCTGCGGGACGCCCTCGACGAACTCGGCCGCGATGTGATGGCCGGGTCGTCGCCGAGATCCGCGCTGGAGGAGTTGCTCCGGCGCGGTACCCGGAACACTCAGGGGCTCGACGATCTCACCCGCCGGCTGTGGGAACGCCGGCGCGAGATCGAGAGCCGGCACAACCTCGACGGCACGCTGCGCGACGTGCAACGGCTGCTCGACGAGGCGCTAGCGGCCGAGCGGCACGACCTGTTCCCGAACCCTTCCGACGAGGCCCGATTCAAGGAGATGCAGCTCGACGCGCTCCCCGCCGGTACGGCGGCCGCAGTACGGGAGCTCGCGAACTACGACTGGGAGTCGTCGGAGGCTCGGCAGAAGTACGAGCAGATCCGCGAGTTGCTCGGGCGGGAGTTGCTCGGCTCGCGGTTCGAGGGCATGAAGGAGGCGCTGGAGAACACGACGCCGGAGGACGTCGAGCGGATCAACGAGATGCTCACGGACCTCAACGCGTTGCTCTCGGCGCATGCGCAGGGTCATCCGGAGATCGACGGGTTGTTCGCCGAGTTCATGGCCAAGCACGGCGAGTTCTTCCCGGAGAATCCGCGGAACGTCGACGAGCTGATCGACGTACTGGCTGCTCGTGCCGCGGCCGCGCAGCGGATGCTCAACTCGATGACGCCGGAGCAGCGCGCCGAGCTGGCACAGCTTTCGCAGCAGGCGTTCGGGAGTCCGCAGCTCGCCCAGCAATTGGCGAATCTCGATGCGCAGTTGCAGGCGTTGCGGCCGGGTGAGGACTGGACCGGGTCCGAGCGGATGAGCGGTGACGATCCGCTCGGGTTGGCCGATGGTGCCCGGGCGATGTCGGATCTGGCCGAGCTGGACGCGCTGGCCGAGCAGTTGGCTCAGTCGTACCCGGGTGCTCGGCTGGAGGACATCGACCTCGACGCGCTGACTCGCCAACTCGGCGACGAGGCGACCGTCGACGCCCGGCGCCTGTCCGAGTTGGAGCGGCAACTCCGGGACCAGGGTCTGTTGGAGCGCGCTCCGGACGGCTCACTGCAGTTGTCGCCGAAGGCGCTGCGGCAATTGGGTCAGACGGCGCTGTCCGACGTACTGCGTACTGCTCGCGGGCAGTCGGGTGAGCGCGACGCCGCCACAGCGGGGGCGGCCGGCGAGCTGAGTGGGTCGACCAGACCCTGGCAGTTCGGTGATACCCAGTCGTGGGACGTGTCGCGCACGGTCCGCAACGCGGTACTGCGTACTGCGGGTGCCGGGCGCGGCGGTTCGGTCAAGCTCGACGTGGCTGACGTGGAGATCGCCGAGACCGAGCATCGCGCGCGGGCCGCCGTCGCGCTGCTGGTGGACACCTCGTGGTCGATGGTTCAGGAGGGCCGCTGGCTGCCGATGAAGCGGACAGCGCTCGCACTGCATCAGCTGATCTCGACCCGCTATCGCAACGACGCGCTCCAGCTCATCACCTTCGGCCGGTACGCCGGAGTCGTCGAACTGCCGCAGCTGATCGGACTGGAAGGAACCTGGGAGCAGGGCACGAACGCGCACCACGCGCTGCTCCTGGCCGGCCGTCACCTCCGCCGCCACCCGGATGCCCAACCGGTCGTCCTGATGGTGACCGACGGCGAACCGACCGCCCATCTCGAACCCGACGGCACCGCGGAGTTCGACTACCCACCTCGCCCGGCGACGCTGCGCAAAACAGTCGCCGAGGTGGACCGCCTGGCCAAGCTGGGCGCCTCGCTCACGGTCTTCCGCCTCGGCGACGACCCGCGCCTCAACGCCTTCGTCGACCTGCTGGCCCGGCGCTCCGGCGGCCGGGTCCTCGCGCCCGACGCGGACGGCCTCGGCGCCGCGGTGGTGGGCGACTACCTGAGAACCCGCCGCAAGCTCTGACGGCGGGGCTCTACCTCCAAAAGGAGGCGTATACCCATCTCGAAGGTGGGTATGCGCCTCCTTTCGTGTTTCCACGGGAAAACCCTCGTCTGTCCTGCGTTGTCAATGAGGTAAGGGTTTTCCGCCCCTCATCATGTGGGCAGAGTCACCTTCTCAATGTGAGACCAGTGTGCAACTGGACTGTTTTTCTGCCTTACTCTGAAAAGACGTCCACGCCATCGGAGCCGTCGGGCCAGCGAGCACCCATCTCGCGACCAGTCGCCGCCTCACACCGTCAGGGAGTCACCGTGCCGAAACTCGTCTACGACTTCGCCGAAGGCAACAAGGACATGAAAGAGCTTCTCGGTGGCAAGGGAGCCAACCTCGCCGAGATGACCAACCTGGGCCTGCCCGTCCCGCCCGGTTTCACCATCTCCGCCGAAGCCTGCAAGGTCTTTCTCAAGACCGGCTCGGTGCCGCCGGAGCTCGCCGACGAGATCGACCACCATGTCGCGGAACTCGAGCAGAAGATGGGCAAGAAGCTCGGTCAGGCCGACGACCCGCTGCTGGTCTCGGTCCGCTCGGGTGCCGCCGTGTCGATGCCCGGCATGATGGAGACCGTCCTGAACGTCGGCCTCAACGACGACTCGGTGAACGGCCTCGCGCACCAGTCCGGCAACCCGCGGTTCGCCTGGGATGCCTACCGCCGGCTGATCCAGATGTTCGGCAAGACCGTGCTCGGGATGGAGGGCGAGGTCTTCGAGGGCGCGATCGAGGCAGCCAAGCAGGCCAAGGGAACCCAGAACGACCTGGACCTCGACGCCGACGATCTGAAGGCGCTGGTCGAGAACTTCAAGGCCGCCGTCCACGAGCACACCGGCCGCGAGTTCCCGCAGGACCCGCGCGCCCAGATGGACCTGGCGATCGAAGCCGTCTTCGGCTCCTGGAACTCCGAGCGCGCCATCCTCTACCGCCGCCAGGAGCGGATCGCCACCGACCTCGGCACGGCGGTGAACATCTGCTCG
The DNA here is from genome assembly GCF_004365175.1 of Kribbella voronezhensis. Classification (NCBI taxonomy): domain Bacteria; kingdom Bacillati; phylum Actinomycetota; class Actinomycetes; order Propionibacteriales; family Kribbellaceae; genus Kribbella; species Kribbella voronezhensis. Next base: position 1,057,588 of record NZ_SOCE01000001.1, on the reverse strand, counting down.
ATGGTGTTCGGCAACCTCGGGATGGACTCCGGCACCGGCGTCGCGTTCACCCGCGACCCGTCCAGCGGCCAGCCCGGCGTGTACGGCGACTACCTGCAGAACGCCCAGGGCGAGGACGTGGTCGCGGGCATCCGCAACACGGTCCCGCTGGCCGACCTGGAGACGATCGACAAGACGTCGTACGACGAACTGATGTCGATCATGGCCACCCTGGAAGGGCACTATCGCGATCTGTGCGACATCGAGTTCACCGTCGAGCGCGGCAAGCTCTGGATGCTGCAGACCCGCGTCGGCAAGCGGACGGCCGGGGCCGCGTTCCGGATCGCGACCAGCCTGGTCGACGAGGGTGTGATCGACATCGACGAGGCGCTCCGCCGCGTCAAGGGTGCCCAGCTCGCCCAGCTGATGTTTCCGAGGTTCGACTCCGAGGCGGCCAAAGACCTGCTCACCAAGGCGATCGGCGCTTCTCCGGGTGCGGCCTCCGGCAAGGTGGTCTTCACTTCCGCCGCTGCCGTCGAGGCCGCCGAGAAGGGCGACAAGGTCATCCTGGTCCGGCGCGAGACGAACCCCGACGACCTGCACGGGATGATCGCCGCGCAAGGTGTACTGACCAGCCGCGGCGGCAAGACCTCGCACGCGGCGGTCGTTGCCCGAGGCATGGGAAAGACCTGTGTGTGTGGCGCCGAGGATCTCGACGTGGATGTTGCCGCCGGCAAGATCAAGGTCAACGGGACGACGGTCGAGGCCGGCGACGTGATCTCGATCGACGGCACCACCGGCGAGGTGTTCCTCGGCGAGGTCCCGGTCGTCCCGTCCCCGGTGGTCCAGTACTTCGAGGGATCGCTGGCCGCCGGGTCCGGTGACGAACTCGTCGGCGCCGTCCACCGGCTGATCAGTCACGCCGACGAGGTGCGCCGACTCGAAGTACGGACCAATGCCGACACCGCGGACGACGCGGCGCGGGCTCGCCGGTTCGGTGCCCAGGGCATCGGTCTGTGCCGGACCGAGCACATGTTCCTGGGGGAGCGGCGCGAGGCCGTCGAGCGGCTGATCCTGGCCGAGGACGAAGCCGAGTGCGAGGCGGCCCTCGCCGTACTGGAACCCTTGCAGCGCAAGGACTTCCTCGAGTTGCTGAGCGCGATGGACGGGCTGCCGGTGACGATCCGGTTGATCGACCCGCCGCTGCACGAGTTCCTGCCGTCGATGGAGGACCTGGCCGTCAAGGTCGCGCTGGCCAAGGAGCGCGGTGAGGACCCGGGCCACGACGCCACGCTGCTCGCTGCGGTCGAGCGCCTGCACGAGCAGAACCCGATGCTCGGGTTGCGCGGTGTCCGGCTCGGGCTCGTCATCCCGGGGTTGTTCGCCATGCAGGTCAGGGCGATCGCGTCCGCCGCGGCCGAGTTGAAGAAGCAGGGCAAGGACCCGCGGCCGGAGATCATGATCCCGCTCGTCGGCGCGGTCCAGGAGTTGCAGCTCGCCCGCGACGAGGTCGAAGGCGTGCTGCGGCAGGTCGCCGAGGACGAAGGGGTGGAGTGGCCGACGCCGATCGGCACGATGATCGAGTTGCCGCGCGCGGCGGTGACGGCGGGCCAGATCGCCGAGGAAGCCGAGTTCTTCTCCTTCGGGACGAACGACCTGACCCAGACCACGTGGGGTTTCAGCCGCGACGACGTCGAGGGCTCGTTCTTCTCGACGTACCTGGAGAAGGGCATCTTCGCGGTGTCGCCGTTCGAGTCGATCGACCGCGACGGCGTCGGCGCGCTGGTCCGGATGGGCGCCGAACGCGGCCGTTCCAGCCGTCCCGACCTGAAGCTGGGGATCTGCGGTGAGCACGGTGGCGACCCGGACAGCATCCACTTCTTCCACGAGGTGGGCCTGGACTACGTGTCCTGCTCGCCGTTCCGCATCCCCGTGGCCCGCCTCGAAGCCGGCCGAGCCACGCTGAGCTGAGTCCGTGGTGCTCCGCGCCGTAAGTCCGTTGAGGGCAGCCGGCGCGGAGCACTAACCTGCCCGGATGGGCCGACTCGAACTGCGCACGACCTTCGGAGAAGACGCGGAGCTGTACGACCGGGTCCGCCCGACGTACCCACCGGCCTTGTACGACGAGTTGGAGAGCCTGGTGGGGAACCGGCCCCGCGTGCTCGAGATCGGCTGCGGGACCGGCCAGGCGACCGGCCCGATGCTGGAGCGCGGTTGGTCGGTGCAGGCAGTCGAGTTGAGTCCGGAGCTGAGCCGCGTCGCGCGCGCAAAGCTGCCGGAGCTCGAGGTGATCACGGCCGACTTCGACACCTGGCCGCTGCCGGCCGAGCGGTTCGATCTGGTGCTCTCGGCGACCGCGTTCCACTGGCTCGACCCGCGAACCCGGATGAGCCGGGCGGCGGACTTGTTGCGTCCCGGTGGGGTGCTCGCGGTGGTGTCGACGCATCACGTCGCCGGAGGCAGCGAGCAGTTCTGGATCGACGTACAAGACTGCTATCGCCGCTTCACCACTGACGCGGACGAGAGCTGTTTGCCCGACCCGGATTCCGTCCCGGACGATCCGTCGGAGTTCGACGCGTCGGGCCGGTTCGGTCCGGTGATGTTCCGTCGATTCAGGTGGGAAGCGGCGTACACGACCGCGCAGTACCTCGATCTGCTGTCGTCTTATTCGGGACATCGGGCCTTGACAACGAGAGCCCGTGACCGACTGTACGAGTGCATCGGCGCGCTCATCGAGGCGGCCGGCGGTTCGATCACGAAGAGTTACCTGACTCAACTGAGTGCAGCAAATTGCCTTAACCAACCTCTTGCATCCAGCTGATCGGCTGGTCCAAGATGTCGGAGCGGGAAGGGCGATCACTGTCGACTTTCGGGTCTGACCTGAACCAGCCGCTGTGGCGGCTCGTGACGCCCTTCCCGCACCAAATTCCCCTTGTTCGGTGGGGATTCCGGCCGGTCTTATAAGGTCGGGGTATGGCTCTCTTCGCACTCCAGCTGAAGTTCACCGACACCGAACGCCGGATGGAGGTCCGCCCGGCGCACCGCGAGTACCTGCACTCCCTGAAGGACGCCGGCAAGCTCGTCACCGCCGGGCCGTTCGCGGACCAGACCGGTGCCCTGCTGATCTACGACGTCGCCGACGAGGCCGAGCTCCGCGACATCCTCGCCAAGGATCCGTACACCGCGGCCGACGTCTACGAGATCGCCACCCTCACCGAGTGGCAACCCCTCTTCCCGATCAACGCCTAGCGGCTCAGGCGTCGGTGGGTTCCAGGTTGAGGTGGTCCACGTAGGCCCAGAGCCAGGCGAGGGGGGCGAGGACGAGTTCCGGTTCGCCGGCGTCGTCGGCGACGAAGAGCATCGAGCCTTCGCCGTGGCTGATGTCCTCGCAGACCGCGTCGCAGAGTTCGAGGGCGGCCTCGAACGGGACCAGTTCCGGGCCGTCCTCCGAGCGCGGCCGGGGGAGTGGCAGCACCGGCGCCTCCTCGGTGCCGTTGAGGTCCACCGACACCTGCTGCAGCGCCTCGTACAGGTCGTACGAGATCAGGCCGGCCAGTGGGTTCCCGTCGATGCCGATCAGGTACGGGTCGTCGGCCCCGGCCCGGTAGCTGTCGCGTACTTCGGGTAGCGCGGCGGCCAGGTCGCTCACCTCTACGTACGGCGCCTCCGAGGGCTCGACCTCGTCGGTCTCGTCACCGACCCCGCCGCTGCGCATCTGGTCGAACGAGTGCAGCAGGTCGTTCAGTTCGTCGTACGCGCCGCCGCCGGGAGCCGCCTGGGAGCGCTTCTCGAGGTCACGCAGGTGCTCGACCAGATCGTCCTCGAAGTGCAGGTCGTACCGCGGCAGGTGCGGCTCGCGGCCGGCGTTGATCTGGGCGACGATCTGGGTCGAGACCGGACCGAGTCGCTCGGCCAGCACCTCCAGCGGCGTGGTCGGCTTCTCCTCGTCGTCGTGCACGCAGGAGTCGTCGTCGCCCTTGCCCTCGCTCTCCATCGCGAGCAGCACCGAGAACGCCGGGAAGGCGATCAGCGCGGCGGTCGCCATCGGACCGTCGCCGATCAGCATCAGCGGGTTCGCGCCCGCCTCGGTCCGGCGCAGGTGATCGGGCAGCAGGACGGCGGCCTGCTCGACGTTCACCTGACTGGCCAGCGAGGACAGGCCGTGGTCGGTGTCGACGCCGAGTTGCTCGACCAGCGTCTCGGAACTCATGTCGAAGTTGGAGCGCAGGTAGTAGCGCAGCCAGCCGGCGTCGACGGGGTTGCCCAGCAGTTCCGCGATCCGGCCGCGGAAGTCGGCGAGGTCCGCGATCGCGAGCACGACCAGCACCGGCTGGTCGCCGTCGCCGATCACCAGCGGCCTGGTGTCGCCGTTCTGGAAGCCGTCGATGACCTGGTGCAGCCCTTCGGCGGCTGCCTCCAGCGGCCACGACTCCGCCTCGAACTCGGTCACACCTGCGGCGGTGTTGACGTCGTCGGGCATCTACTGGTCCTCTCCGATGGCGGCGGCAGGGTGGCGTTAAGACTAGGGGGCGGCGGTTGCAGCAAGGGCACCGCACCGGTGGGTCGTGACATTGGCTACGCTGTCAGCGGCGGGTCGGCACAGTGATATCTCACATGTGAGATATGGTCCGGCGCATGACTGACGACTACCTGGCCCGGATCGGCAATCTCATCCGGGACGCCCGCAAACACCGCGGCTGGACCCAGACCCAGCTGGCCGACGTGCTCGGCACCAGCCAGAGTGCGGTGAACCGGATCGAAAAGGGTCATCAGAACCTCACTCTCGAGATGCTCGCCCGGATCGGCGAGGCGCTCGATTCCGAAATTGTCTCTCTCGGTGGCGGTCCGGTCCACCTCCGTGTCATCGGTGGACGAGAATTGTCCGGATCCATCGATGTGAAGTCCTCCAAGAACGCCGGTGTCGCCTTGTTGTGCGCCAGTCTGCTCAACAAGGGCCGTACGACGTTGCGCAAGGTGGCCCGGATCGAAGAGGTCAACCGGCTGCTCGAAGTACTGAACTCGATCGGCGTCAAGACGACCTGGCTGAACGACGCCGGCGACCTGGAGATCGTCCCGCCGGAGCACCTCGACCTGAGCGCGATGGACGCCGAGGCGGCCCGGCGTACGCGCAGCATCATCATGTTCCTCGGCCCGCTGCTGCACCGCGAGGACACCTTCCAGCTCCCGTACGCCGGCGGCTGCGACCTCGGCACTCGCACGGTCGAGCCGCACATGGCGGCGCTGCGCCCGTTCGGCCTGGACATCAAGGCGACCGGCGGCGAGTACCACGCGATGGTGAACCGGGCGATCGCGCCGGCCAAGCCGATCGTGCTGACCGAGCGCGGCGACACGGTGACCGAGAACGCGATCATGGCCGCCGCCCGGTACGACGGTGTGACGGTGATCCGCAACGCCAGCTCGAACTACATGGTCCAGGACCTGTGCTTCTACCTCGACCTGCTCGGCGTGAAGATCGACGGCGTCGGCAGCACCACGCTGACCGTGCACGGCAAGGCGGAGATCGACGTCGATGTCGACTACGCGCCGTCGGAGGACCCGATCGAGGCGATGAGCCTGCTCACCGCCGCGATCGTGACCGGTTCGGAGATCACCATCCGGCGGGCGCCGGTGGAGTTCCTCGAGATCGAGTTGGCGCTGCTGGAGGAGATGGGGCTGGACTACAGCCGCTCCGAGGAGTACCTGGCCGAGAACGGCCGGACCCGGCTGGTCGACCTGACCACCCGGCCGTCCACGCTGCACGCGCCGATCGACAAGATCCACCCGATGCCGTTCCCGGGCCTGAACATCGACAACCTGCCGTTCTTCGCGGTGATCGCGGCGTCGGCGACCGGGCAGACGCTGATCCACGACTGGGTCTACGAGAACCGCGCGATCTACCTGACCGACCTGAACAAGCTCGGCGGCCGGGTGAAGCTGCTCGACCCGCACCGGGTGATGGTCGAGGGCCCGACGCACTGGTCCGGCGCCGAGATCATGTGCCCGCCCGCACTCCGTCCCGCAGTGGTGACCTTGATCGCGATGATGGCGGCCAAGGGCACCTCGGTACTGCGCAGCGTCTACGTGATCAACCGCGGCTACGAGGACCTGGCCACCCGGCTCAACTCGCTAGGCGCCCAGATCGAGACGTTCCGCGACATCTGAGTTCTGGTCGCTCAGATCAGCAGCGGTAAGGAAGGCGACGGCCTCGGTGATCACGTCCGGATCGATCATGATCCGGCGATGACCGAGGCCTTTCGTCTGCAGGAAGCGCGCTTTCGATCCGTACTGCGTGAGTAGGACCTCCGCCTGCCCGGGATCCACCACGTCGTCCTCGTCGTTGTGGATCACCAACAGGTCGAGATCGCCCGCGCGCACCGAGAATCGCGTCCACACGTCGTCCAAGCCGGGGAAGTAGTGCCTCTCGATGGCTTTGCGGAGCGCCTGGTTCGCGGCCGGACCGAGTCCGAGTTCGTGGCAGAACGCGTCGGTCAGGTAGCCGAAGTCGGCGACGCCGCTCACGGTCACGAGCCGGTTGGCGGCGACGCCCTCGCGGACGGCGTACAGGGCGAACGGGGCGCCTAGGGAGTGCGCGATCACGCCTTCGAACGTGCCGTACTTCGCGGCGAGCGCCTGGATGATCCGTTGGTGATCGAGGATCGTGCTCGCGATCCGGCCGCCACCGGAGTCGCCGTGCGCCGGCGCGTCGTACGAGATCGGGCTGTAGCCGAGTTCGAGCAGGCGCTCGATGTACGCGGCGAATCTCGACGCGCGCGAGCGCCAGCCGTGCACGAGGAGGACCGGGCGCGTGCCGTCGCCCCACTGGTAGGTGACGACGCCGTCGATGACCTCGACCTTCGCGGCTGCGTGGATGGCCTGCTCGGGCTCGCGCACCTTGCCGCGCATCAGCGGCCGCCGCCACAGCTCGAAGGCAAGCCGCCCGGCCAGCGCCGGTGAGATCTTGGCGACCAGCTGCAGTCCGGCCCGGACCATCCTGAGAATCATGCGGCACTCCCTGCTCGGCAAACTATACGAACGGTCGTATTATTAGTTTGCGCGGGCCTGCCGGTCAAGGTGGGCCGTAGGCTTACGCGGAAGATGGCGAAGGAGACGGCGATGCAGACGCGGACCGACGGCCGGCTGGTCCGGGGCGATCAAACCCGCCGCGCAGTACTGCGGCGCGCGGTCGACATCGCCTCGGTGGACGGGCTGGAGGGGCTGTCGATCGGCCGGCTGGCCGGCGAACTGGAGATCAGCAAGAGCGGCCTGTTCGCGCACTTCGGCTCCAAGGAAGAACTTCAACTCGCCACGATCCGCGCGGCCCGGCGGATCTATGTCGACGCGGTCGTCGAGCCTGCGCTCGCAGTCGAGCCGGGCTTCGGCCGGCTCTGGCGGCTGATCGAGAGCTGGCTGGACTATTCGCAACGCCGGGTCTTTCCGGGTGGCTGTTTCTTCGCCAAGGTCAGCCACGAGTTCGGTGCGCGTTCGGGCCCGGTCCATGATTTCCTGGTCTCGGTCGACCGTGAGTGGCTCGGCCTGATCGAGCAGTGCGCCACTGAGGCGCGCGATGCGGGCGAGTTGGCTGCCGACCCGGCGCAGCTAGCGTTCGAGCTCAACGCCTTCTGCGAATCGGCCAACCTGGCGTCCCTGTTGCGCGACGAGATCGACACGGTCTTCTCGCGAGCGCGGCAGTCCGTCCGCGCCCGCCTCGAAGCCGCAGCCACCCCCGGCACCACGCTGCCCTGGGCGTGAAAGTCCAAAACGATTCAATCTGTGCTTGACCCTTCTCACTCCGTGACCAGCGTGCTTTCATCGGTGCACATCCATTTTGGGAGCGCTCCCAAAATGCGCCCAAACGAAAGAGGATCGCTATGAGGCAAACACGCTTGTGGTCCGCCGTCCTGATGACTGCCGCGGCGATACTGGCTGTCCCGACGATCGGGGCCGGCCCAGCGCAGGCCGACACCCAGATCTGCGAGCAGTTCGGCTCCACCACGATCGGCGGCAAGTACGTCGTACAGAACAACCGGTGGGGGAGCAGCGCGCAGCAGTGCATCAATGTGACCGGATCGGGCTTCCAGATCACGTCACAGCAGGGATCCGCCCCCACCAACGGCGCTCCGCTGTCCTACCCGTCGATCTATGTCGGCTGCCATTACACGAATTGCTCGCCCGGAACGAACCTGCCGCGGCAGCTCAGCCAGATCGGTAGCGCCAACTCCTCGATCAGCTACTCCTATGTGGGCGGCACCTACGACGCCTCCTACGACATCTGGCTCGACCCGACGCCCAAGACCACCGGCGTCAACCAGATGGAGATCATGATCTGGCTCAATCGCCAGGGCTCGATCAGTCCGGTCGGCAGCCCGGTCGGCACCACCAGTGTCGCTGGCAGGACCTGGGAGGTCTGGCAGGGCTGGAACGGTGGCAACGACGTCGTCTCGTACGTCGCGCCCTCGGCCATCTCCGGCATGTCGTTCAACGTGATGGACTTCGTCCGGGACGTCGACGCCCGGACCCAGGTCACCACCAGCTGGTATCTCACCAGCATCCAGGCCGGCTTCGAGCCCTGGAACGGCGGCGCCGGGCTGGCCGTGACCAGCTTCTCCGCAGATGTCACGGCCGGTACGGGCGGCGGGGGCGGAGGCGGCGGGACCGCCAAGGAGATCGTCGGCCTCGGTAGCGGCCGTTGTCTGGACGTCTCTGGTGGCGCCACAGCCGACGGCAGCCGGGTGCAACTCTGGGACTGCAACGGCAACGGCGCCCAGCGCTGGGCCCCGACCGGAAGCACTCTCGTCAACCCGCAGTCGGGCAAGTGCCTCGACGTCGCCGGCGGATCCACCGCCAACGGCGCCCAGGTGCAGCTCTGGTCGTGCAACGGCACGGGTGCACAGAACTGGCAGGTCAACTCCAACGGCACCGTCGTGAACCCCCAGTCCGGCAAGTGCCTGGACGCAAGCGGTCAGCAGACCGCCAACGGCACGGGCATCCAGATCTACGCCTGCAATGGCTCCGGCCCCCAGGCCAACCAGGTCTGGTCGCTGCGCTGAAGCCAGTGGTGCCCCGCGATCAGTCCGCGGGGCACCACTCCCGTTTGATGCTGCCGGGTTCTGTCGGTGGGCCTGGCTAGCGTTCTGGGCATGAGGTGGCTGTGGCGATGAGACCGCACGTGGTCGCACAGGTGGCTGTGTCGGTCGACGGGGTGACCAGCGGGTTCGCCGTCGATCAGGCGCGGTTCTATGCCCTGGCGACCTTGTGGCAGGAGGATGTGACGCTGATCGGCGCCGACACGATCCTGGCCCAGGAGCAGGCTCTCCGGTCCACAGAGCGACGCGCCGTACGGGCGGCTGGGCCGGTCCTTGCCGTCGTGGACAGCCGGGCGCGCGTGCGCGAGTGGGAGTCGCTCCGCGAACTCGGCTACTGGTCGGACGTCCTTGCCCTGTACGCCGACCAGACACCCGCGCGCCCGTTGGACAGCGTGATCCCGGAACTCATCACCGGCTACGACCGCGTCGACCTCGCCGAGGCGCTCGAACTGCTCGGCTCGCGCCATCACGCGCAGGTCGTCCGCGTCGACAGCAGCGGCCGCCTCCTCGCAGTACTGCTCGAATTGGGGCTTGTCGACGAGTTGGCGTTGCTGGTTCATCCGGTCGTCGTGGGGTCCGGGCGGCGGTGGGCTCCGGCTGAACGCTACGACCTTCGCCTGGCCAATGCGGTTGAGTTCGAGGGCGGCGTCGTCTGGCTTCGCTACTGCATGTCGTGAAGGGCGTTGTGGAGTTGGCGAAACTGTCGGTGGCGGGAGCTACTGTGAGTCGTGATGAGGAAGCAGTACGAGGGATACGACGAGCACGACGCGGAGCGGTGGGTCGCGGAGCCGGTCAAGCGGCCGGGGCGGACGGCGTTCGCGCGCGACCGGGCCCGGGTGCTGCACAGTGCCGCGTTGCGCCGGCTCGCGGCGAAGACGCAGGTCGCGACCGCCGGTAGCGACGACTTCGTGCGGAACCGGTTGACGCACAGTCTCGAGGTCGCGCAGATCGGACGCGAACTCGCGAGCACGCTCGGCTGCGATCCGGACATCGTCGACGCGGCCTGCCTGGCGCACGACCTCGGCCATCCGCCGTACGGGCACAACGGGGAGCGCGCCCTCGACCAGTTGGCCGAGGGGATCGGTGGGTTCGAGGGGAACGCGCAGACGCTGCGGTTGCTGACCCGGCTGGAGTCGAAGACGTTCGGGCCGGACGGTCGCAGCGTCGGGCTCAACCTGAGCCGGGCGACGCTGGACGCGGCGACGAAGTACCCGTGGCTGCGGCGCGAGGGCGAGCGGAAGTTCGGCGTGTACGACGACGACGCCGAGGTTTTCGAGTGGTTGCGGCAAGGTGTCGAGGCGGGGGACCGGCGCTGCCTGGAGGCGCAGGTGATGGACTTCGCCGACGACGTGGCGTATTCGGTGCACGACGTCGAGGACGGGATCGTTGCGCACCACATCGATCTCGAGCAGGTGGGCGCCGAGCGTACGCCGTACTGGCGGACGGTGCGGCGGATCTATTTGCCTGAGGCAACAGATGCGGAACTGGACGAAGGATGGCGGCGGCTGACCTCGCTGCCCTATTGGCCGAGCGCTTCTTTCGACGACAGCCGGCGTGCGCTGGGTGGGTTGAAGGACCTGACCAGTCAGCTGATCGGCCGGTTCTGTACTGCGGCGGAGCAGGCGACCCATGCGCGGTTCGGGCGCTCCCGGCTGGTTCGGTACGACGCCGACCTGGTCGTCCCGGACGGTATTCGCACGGAGATCGCGCTGCTGAAAGGCATCGGGATGTTCCACGTGCTCGAGTCGCCCGAACGCCAGCACCGGCGCGCCATCCAGCGCGAACTGCTGACCGAACTGGTCGAGGCGCTGACCAAGACCGCACCCCAGCACCTGGACGCCGCCTTCGCGGCCGACTTCGCCGAGGCCGTTGACGACAACGCCCGCCTCCGCGTCATCATCGACCAGGTCGCCTCCCTCACCGACCCCTCCGCCGCGGCTTGGCACACCCGCCTCACCACCTGACCCGGCCGTCGGCCTGCTTGAAGAAGCTTGACCAACCAGCCCACCGCCTTCCTTCCCTTCCCCAGAGCAGTGTCGGCCTGCTTCAAGAAGCTTGAAGGATTAATGTCTTGGGCATGAGCAACGAACAGCGGATGGTGATTGTCGGAGCGAGCCTGGCCGGAGCGTCGGCGGCCGAGACCTTGCGGGACGAGGGCTGGACGGGCGCGATCGTCCTGATCGGCAGTGAGACCGAGCTGCCCTACGAGCGACCGCCGTTGTCGAAGGATGTGCTGCTCGGCAAGAAGGAGACCGAATCCGCGCAGCTCCACGACCAGCAGTGGTACGACGACAACAACATCGAGCTGCGCCTGGGTACCACGGTGACCGCGATCGACCCCGCCGCGAAGACCGTGACGCTGGACGACGGCTCCCAGCGGTCGTACGACAAGCTGCTGATCGCCACCGGCAGCCGGGTCCGCCAACTCGACGTACCGGGTGCGGACCTGCCGGGCGTCCACTATCTGCGGACCGCCGCCGAGTCGCAGACGCTGACCGACGCGTACGCCGCGAAGCCGCGCGTGGTCGTCGTCGGCGCCGGCTGGATCGGGCTCGAAGCGGCCTCGGCCGCCCGCGAACGAGGCTCCGAGGTGACCGTCGTCGAGCCGCAGTCCACCGCGCTCGCCTCGGTGATGGGGGAGACGGTCGGCGGGATCTACGCGGACCTGCACCGACAGCACGGTGTCGACCTGCGTTTCGGTACCGGCGTCGACGGTTTGGAGGGGACCGACAAGGTGACCGGCGTCCGTACGTCGAACGGCGAGGTCATCCCGGCCGACCTGGTGATCGTCGGAGTCGGCGTCCAGCCGAACACCGAGCTCGCCGAAGCAGCCGGCATCGAGGTCGCGTCGCGCGAGGACGGATCCGGCATCGTCACCGGTCCGGACCTGCGGACGTCGGCCCCCGACGTGTACGCCGCCGGCGACGTGGTGCGCTGGGACCACCCGTTGCTCGGCCGCTCCATCCGCGTCGAGCACTGGCAGAACGCCAAGGACACCGGCAAGGCGGCCGCGAAGGCGATGCTCGGCCAGGACGTGTCGCACGACCTGATCCCGTACTTCTTCACCGACCAGTACGACCTCGGCATGGAGTACGTCGGTGACGTGCCGCGCGGTATGTCGCCCCACGTCGTGCTGCGCGGCGACCCGGCCTCGGGCGCCTATCTGGCGTTCTGGCTGGACGACGACAACCACGTGCTCGCGGGCATGCACGTCAACACCTGGGGCGCGATCGACGGAGTACGGGACCTGATCCGGTCCGGCCGTTCGGTCGACCCCGAGCGGCTGGCGGACTCCTCGGTGGAGCTGGCCGAGGTCTGATCGGGTGCGCGGTCCGGCCGAGGTCTCAACCACTTCGGCTGGACCGTAGACTCACTGCGTGGCAGGTCGGATCAAGGAAGAGGACATCGCGCTGGTGCGCGAGCGTGCTCGGATCGACGAAGTGGTCGGCTCGTACGTCACCTTGAAGAACGCCGGCGGTGGTTCGCTGAAGGGGCTGTGCCCGTTCCACGACGAGAAGTCGCCGTCGTTCAACGTCACCCCGGCCCGCGGCTTCTTCTACTGCTTCGGCTGCCAAGAGGGCGGCGACGTGATCGACTTCATCCAGAAGATCGATCAGATCACCTTCCACGAGGCCGTCGAGACCCTGGCCGCGAAGGTCGGCATCCAGCTGCGGTACGACGAGTCGGGCGCGCCGATCCAGCGCTCGCAGTCCAACCAGCGGCCCCGGCTGGTCGAGGCGCACAAGGTCGCCGCCGAGTACTACGCGGAGCAGTTGTTCGGCGCTCCGGAAGCGATGCTCGGGCGGCAGTTCCTGGACAAGCGCGGCTTCGATCGCGACGCGGCGGCTCAGTTCGGCGTCGGATTCTCCCCGCGTGGCGGCGAATCGCTGGTCGCGCATCTGCGTGGTCGTGGTTTCACCAACGCGGAACTGCTCGCGTCGGGGTTGTGCTCGGACGGCCAGCGCGGGCTGTACGACCGGTTCCGCGGCCGGCTGATGTGGCCGATCCGGGATGCCGGCGGCGACGTGATCGGCTTCGGCGCCCGGCGGATCTTCGACGACGACAAGATCGAGGCGAAGTACCTCAACACGGCCGAGACCCCGATCTACAAGAAGTCGCGCGTCCTGTACGGCGTGGATCTGGCTCGCCGCGAGATCGCCAAGGGCAAGCAGGCGGTGGTCGTCGAGGGGTACACGGACGTGATGGCCTGCCACCTGGCCGGAGTACAGACCGCGGTCGCGACCTGCGGGACGTCGTTCGGTGACGATCACGCGCGAGTACTGCGGCAGTTGCTGCTGGATCACGACCAGTTCCGGGGCGAGGTGATCTTCACCTTCGACGGTGACGAGGCCGGGCAGCGGGCCGCGTTGAAGGCGTTCAGTGGGGACCAAGCTTTCGCTTCGCAGACGTATGTGGCGGTGGAGCCGGACGGGCTGGATCCGTGCGACCTGCGGCTGCAGAAGGGCGACGCCGCGGTACGGGAGCTGATCGGGCGGCGGGTCCCGCTGTACCGGTTCGTGTTGTCGAACGTGCTGTCGAAGTACGACCTGGACCGGATGGACACCCGGGTGGACGCGCTGCGGGATGCGGCGCGGCTGGTGGTGAGTATCCGGGACCGATCGAAGGTGGACGCTTTCACCCGCGAGCTCGCGGGGCATCTGGGCATGGAGGTCGACCAGGTGCGGTCCGAGGTGCATCGCGCGGCCTCGCGACCGGTCGCGGCGCCTGCTGCGCCGGTGGATCGTGGACCGGTGACGGTGACTTCTGAGGCGCCGCCGCCACCTCGGGTGGATCTGCCGTCGCCGCGGGACCAGCGGTTCGTGATCGAGTGGGACGTGCTGAAGATCGCGATGCAGCATCCCGCGCTGGTCGGTGCCGCCTTCGACGAGCTGGATGATCAGGACTTCACGCATCCGTGGTTGGCCGCCGTGCGGACCGCGATGGCGAAGGTTGGTGGTCCGGTGGCGGCTGCGCCGGGGGAGGCGTGGGTCGTTGCGGTGCGGGAGGCGATGGGGAACGACCCGGCTGCTGCCGTCGTGAGCGCTCTCGCGGTCGATCCGATCCGTATCGATCGGGAGCCGGACGAGTCGTACGCGCGGGCGCATCTGGCCCGTCTGCAGGAATTGACCTGCCTGCGCCGGATCGCGGATCTCAAGTCGAAGTTGCAGCGGACGAACCCGATCGACCGGGCCGACGACTACAACCGGATGTTCGGCGAACTGATCGCGCTGGAGCGGTACCGCACGGATCTGCGCGCTCAGGCGATCTCCGGAGCACTGTAGTTATCCACAGCTGACGGTTACCTCTCGGTCACTTACGGTGGTTTATCCACCGGTTCGGATTTCGCCCGCTCGGACGGCTCGATTCGCGGCACTATCCCTTTCGAGAGAGGGGATTACCGATGGCCGAACTCGACTGCGAACCCGCCGACGTCAGCGCGCTCGTCGCCTACCTGCGCGATATCGGGCGGCACGAACTACTCACCCTGGAGGAGGTCCGGGAGCTCTCGTACTGGATCGAGGCCGGGCTGCTCGCCGCCGACCGGCTCGAGGGCGCGGCACCGGCCGACCGGGCCGACCTGCTCGCCGTGGCCGAGCTGGGCAGGCAGGCCAGACGCCGGATGATCGAGGGCAACCTCCGCCTGGTCGTCTCCCTCGCCAAGCGGTACGCCGGCAAGGGGGTCTCGCTGCTGGACCTGATCCAGGAGGGCAACCTCGGCCTGATGCGCGCGATCGAGCGCTTCGACCACCGCCGCGGCCACCGGTTCTCGACGTACGCGATCTGGTGGATCCGCCAGGCCATCGGCCGCGCCGTCTCCGATCGATCACGGCTGATCCGGATGCCGGCGCAGGCCTACACCGACGCGACCCGGGTCGCGGCCGTCCACCGCGACCTGACCCAGCGACTGGGCCGGGAGCCGACCGCCGCGGAGGTGGCGGCAGCAGCGTGCCTGACCCCGGCGCGGGTCGAGCGCGCGAACGCCTGGAAGGTCCGCCCCGACTCCCTCGATGTGGAGGAGACGGATCTGGAGATCGACGACGAGTCGATCGTCCTGCAAGCCGCGCTACGCCGTGATCTCAATCATCAGCTCGACTTCCTCGACGACCTCGGCCAGACCGTCTTGCGCCTCCGCTTCGGCTTGACCGGCCGGCCGCCCACCACCCTCGAGGAGACCGCCGAGCAGCTCGGCCTCACACCAGAGCAGACGTCCACCCTGGAACGTGACGCACTTCGAGCGTTGCGTCGTCGCTGCAGAAGAACCCTCCGCGACTATGCCGCCTGACTACTGCGAACCGCGAAGAGCGGCCAGTACTGCGAGGACGCGGCGGTGGTCGTCCTGGGCGCCGTGCAGACCGAGCTTGCTGAAGATGTTCGCGATGTGGCTTTCGACGGTCTTGAGGCTGACCGTCAGCCGCTGCGCGATCGCCGAGTTGGACCGGCCTTCGGCCATCAGGGCGAGCACGTCGCGTTCCCGCTCGGTCAACGCAGCTAGCGGGTCGCCGGCGGAATCCGCGCGCATCAGATGCCGCACGATCTCGGGATCCAGCACCGTCCCGCCGGCGGAGATCGTGCGCAACGCGCCCATCAGGGTCTCGACATCGACGACCCGGTCCTTCAGCAGGTAGCCGAAACGTTCGGCATGACGCTCCAACAACTGGGAGGCGAAATGGGTCTCGACGGCCTGGGACAACAGCAGCACGCCGAGAGCGGGGATCCGGTCGCGAAGCTCGATCGCCGTCACCGCGCCCTCGTGGGTGTAGGTGGGCGGCATCCGGATGTCGACGATCGCGACATCGGGGCGATGGCGGTCGACCGCGGCAACCAATCCGGTGCCGTCGGCAACTTTCTCGCAGACCTCGACTCCGGATTCGGCCAGCAGCCGGGCAAGGCCTTCCCGCAGCAGTGCGGAGTCGTCGGCGATGACTACCCGCATGGCAGCACCGCCTCCACTCTGGTCCCGCCGCCCGGCTGGTCACCGGCCGACAGCGCTCCACCGAGAGCGGCGATCCGGTCGGCCAGCCCTTGCAGCCCGCGGCCCTGGGGATCGACGCCGCCAACCCCGTGGTCGAGAACGGCGACCCGCAGCTCCGATCGGTTGGCAGACACCCGGATCGCCACCTCTTCGACCTGGGCGTGCTTGACGACGTTCGCGACCGCCTCCGCGATCACGAACCAGGCCGCGCTCTCGACCGAAGCGGAGAACCGTTGGTCGATCACGTCGAGCTTCATGCGGACCGGGATCCGGCTGGCCAGCTCGTCGGTCGCGGCCCGGAGACCGCCACCGGCCAGCGCGGCCGGCTGCAGCCCGCTCGCGAGGTCGCGGAGGTCCTGGACCGTGAGCGCGAGATCCGTGATGGCCTGGTCGACTTCGGCCCGTAGTACGG
The DNA here is from genome assembly GCF_004365175.1 of Kribbella voronezhensis. Lineage (NCBI taxonomy): Bacteria > Bacillati > Actinomycetota > Actinomycetes > Propionibacteriales > Kribbellaceae > Kribbella > Kribbella voronezhensis. The sequence continues at coordinate 1,041,141 of NZ_SOCE01000001.1, read as the reverse complement.
CGTCGGCGCCGTTGACGCGGGCGGAGCGGAGCTGCAGGGCGATCGCGAGAATACGTTGCTGGGCGCCGTCGTGGAGGTCGCGCTCCATCCTGCGACGTTCCTCCAGATACGCGCCGGCGAGGCGGGCCCTCGACTCGGTGATCTGCTCGACCTGCTTGGCGAGTTCGGCCCGCAGACCCAGGTTGTCGATCTCTGCCGAGGCTTCATGGACGACCGCTTCCACGACGGCGCGATCGCACCGCGACGGGTCGAACTCGATGCGCGCACCCACCTGGTCCCGGCGAAGCAAGTCGACCACGTGCGGACCAGGCACGGCCGCGCGACCGTCGGAGGTGACCCAGCCACCATCGGCCGGGAAGAGCACGCGCGCTTGCGAATCTCCGGTCGCTTCGATCAGCAGAGCATCGAGATCGGGCGACGGCTGGGCCAGCCCGGCTCGTAGCAATTGGACGGCGTCGAAGCGGCGCCGGTTGAAACGACGATCGACGACCCGCCGGGCCCACACGTACGCCGGCCGGGCGACACCGCTCGCGGCCAAGGTGGCCAGGATCGTCAGCAGTTGTGAATCGCCCTGCACAGGAAGGCTTTTCGTGATGACCACGACCACCAGACCGAAGACGGCGATGACCGAGCCGGTCGAGATCGCGTACGCGGCAGAGTCGGTGACGATCCGCTCGACGTCGTACAGGCGGTACTTCGCCACAGAGAATGCGGCACCCAACGCGAGAGTGATCACGCAGGCGCTGAGCACCCAGCCCGCGACGGTGTCGAATCCGGCGTACGACACTGCGAACGACGCGATCACACCTGGTGCGAGCGGTGCCGCACCGGCGACCAGCCACAGCAACTGCCGACGGGCGTCGCCCCGCGCACGACGGAAGGCCGTGACGAGCACATACACCGAGGCCAGCAGGCAGAGGCCGAGCACGATCACCGCGACGGCGGCCAGGACGGAGATCGGGCCGGCGAATCCCTTGATCGCCCAGGGGCTGACGAGATCGGCGTACGGACGCTCCAGCTGTGTGGAGCGCAGCAGAGCGGCTACTTGGAAGACTGTGCCGGACACGACCGTCAGGATCGGCAGGATCCGCGACGAAGGCCGGACGGCCGGCGTGAATTGGAGGCCGAGGGCAAGGAAAAGGAACCACCAGACGAAGCTGCTGTCGCTGAAGGTCGCCATCAACGGACCGTGCGACGCCTGGTGTGAGCTGAGCGCAAGACCGGCGTACAGCTCGGCGAACCCACTCCAGGCCAGGGCGGTGCCGAGTCCCAGGAAGGCCCAGCCGGCGGGTTGATCGACGACTCGCCAGGTGAGGACGACGCCCACCACCCAGCAGACCAGCATGGCGACCAGGTACAGGACGTCCGAGGGTGCCATCGGGACGGCACCGTCGAGCCGGCTCTGGACCACACCCATGCCGACGAAGAGCGCAGGTCCGAGCGGCCAGGTCACCACCCGTGCCAGTCTCCCCGCGATCCTGCTCATCTCGTCATAGTGGCAGGAAATCCGTACGGCGTACTCAGGGACAGCCCTGATCCGAAGACCAGTGCCCACTCCGTCGCTCCCGCCGCACGAAAGATCGACGCTGGACGCACTCAACCGGCCCGATCTCGAGGAGTCTCGTCATGGCAACCACCACAGCACCTACTCACACCCGGACAGCAAGGACGTCAGCGGCCAAGGTCGCGGCGGCCGCGGCGGCTCTCTTCGCGGTCGCGTTCTTCTGGACCGTTGCCAGCGTCGACGTACCGCACCGGGCGAGCGACGCGAAGTTGCTCGCGTGGTGGCAGGAGAGCGACAAACAACTGGCCGGCATCGTCTCGCAGTACTGCGCGATCGCGGCCGCCTTGTTGTTCGTTGTCATCATCAACTACTTCACGACGCTCACGGCGAGGAGCACCGCGCGGCAATGGGCGATGTTCGCCCGCTCGATGGGCCTGATCTTCAGTACGACGCTGCTGGTCTCAGCGGCGCTGCGTGGCGTGATCGGGCGAATGGTGAAGGTCGATGGCGAACCGCTGCCCGGCCTCGAGGTCCTGCGCTACTCCACCGCCCTCAACTACGACCTGATCGGCAGCGTCGCCATGACAGCCCTGGGCTTGACCATCCTGGCCGTCTCGGTCGTCGTCATGCGGACCCACATCCTGCCGAAATGGCTCGCCTACGTCGGCTTCGCCTGCTCAACCCTCATCCTGATCGCCGGCGCCGCGATGATCGGCCAGTTCACCATCATCCTCTCCCTGATCTGGTCCCTCTGCCTCGCCACCACCCTCTGGCGCCACCCCACCACCCCCTAACCACGATCCCGTCCCCCGAGCCGCAACGGTCGCCGCAGCTACCGCTCCGCGACCGTTGCCCTACCCACACCCGCCCTCGCCGCACGCCGTCGCCGCAGCTACCGCTCCCGCGACCGTTGCCCTACCCACACCCGCCCTCGCCGCACGCCGTCGCCCTCCGCGCATCTCCTGCCCCCAACCTTCGTTGCCCGCCGCGCCGCCGCCCTCCCCGCGACGCCGGCACCCTCCCCGCGACCGCCTCCCTCGAACCGCCGTCGCCGAACCGCCATCGCCTCCCGTGCCTCCCGTGCCGCCCGCCGTCGGCTAACCCGCCGTCGCCCTCCGCGCGACCGTCCTCCCCGAACCGAGGTCGCCCGCGGCCCAACCCGCCCTCCCCGCGACCGTCCTCCCCGCGACCGTCCTCCCCGAGCCGAGCTCGCCCTCGGCCCAACCCGCCCTCCCCGCAACCGCAACTACTTCCGGCAATCTTCTCGGGCGACCAGCGTGTGGTGAGCGTGGATTGCAGCTCAGCGGGGCGGGATCGAACTCGACTCCGCCTCTTCTGCTCTTGACGAGGCGGGTTCTTGCCCCGATAGTCGAAGCGCTTCGATTCATCGCCGGAGGGAACCGCCATGACCTATCGCCATCGACTTGGGGCCGCCCTGGTGGCGCTGCTGCTCGTCCCCGCCTTCCTGGTGGGACAACCCGCCCGGGCTGAACCGCTGCCGGAGTTCCGCAACCCTGACCTGCCGCTGAAAACCCGGGTGAACGACCTGACCAGCCGCCTGACGCTCGACGAGAAGATCTCGCTGCTCCACCAGTACCAGCCCGCGATCCCGAGACTGGGCATCGCCTCCTTCAAGACCGGTACCGAGGCGCTTCACGGCGTCGCCTGGCTGGGCAAAGCAACTGTCTTCCCCCAGGCGGTCGGACTCGGCAGTACCTGGGATCCGAGCCTGATCAAGCGGGTCGGTTCAGCCGTCGGAGACGAGGCGAGGGCCTACAACAAGATCGACCCGGCGAAGAACGGCCTCAACCTGTGGGCGCCCGTGGTGAACCAGTTGCGTGACCCGAGGTGGGGCCGGAACGAGGAGGGCTACGCCGAGGACCCTCTGCTGACCAGCGAGATCGCCACGGCGTACGGGCGTGGTCTGGAGGGCGACGACCCGCGTTACCTGAAGACCGCTCCGACCTTGAAGCACTTCGCCTCGTACAACGTCGAGACCGATCGTGCTCGCGTGTCCGCGAGCGTCCGGCCGCGAGTGCTGCACGAGTACGAGTACAAGGCGTTCCAGCCGGCCCTGACCGCAGGCGCCGCGACTGGCGTGATGGCGTCGTACAACCTGCTGAACGGCAGGCCCACCCACGTCTCACCCGAACTGGGCGAAACGGTGCGTTCCTGGTCGAAAGATGACCTGATGATCGTCGGCGACGCCGGGGGAGCGGGCAACGTCAGTGGTCTCCAGGGCTACTACCCGACGGCTGCCGAGGGCGCGGCCGCGGCGATCAAGGCCGGTCTCGACAGCTTCACCGAGAACGACGCCAACGGCGGCCCGACCGTTGCCGCCGTCAAGGAGGCGCTGGCGAAGGGTCTGCTCACCGAGGCGGATATCGACAAGCCGGTCGAGCACCTGCTCTCGGTCCGCTTCCGGCTGGGCGAGTTCGACCCGGCCGGGCGGAACCCGTACGAGAAGATCGGCGCCGACAGCATCGACACTCCGGCTCACCGGGAACTCGCCCGCGAGGCTGCCCGCAAGCAGGTTGTCCTGCTGGAGAACAAGCACCAGGCCCTGCCGCTCGATGCTGCCAAGACGAAGGATGTCGCGGTGATCGGTCAGTTGGCCGACACCGTCTACGAGGACTGGTATTCGGGCACGATGCCGTACCGGGTCACCCCGAGCGGCGGGATCACCGAGCGCCTCGGCGCCGGCAGCACGGTCACCACGACCGAAGGCGTGGACCGGATCGCGCTCCGTTCAGTTGCCACTGGCAAATATGTCACCGCGCCGGCTGGGGCCACTGGTGGCGCTCTGACCGCGGACGCGACGGCGGCGGGAGCTGCCCAGTCACTGGACGTCTTCGACTGGGGCGGCGGGCGCCTCGCGTTGCGCTCGGCTGCCAACGGCAAGTACGTCTCCCGCAGCGGAAACGGATTGGCGAACGACCAGGACAAGCCCAACGGCTGGTTCGTACAGCAGCAGTTCGGCCTAGAGAAGCTTGCCAACGGCAATTACGTACTCCGGTACCGCGGCAACGAGGTCAAGGAGCCCTGGAACGGCCCCAATCAGTACATCGTTCTCGACGCCGACGGGAAGCTCACCATCGGCGCGGCCACGCAGGACACGGCGGCCCAGTTCACGCGAGAGGTCCTGGTCAGCGGCACGGCTGCCGCGGTAGCGGCCGCGAAGAAGGCGGACACGGCGGTCGTGGTGGTCGGCAGTACTCCGTTCATCAACGGCCGCGAGGACAACGATCGCCAAGACACTGCTCTGGCCGCCGGTCAGCAGGCGATCGTGAAGGCCGTCACGGCTGCCAACCCGAAAACCGTTGTCGTGCTGGAGAGTAGCTATCCGTTGACGGGGGACTGGACGCAGGCGAAGGCGGTCCTGTGGACCTCGCACGCGGGCCAGGAGACCGGTCACGCCTTGGCGGACGTGTTGTTCGGCGACTACTCGCCATCCGGCCGGCTTCCGCAGACGTGGTACCGCACGGACAAGGAGCTGCCCGATCCGCTCGACTTCGACGTGATCAAGGCCGGCTGGACCTACCAGTACCACCGCGCGAGTCCGCTCTACCCGTTCGGCCACGGCCTGACTTATGGCACCTTCCGGTACTCCGGACTGCGCGTCAGCTCGCCGGTCCTTCCGGCGAACGGACGGCTCAAGGTCAGCGTCGACGTGACCAACACCAGCCGGACCGCGAGCGACGAGGTCGTCCAGCTCTACACCTCTCAGCGCACCTCGCGGGTGGCCCAACCGGTCAAGACGCTGCGTGGGTTCCAACGACTGGCTTTCGCGCCCGGCCAACGTCGTACCGTCTCCTTCGAGGTGAAGGCGAGTGACCTGGCGTTCTGGGACGTGACGCGCAACAAGTGGGTGGTCGAGTCCGCCCTCCAGGACGTGCAGGTGGGCAGCTCGTCGGCCGACATCAGGGCCCGTACGACGGTGGCCGTCCGCGGCGAGGTGATCCCGCCCCGGAACCTCAGCAAGCCCACGGCCGCCACGGACTTCGACGACTACTCCGGCATCGAGCTCATCGACGCCACCAAGGTCCGCGGCGACGCCGTCGGCAAGACGACCGCAGGCGACTGGATCTCCTTCCAGCACGTCCAACTGGGCCACGGAGCCACCCAACTCCAGGCCGCCGTCTCCCGCTCCGCGGCAGGAACCGGGACGGTAGAAGTCCGCCTGGGCAGCCCGACCGGCCCCCTCGCCGGCACCCTCGCCATCCCAGCCACCCCCGACCACTACACCTGGACGACCACCACAACCTCCCTCAACACCCACCTGACCCACGGCATCCAAGACGTCTACCTCGTCTTCACCGCCCCCGACACCAACATCCGCAACCTGACCATCACCTAACCGACTCCCGGGTCGGGCACCCCCTCCGCCCGACCCGGGACCACCCCGCGCCGCACTGACCGCGGCGCCGAGATCGATCAGCGGTCGTCGACACGCCCGCCGACTCGGGGACTACAGCAACGTGTACTCGTATCCTCGGTGCGCTGAACCATATTGCGCCTGCCGGCCGGGGGAGACCGATGCCTGTATCTCAAGTCCAAGCATGGTTGCTGCCCGTCACCGACCGCTTGGTCCGGCTTTCACCATCGCCCCTTCGCGTTTACCTGAACAAGCCCGTCACCGGGTCGCAGACTGCGGCCGGCCTGACTCGCTCGAGAATCCTGCGCTTCGCATGGATCACTTCTGTCGCGCTGTCTGCGGTGCTGGCGGTCAGCCACCTCGTCAACACCTTGGTGTTGGACGGCCGCTTCGGGATCCTTGATGCCGACAAGGACCAGAGCATCATGGGCTGGACGGGAGTCGCAGTGGAGGCAGCGGTTGCTGCCGTCCTCGGCCTACTGGCGGCGGGGTCAGTCCGTCCTGCCACCCTGACCTTCTGTGCAGCAACGGTGGCATTCCTGTCGTTCGACGACTTCATCCAGATCCACGAAAGGATCGGCGGATTGCTCTCGCCGTTCCCGCACGCCGGCCGGCTGCTGTGGCCCCTGCTGTACCTGCCGCTTCTCGCAGCCTTACTCGTCCAGCTCTGGCGCGTGGCCGAGAACGCCGACCCGGCCGAGCGAGCCCTGGTCCGTGCTGGACTACTCGCGCTGGTACTCGCGGTCGGCCTGGAGTTTTGCAGCCCATTGCTGTTCGCGGGCGGCCAAGGCCGCGGCACCCCCGGCTACGAAATCGAAGTAGCCATCGAGGAATGCCTCGAACTCGCAGGCTGGCTATGGATCGGCGGCGGACTAGCTGCCTTCCTGGTCTGCCCCCGGTTGACCGGTGAGGCCCACCTGCCCAGCCCAACACGCCTACCAGACCCAGGTTGCTAGCCCGGCTGTTTGGGTGGAGCGGTGGGGCTCGAAGCTTGCCGGTATTGCAGCCCTTGCCGGCCATTCCCCCTGGGTTGTCGGTCGGAAAGTGCGTCGCACGCCCGGTACTGCGCGTGGCATCATCCCCGGATGCCGATCAACGCCGAGCAGGTCGCCGATGCTTTCGGTCTCGGGCCCGTACTGGAGGACCGCCCGCTGGCCAACGGGGATCGGCCGGCCGTCACCCGTATCGTGTCGACGACGAAGGGTCGCTGGGTGGTCAAGCACGACCGCCTCGGCTCCGCTGACCGTCCTGACCTGTCCGACTGGCAGCGCACGAAGGCCTGGACCGTGCACCGGCTGGAGAGCGCCGCCGCGACTGCCGGCATCCCCATGCCGCGCCCCGTCCAACCGCCCGAGCCGAGCATGGGCTTCTGGTACGCGCCGCCGGACGCGGGCGGCGACCTCGCCAGGGTGACCGAGTGGGTGGAGGGACGCGACCTGCGGGACGCCCGCGTTCCCGATGAGGAGCTGGCCTCCTGGCTCGGCGGTGTGCTGGCCCGGATCGCCCGGCTGGACGTGGCGGTCGACCAAGACGCCGACGCGTCGCCGGTCCACTCACTGGACGAATGGCGGGACTGGGTCCGCCAGGCTGAGGGCACGGCGGACCCGGCGCTGGGCCTGGCCGCCCGCGCCGTACTCCGCGTGGCCGAGGACTCGGCCGACCTGATCGCCGACGCGCTGCGGAACCGTCCGCCCCTGACGATGACTCACGGGGACGCCGCCCGAGCCAACATCCTCGCCACGCCGACCGGACTGGTGCTGATCGACTGGGAGTCGGCGACCGCCGACGTCCCGTGGTGGGACGCGGCAAGCAACGCCGTCCGGCTCGCCGCTGCCGACGAACGGAGCATTGCGGGAGGCGACGCCCGGATCGTCCGGCCGCTGATCGCGTCGTACCGCGACCACGGCGGCCCGGCCGGGCCCGCCGACGCGACCGCCTTCGCCGGGCTGCTCATCGGGCACCTCAGCTTCACCGCCTGGTGCCTATGGGTGGCGCTGGGGCATCGCGACGAGAGCGCGGAGCAGGTCGAGTTCTGCACCCGCTCACTCCTCGACGCCGCCGAACACCTACCGCGGATGCTGCGGGAATTGGACGACTGGGCAAGGCTCCTGGACTGACGCCCCAGCGGTGGGCCAACCACTGCTGAGATACACAGCCACCGGCCCCGGTTAGACGTGACATCCAGGAAGGTTGCTCAGTCGGGTGATGGGTGGCCAGCCCACGTTCTGCGGAATGGGCTCGGTGACGATTGCAGAACTGCAGCCAGTCGGGCAGGGCGACGTTGCGCTGGTTGGTTGAGTCGGTCTGCCCAGGTGCGAGTGCGGCGACCTACCTCCGGTTGGTCCGGCCAGCTTCGGTGCGCAGGCCTCGGCTGTTGCACGCCGGTACCCCGTTCTCCGATTGTTGCCCTAGGCCACATCTACTCCGATCGCAGCTGGAGGCACGAACGCAGTACAGCGTGCAGGTCGGAGCTGGTTCCGATCCTCGCCTGGATGATGCCGTCGGGTCGGACGAGGAGCCCTTCGGTCCGGTCTGTCTCGTAGATGCCCTCCCAGCGTTTGCGCTGGGACGAGTCGATGACGCTGGTGTCGACGGGGGCGGCAGCGACGAGGTCGGTCGGATGCTCGGTGAGTTCCCGCAGAACCCGGCTGGTGTTCGGCCCGATGAGAGTGAAGCGGACGGGATCGAGGAGGTCGATCGTGCTGCGGCCGTCGGCGAGGCGCACATGTGGCGCGCGCGTCCCCGGCTCTCCGCTGGGGCTGACGGGATCCTCGACCGGGACGCCGCCGTCGCGTCCGTACTGAAAGCCGAGCGCGATACTGATGGCGTCGATCTGCGCCTCCGGCGGTGCTTGCCCCGGCGTCTTCTGGGAGCGCAGCAGGGCTTGCGCGACAGTCAGCTCGACGATCGGTCGCCGTTCGGACTCGTAGCTGTCCAGCAGGGCATCGGCCGCATCGCCCCGGCAGACGGCCGCGATCTTCCACGCGAGGTTGTGGGCATCTTGAACCCCGGTGTTGCCCCCAAACCCGCCGTACGGAGGCATGACGTGGATCGCGTCTCCGACAAGGAACACCGGGCCGACGCGAAATCGGTCGGCGACGTAGGCGCCGGTAGTCCACCTGGCGGTGTCCTCGATCACCGGCCGCAGGCCCGGTAGGCCGGTCGCGGCTCGGATGACCTCGATCAGTTTGTCGCTCAGCGCGTCCGGCGCCAGTGCCTCCCATCCGGGCCGCAGGTAGGTTCCGAGCTGCCAGGAGCGGTCGTTCTCGGTACCGCGGGCGAAGAGGAACGCTGCTGCATCGCGGCACATGATCGCGTTCACCTGCCGCCCGCGCAGCGCAGGTTCGAGGTAAGCGCGGAAGACGGCGCTGACTGACTCGCCCTCGACCTTCTCGCCGCGCAGCGCGATGCCGAGTTGGGTGCGGATGCTGCTGCGGGCCCCGTCGGCGGCGATGACGAATCGAGCGCGTACCACGGTCTCCTCGCCGCCTCTCCCGTGAAGGGTGACCGTCGGCCGCCCCTCAATGGGGTCGGTCAGGACGGCGGTGGTGTCGAACCGAACGGTCGCGCCCCGTTCTCGCGCGTATCGCAGCAAGATCGGTTCCAGGCGCTGCTGGTCACACGAGTACGCGACTGTCGGGCTCAGACCTGCCGCGTCCGACTCGTCCGCAGGTGGTTCGATCCACGTCTCCCAGTCACCCGCCAGGGTGCCGGCGACCTGGAAACCTCTGTTCGGCTCGCCCGCTGCGCGCACCTCCGACTCGACTCCTAGGGCGCGATAGAGCTCCATGGAGCGGACATTCACCAGCCGCGCCTTCGGATGTACCGAAGTACCCGGATGCTGGTCGACTGTCAGCACCCGAACCCCTTGCTGCGCGAGGAACGCCGTCGCCGCAAGGCCCGTCAGGCCCGCCCCCACGACGACCACCTCGACGTCGTTGACCGTGTTCATCGCGTCCTCCACGCGTTCGGCTTCCGCTCCGGCTTCGGATGGACGGGCAGGTCGGAGGCAAGCGAGGTCACCAGGCTGTCGAGCTGGCCGGCGAACCGACGGATCTCCTCAGGCTTCCAGCCCGCGAGGTGTCTCGAGAACCGCGCGATCAACTCGTCCTGGAACCGCTGGCGCTCTCGCCGCCCGGCTGCGGTCGCCTCGATCACGTACGACCGCCCGTCAGAGGCGTCACCAACGCGGCGCACCCACCCGAGCACCTCCAACTCCGCGACCGCCCGCGTCACCGACTGCGGCGGAACATCCAGTTCCTCCGCCGCCACGCTCGGCCGTACGCCACCCTGCGCGGCCAAATTCAGCAAGCCAAGAGCAACAGGCCCGATCTCCGAAGCCGCCGCCCCTCGCCGCTGCACCTGCGCCGACCGATGCAGCGACCGCACAATGCTCCAAACCACATCACTTCCTTCCATGCAGGAACTATATCTGCCCAAGAGGTCTCCGACATTCGGCTAGCGAGGGATGCTCCTATGGATGATCAAGTGGTGTCGAGCAACAGCCCTTGACCTGAGGTTTCTCGTGGTGGGGCGGGTGGGACTCGAACCCACGACCCAGGGATTATGAGTCCCCTGCTCTAACCGGCTGAGCTACCGCCCCGGGCGACTGGTTGTGTCGGCGTCGCTGGGTGATGGTATCGGGTCGTGGTGGGAAACCAGGGACTGGTCAGGGTGATGACTGAGCTGTGGCGGCTCGTTGTCGGCGATGATGGGAGCTGGTCCTAGTGAAGGAGCGTTCGATGGGCTGGTTCATCTTTTTGGTACTCGTGGTGGGCGCCGTGGCGGCGTACCGGTTCCGGGTGCCGTTGATCGCCAAGCTGACAGGTCAGCCGCAACACCGTATCCAGCGCGCAATCGACCGCCGCAAGGACGGGCGCAAGTAGGTCGTTGAAGGCGCCTGCAGGCGCTGAGGCGGACAGACACGCCTGCGGTGGCGCCGGTGGTGGATACACAATCGGTTGGTGTCCGGTGGCCGCGGGCAAGGCGGACCGACGCCCCACCGGACGCTGGATCGAGAACCGGCGGCTGAGCTGGTGGCGAGAAGCGTACGAAGTCGGCGCACCGAGGCGACCACGGCCGCCAGGCAGTTGCTGAGGCGCGACGGAGGAGTGGCGGCTCGGGGTGGGTGGTCGAGCGGCCGACGTAGGAGGCGCGACGCGGATGAAAAAGAGACCGGCTCCGGGTGGAGTCGGTCTCTGGGTGGTGTGGTGTTGCTCCCGCGACTGGACTCGAACCAGTAACCTGCCGGTTAACAGCCGGCTGCTCTGCCAATTGAGCTACGCGGGATCGGTGTGTTTCCTGCCCCCGATCCCTGAGGACCGGATTAGGTTAGCAGGCCCGGGGCGAACTACAAAAATGGGATTCCTGGCGTCTCGTTTCCGGGCTGAAACCGCTTCCTGGTCAGACTCCGAACTCGTCCCGTACGCCGGCCAGGGCCGCCTCGGCGCGGTCGAGCAGGCCGGGTTGGTCGGGCTCCAATCCCTTGTCCAGAACGAAGTTCCACGCGATGGCGGCGTTCGTGTCGGCCGGGTTGCGGCGCCCGACGATCCGGACACCCTTCTTGCCGGCCAGCGGAACGTGGCGCTGGATGACGACGCTTGCGTCGACCCGTTCGCGTAGTAGCTGCCCGAAGCGGCCCGGGTCGTCGACAGGGAGATCGGTCGCGCGCAACGGCGTACCGAAGGCTGTCGTCTCGTAGACGTGCAAGATCGACTCGTCGGAGTTCCAGGAGGCGCGTTCGATGTTCTCCCAGCCGACTCGGCGTACCGCGGTGGTGCTCTCGGTCGGCAGGTAGACGGCGGCGCGAGTCCCGGCGACCCAGTGGCCGGTGGTCAGCTGGACGGCCGCCAGGATCTCTTCCTTGCCGCTGGTGGAGTGACGCGCGGCGATCCGCACGGCGTCGGTGAGTTCGGTAGGCCAGGACGAACGGCGAAGTCTGAGCACGTCCCCATGGTGTCAGCCCGTCGAAATGCCGCCCCGGCCGAGGCCCGCAGACCGGCGATCCGCCCCCGCCGTGACCAATCTACGAGAACAGGCGTTGTCTGGTTGTGAACAACCACGGGGAAAACACTCAACCTGCTCACGCGGATCCCGGGCTGGCCGCGGCCGCACTGGTCGTCTTCGCCCATCGCCACGAAGTGGTCCACCTGCTCTACTCGGCGGCCGACGAAGCAGATGCCGTACGGCGTATCGCCAACCTGCTCCAGATCAGCGAGTCCGTCGTCGGCCAGGTCCTCTGCCAGCCGCTGGCCTGGATGCTGCCCCAGTCCCGCGCCGACCTCGAGCTCGCCAGCACCAGCCCCGCGGCTCCCGAACTGGCTGCCACCAGCAACGACCGGGCGACCACAAGCCACGAACTGGCCGGCACCAGATCATCGAGCCCCGGCCAATCGAGCACCGGACCATCGAGCACCAGCCCGTCGGCCGCGGAGCTCGCGGCCGACGGCCGGAGTACGGCTTAGTAGCCCGCGAAGACCTGGCGAAGGGTTTCGAGGCTGGCGGCGCCGGTGGTCTTGACGGTCTCCGGCGTGTACTGCGGCCGCAGCCGGCCGGCCAGCAGTCGCAGCCAGGCTTCGGCCGGCAACGTCAACGTGCCATCGGCGTTGTCGGCCGGGGCGTTGTCGATGCTCACCGGATCGTTCAGACGAAGCGTGAGCTCGGCGGCCGGGTCGGAAGTGGAGACCTGAATCACCGAGAACGAGCCGTTCAGGGCGTCCGGCTTGCTGATCCAGCCGATCAGGTTGTTCGGACCCCCCAACAGTTCGACGACCGCTTCCGGCGCGACGGTGGCCTTCTCGTCCAGCCCTGCGCGGACGTCCCAGGAGTGCAGGGCGAACTCGTTGAGCCGCATCCGCGCGACGGTCGCCACATCCGCGGGCTCCGGCAGGTAGCCCAGATCGATCCGCAGTTCCTCGCGTTGGGTGGCGTCCAGCGATTCGAAGAGAGCGATCAGGGTCTCGTTCTTCTCCAGGAAACCGTCCGCGCGCTCCTTGGGCGTCATCGCGTTCCAGCGGTCCCAGACCGACTGGTTGTAGTCGCCACCAAGAGCAGGGTTCCCGTCGAGGGCGGCGCGCACGGTCGACGTCATGATCTCCGCGCCACTGCCGAGGTGACTGAGCACCTGCGAGATGTCCCACTCGGCTGCGCCCGACGGACCGGTCAGCTGGGCGTCACTGAACTTCTCGACCACCTCTGCGAGGTCGTCGTACCCGGACCGCAGAGCGGCGATGACTGTATCGGCGTTGCTCACAACGTTCTCCTCAGAATGATCACGCGGCAGACCCCCACGGGAGCAACCACCCGCTCACCCGATCCATTCCTGCCGCGTCCGTCAGAGCGTCGGCCGGCCCGCCTGGTAGAGCCAGGTGTGGAAGAACGCACCGAGATCGCGATGGGTCAGCCGCTCGACGAACCGGATGAAGGTCTGCGTCGAGACATTCCCGTGCCGGTACGTCGTCGGCCACTGGCTGAGCACCTGGAAGAAGGCGCGGTCGCCGATCTTGAGCCGCAGCGCCTGCAGCGTCATCGCCCCGCGGCTGTAGACCAGGTCGTCGAAGATGTGGTCCCGGCCCGGGTCGGCCACCTTGCCGGTCCAGTCCTTCTCGCCGTTGTAGGCCTCCATGAAGCTCTGTTTCACCGGTACGCCGTTGAACTTCTCCTGGTAAAGCCACTGCGAGTAGCTGGCGAAGCCCTCGTTGAGCCAGATGTCCGACCAGTGCACAGGGGTGAGGCTGTCGCCGAACCACTGGTGGCCGAGTTCGTGCGCGAGCAGGTCACCACTGACCTTGCTGGTGCGTTGGTCGTACACCGGCCTGCCCTGGGTCTCGAGGGCGTAGTGGACGCCGATGTCGGCGATGATGCCGCCGGTCGAGCCGAACGGGTAGCGCCCGTACAACGACGACTCCCACTGGATGATCCGCGCCGTGGTCTGGTTGAGCACCTTGCCCTGGCCGGGTTTCGTATCGATCGATTGACCGATGGCGGTGATGTTCGGCAGGCCGGCCGCCACGCTGCGGGTGACGTTGTACTTCCCGATCGCGATCATGGCCAGTTCGCTGGCCATCGGCTGGTTCATGTGCCAGCGGAAGGTGGTCTGGCCGGAGTGCTTGGTGGTCGGTCCGGGTTCGCCGTTGGCGAGGACGGTGAGTCCGGTCGGCACAGTGATGGTCTGGGTGTACGTCGCCTTGTCGTCCGTCGTGTCGTTCACCGGGTAGTAGGTGGCCGCGCCGATGGGCTGGTTGAGGGCGACCGCGCCGTCCTTGGTGGCGACCCAGCCGGAAACGCCCAGCGCCGGGTCGTCGATCTTCTGCGGGACCCCTGCGTAGGTCACGGCGACGGCGAATTTGCTGCCTCGGCGCAGGCCGTGCGCCGGCGTGATCACCAACTCCTGCGCACCGCTGCGGGTGAAGGAGGCGGGCCGCCCGTTGATCGAGAGCTTGCTGATCTTCAGCGGTCCCTGGAAGTCCAGGTCGAAGCGTGACAGGTTCTGCGTGGCCCTGGCGAGGATCGTCGTGGTCGCGTTGATCGCCTTGGTTCGGGGATCGAACGCGAGCCTGATGTCGTAATGGCTGACGTCGTAGCCGCCGTTGCCCATGTCAGGGAAGTAAGGATCGCCCGCGCCGGCTGCACCAGGGGAGAACTGCGGCGCTCGTCCTGGCGCGGCGTTCGCCGCCGGGTTCGCCGTGGCCAGCAATCCGAGGGTCGCAACGCAGCTGATCAACAGAAGACGGCGGCGATGGTCGGCACGTCCCATGACTCCTCCTTGGCATTCCTCAACGGCCGGCGTGATCAGTCAGCTACTGCCGGTGGACTGACCCACCCTACGACCGCTCGATGGATTCACAGGTGGTCGGCCAGACCGTCGAGGACGCTGCGAACGCGGACCAGGTGCTCGGCGGCGACCGCCTCCGCATCCTCACCGGCCAGCACCCGCTGAACCGATGCGAGATGGACGGTCCGGTACGCCGCGACGGCGAGTGCCGCGGTGAGTTCGGGCTCGGACACGCCCGTGTCTGCCATCGCTCGCGCCATCGCTTGTTCGAGGTGCTCGAGTCGTTCCCGCGCTCGCGCCTGCAGGGCCCGCGACTGCGCGACGAGTCGCCAGAACGGCGCGAACTCGGCCTGGATCGCCGACAACGGATGTCTCTGCGAGGCCAGCGAGACCAGCAACTCGGCCAGCGCCGAGCTTGCCGACGTACCGGCGGCCCGGTCGGTGATCGCGGCCACGACCAGGGCTTCCGCCTCGGGGTACCGGTCGAAGACCAGGTCCTCCTTGCGCGGGAAATGCGCGAACACGGTCGGCCGGGCCACGTCCGCCGCCTCCGCGACCTCGGACACCGACACCTCGTCGAACCCGCGCTCGAGGAACAGGGCCGTCGCGATGTCCGAGATCCGGGTCCGCACCTCGGTCTTCTTCCGTTCCCGGCGGCCGTGCCGCGGCTGCTCATCCACGAGATCACCCTACGGAACTCATACCCGGATAAAAAATATACCGAGTATGAGTTTGGCTGCTAGCCTGCTGACCATGCGTGCTCTTGGGGTGAACTACGACACCGGGCTGTCGTTCGACGGCCGATCCACCCGCAACCACTTCGACCAGGACACGGTCCGCCGCGAGCTGAGGATCATCGCGGACGAGCTCCATGCCCCCGCCGTTCGCGTCTCCGGCAACAACCTCGACCGCCTCGCGATCGCAGGTGCCGCCGCACTCGAAGCGGGCCTCGACCTCTGGTTCTCGCCGATTCCGATGGACCTCGCCCCCGACGAGTTCGTCGCCTTCCTCACCGACTGTGCGGTCCGCGCCGAAGAGTTGCGACAGCACGAGCGCGAGGTCGTCCTGGTCCTCGGCTGCGAGCTCTCCATCTTCTGCAAGGGATTCGTCCCGGGCGAGACCAATGGCGAGCGGATCGCCGTGATGACCGATCCGGCCACCTGGACCGACCCGGCCAAGCTGGCCGAACTGCAGGCCGGCCTTGCTCGCTGGGGTGAGGTGCAGAAACGCCTGGTCAGTGCGGCCCGCGAGGCGTTCGGCGGCCGGATCACCTACGCCGCCGGCCTGTGGGAGGACGTCGACTGGAGCCTCTACGACATCGTCGGCATCGATGCCTACCGGGACGCGCAGAACAAGGCGGCGTACGGCGACGAGCTGGCGGCGCGGCTGAAATGGGGAAAGCCGGTCGCGGTCACCGAGTTCGGGTGCTGCACCTACAAGGGTGCCGGCGATCGCGGGGGGATCGGCTGGACGATCGTCGACCGGTCGGTGCAGCCGCCGGCCATCGCGGGTGAGTTCGAGCGGGACGAGGAGGAGCAGGTGGGCTATCTCAACGAGTTGGTCGAGGAGTTCGACCGGATCGAATTGGCGGCGGCGTTCTGGTTCAGCTTCGCCGGGTACGAGTTGCCGCATCAGCCGGCTGACCCGAGGCACGACCTCGACCTCGCGGCGTACGGGCTGGTGGCGATGAATCCCGACGGCACCAACTGGCGGCACAAGCGGGTGTTCTCCGCGCTCGCGGAGCTCAACGCTGCGCGGATGGGGAACTGAGATGGAGTACGCCAGACTTGGCTCGACCGGGCTGCGAATCTCGCGGATCTGCTTGGGGATGATGAGTTTCGGGACCGGCGGGGCGCGGGAATGGCACCTGGGAGAAGACGCCGCCGAGCCGATCGTGCGGCAGGCTGTCGATGCCGGCATCACCTTCTTCGACACCGCCGATGCGTATTCCAAAGGCACTGGCGAGGAGCTCACCGGCCGGTTGTTGCGGAAGTTCTTCGCCCGTCGCGAGGACTACGTGCTGGCCACCAAGGTGTACTACCCGACCGGGCCGGGGCCGAACGATCGCGGCCTGTCCCGCAAGCACATCCTCGACGCGATCGACGCCTCGCTTCGCCGGCTCGGCACCGACTATGTCGACCTCTACCAGATCCATCGCTGGGACGACGAGACGCCGATCGAGGAAACGATGGGAGCGCTGGCGGACGTCGTACGGGCTGGGAAGGCTCGGTATCTCGGGGCGTCGAGCATGGCCGCTTGGCAGTTCGCCAAGGCGCAGCGGGTCGCGGAGATCCCCTTCGTCTCTATGCAGAACCACTACAACCTGGTGTACCGCGAAGAAGAGCGCGAGATGATTCCGCTCTGTATCGACCAGGGTGTCGGCGTGATCCCGTACAGCCCGCTCGCGCGCGGATTGCTGGCACGAGAAGCCGGTACTACGGCTCGCTCGGGCAGCGATCCCGTCGCCGACGACCTGTACGACGCCGGTGATCTCGAGGTCGTCGCGGCGGTCCGTGAACTCGCGAAGGAGCGTGGCATCGCACCCGCTCAGATCGCCCTCGCCTGGCTGCTCGGTGCGAACGGGGTGAGCGCTCCGATCGTCGGCGCCACCAAACCGCGACACATCGAGGACGCCGTGGCCGCTGTCGGAGTCACCTTGACGCCTGACGAACGGGCTCGCCTCGAAGCGCCGTACCGGCCGCACCGGGTGATCGCCTAACGTAGGTCGGGTGCGAGTAGCTACCTGGAATGTGAACTCGGTCAAGCAGCGGATGCCGCGGTTGCTGGAGTGGCTCGACGAGCGGCAGCCCGATGTGGTGTGCCTGCAGGAGACCAAGCTGGCGGACGACGCGTTCACCACGTTGCTCGGCAAGGAGCTGACCGGCCGCGGCTACGAAACCGCGCTGTACGGCGAGGTGCAGTGGAACGGCGTCGCTCTGCTCTCCAAGGTCGGGCTGGAGGACGTGGTCACCGGGGTCGCGGGTGCGCCCGGGTTCCCGAATCCGGAAGCGCGGGCGGTCGCCGCGACGTGTGGCGGGATCCGCATCCACTCGCTGTACGTGCCGAACGGGCGGACGCCGGACTCCGACCACTACCGCTACAAGCTCGCCTGGCTCGCTGCGCTGAAGGAGGTCGTCGCGGCAGGGCCTGCCGAGGCGATCGTCTGCGGCGACATGAACATCGCGCCGACCGACGCGGACGTGTTCGATCCGGCGGCGTACGTCGGGTCGACGCACGTCACCGCCCCGGAGCGGCAGGCGCTGGCCGACCTGATGTCGACGGGGCTGCACGACGTCGTACGGGATCGGTGGCCGGACGAGCGCGTCTTCAGCTACTGGGACTACCGGGCCGGCATGTTCCACCAGGATCTCGGGATGCGGATCGATCTCGTCCTCGCCTCCGATCCGGTCGCGGAGCGGGTCAAGGCGGCGTGGGTCGATCGCAAGGCCCGCAAGGGCACGGGGCCCAGTGACCACGCGCCGGTGATCGTCGATCTGGACACCGCGCCGGACGGCGACATCGGACCGGTCGTCCCGCCGCCGTCGGCTCCTCGCACGACTCGCAAGCGCACCACGAAGTTGCCGCAGAACCGCTGACTCAAACGGGGTAGCTGGCCGGATCAGCCCGGCACATAATGTCGGGATGCCGAACCGAGCTCTGCTGGCGCTGCTGGCAGCGACCCTGATCGTCAGCGCCTGCGACCCCGCCGACTCGCAAGGTCCTGGTGAGAGCGATCCGGTGACCTGGACGAAGGTCGACCTGCCGGCCCGCGAGGAACCGGTCACGCTGACACCCGACGGCGAGAAGTTGCTGATCGGACTGCGGCACCGGGGCGCGAAAGTCGTTCCTGGCTTGACGATCCGGTCCGACGACGGCACGTTGACGCCGATCCCGCTGAAGCCGACCAGTCCGTACGCCTTCGAGGCGATCTGGCAATCGGTGGCGATCGACGGTACGACGATCCTCGGGCTGGGCGGAGCCGCCGGTGGCGCGCACTCGAACACCCGCTACACCGTCTGGACGGGCACGACTTCGGGAGTGGTGGAGAAGCCGCAGGAGTTCAACACCTTCGGCGGTCAGAATGCCGGTGGCGTCATCGGCGCCGTGTTGACGCCGAGCGGGGGCGCGCTGCTCGGCACCTGGGGGAGTGCGGTCTCCGGTCTCGACGCGGCGGTCTGGCTACCGGAAGGTGAGAAGAAGTGGGTCCGGCAGAACGTTGCCGGTACGGCGTTGCAGAGCACGGCCGCTCTCCTGGTCGGCCCGACCTCCGGCACCGTCTCCGGCGACGGCATCGTTTTGGGCGGCTCGCAGGTCAAACTCGGGCCGAACCTGGTCGAACAGCACGCCGCACTGTGGCGTTCGACCCGGCTCAACCAGGGCTGGTCGCGGCTCGAGCTGCCCGAAGCCGGCACCCGCAGCGAGGTGCGGGCGATCACTTGCACCACAACGACCTGCCTTGCCTCGGGGTACGTCGATGGCAAGCTCGCGATGTGGAAGATCGAGGGCGACCAAGCCACGCGGTACCAGGGCGTGCCGCAGGTCGCGGTCGGTGACAAGGACCGGGTGCCCTCGGCGGTCGAGTCGGGCGGCAAGCTGATCCAACTCGCCGCCGACGGTGGCAAGGTGAAGGTCCTGATCGGCGACGACAACCAATGGACCGTCCGCGACGTGACCGGGCCGACTGAGCAAGTCGCGCAGACAGTGCTGGTCGCCGGCGCCCTTTACCTGCTGTCAGGCCCGGTCGGCGGCCCGCTCACGTTATGGCGGGCCGAGGTCGCGGCACTCCATTAGTTGCCCACGGCATCAGTTGCCCACGGCATCAGCTCAGCAGCCCACGGACGTACGCCGCCTGGCCGGCGTGCTGCAGGTCGTCGGACAGAACGCTCACCAGTCGCACGCCGAGCGTGACCGGTGGCTTCCACCTCTTGTCGACGACGCGGTCGAGATCCTCGTCCGTCAGCGTCTTCAGGTATTCGACCGAGCGGGCGTGCACGGCGTCGTAGTACCCGGTGAGTTGGTCGGCCGACAGTTGGACGGCCGCGACCTGGTCGGCGGAGTGCCCGTAGCCGGTGTCGGACGCGTCGAACGGCAGGCCGAGCCGCTCGTGCCAGCCGTCGGCGGTGTAGACCTGCTCGTAGCCGCCGGCATCGGCCAGGTGATCGTCCTGGATCCGGGTCAGATGCCAGACCAGCCAGGCGATCGAGTTGCCGCTGTCTTGAGGCCGGGTACTCAGAGTCTTGTCGTCCAGTCCGTCGAGCAGGTCGCGCACGACTTCCTGGATCCGGCCGTACGCATCGAGCAGCAGTTCGCTGGTGTTCACGCTTCTTCTCCTTCGCGTCAGGCGATCGGAAACCACCGTAGCGCGGCCTGTGGACAGTTCTCGGTCGCCGGGTGTGAAGGCGGTCTAGGGTGGCAACCGGTCCTCTGTCCCGACCTCTTGGGAGGAAGCTGTGGAATACCGCACTCTGGGCAACAGCGGCACCGTCGTGTCGACGTACGCGCTGGGCACGATGACGTTCGGCAACGAAACCGACGAGGCGGACGCGCACGAACAGCTCGACCGGTACGTCGAGGTCGGCGGCATCCTGATCGACACGGCCGACGTGTACTCGGCCGGCGCCTCGGAGAAGATCATCGGCCGCTGGCTGGCGACGAGCTCCGCGCGCAACACCGTCGTACTGGCGACCAAGGGCCGGTTCCCGACCGGTGACACACCCAACGATGTCGGTACGTCGCGTCGTCATCTGCGGCGTGCCCTGGACGCGTCGCTGACCCGACTCGGTGTCGACCACATCGACCTCTACCAGCTGCACGCGTGGGACCCGGTCACGCCGTTGCAGGAAACACTCAGCTTCCTCGAGGACGCGGTCCGGGCCGGCAAGATCGGGTACGGCGGACTGTCGAACTTCACCGGCTGGCAGCTGCAGAAAGCCTGCGACCTGATCGACCGGCAGGGCTGGTTACCGCTGGTGACGCTGCAACCGCAGTACAACCTGCTGGTCCGCGAGATCGAGTGGGAGATCGTGCCGGCGGCGATCGAGAACAAGCTCGGCCTGCTGCCGTGGTCGCCGCTCGGCGGCGGCTGGCTGACCGGCAAGTACTCGTTCGACGAGGAGCCGACCGGCGCGACGCGGCTCGGTGAGGATCCGAACCGTGGTGTCGAGTCGTGGCACCGGCGGAGCAAGAACCAGCGGGTCCGCGACGTCGTCGACGCCGTCCGCCGGATCGCGGAGGCGCGCGGCATCTCGATGGCGCAGGTCGCGCTGGCCTGGCTGGTGGACCGGCCGGCGGTCACCTCGGTGATCCTCGGCGCCCGGACGACGGAGCAGCTGGACGACAACCTCGCCGCGGCCGACCTGCACCTCACCGACGAGGAGCGGGCGGCGCTGGACGAGGCAAGCGATCCGGGTGCGGCGGACTACCCGTACGGCGGTCCAGGCCTGGCGCAGCGGGATCGCCCGATCGAAGGCGGCCGCGGCTGAGTCTCGCGCCGTCAACCCGGCGGTGTTACTTTCCGATGGTCTTTCAAGACCATCAAACCGCAGTCGAACGGTTTCGAAGGAGAAAGTCATGTCTGTCAGGAGTACCCGCCGGATCCCGCTCGTGGCCGCTCTGGGGTCGCTCGTCCTGCTCGGAGCCGCCGTCCCGGCGGTGGCGCTCGGCCATGACCAGAGCGTGCGGACGGCGACACCGATCAAACATCTGGTCGTGATCTTCCAGGAGAACGTGTCGTTCGATCACTACTTCGCGACCTACCCGACGGCGGCCAACCCAGCCGGCGAGCCGCGCTTCACCGCCGCACCGGACACGCCGAGCGTCAACGGGCTGAACGCCCCACTGCTTGCCCCCAACAACCCGAACTCGGTCCAGCCGTTCCGGCTCGGCCGCGACCAGGCGCAGACCTGCGACCAGGACCACAACTACGCCGACGAGCAGAAGGCCGTGCACTCCGGCCTGATGGACAAGGTCGTCGAGACGGTCGGCCGGGGAGCCGGCACCTGCGCGGACTACGGCCACGGCATGGGCCTCGTGATGGGGTACTACGACGGCAACACCGTCACCGGACTCTGGAACTACGCGCAGCGGTTCGCCATGAGCGACAACTCGTACGGCACCGTCTACGGTCCCTCGACGCCGGGCGCGATCAACCTGGTCTCCGGTCAGACGCACGGCTTCAGCGCCGACGCCGACGCCGTACCGGCCGCCACCGGCACGATGATCGGCGACCCGCAGCCGGCCGGGGACAAGTGCAACACCCGGGACAGCTCCGCGTCGGTCGACCCCAAGAACAAGAACATCGGCGACCTGCTGAACGCCAAGGGCGTCAGCTGGGGCTGGTTCCAGGGCGGCTTCGCCGACTGCAACGCCAGCCACACTGACGTCGGTGGCGTTGTCAGCAAGGACTACATCCCGCACCACGAGCCGTTCCAGTACTACGCGAGCACGGCCAACCTGCAGCACGTACGCCCCGCCTCGGTGAAGGAGATCGGGCACAACGGCCCGGCGAACCACCAGTACGACCTGACCGACTTCTGGGCCGCGGTGAACCACGGCAACATGCCGGCGGTCAGCTACCTGAAGGCGGCCGCGTACCAGGACGGCCACGCCGGCTACTCCACGCCACTCGACGAGCAGCAGTTCGTGGTCGACACGATCAACAAGCTGCAGAAGTCCAAGGACTGGAAGAACACGGCCGTCGTCATTGCCTACGACGACAGCGACGGCTGGTACGACCACCAGGTCGGCCCGGTCGTGAACCAGTCGAACGACCCGGCCCACGACGCCCTCACCGACGGCAAGAACTGCGGCACCAACCCGGCGCGGATCGCCGGCGGCTACCAGGACCGCTGCGGGTACGGACCCCGGCTGCCCTTGCTGGTCGTTTCGCAGTACGCGAAGCAGAACTTCGTCGACCACTCCACCACCGACCAGACCTCGGTCCTGCGCTTCGTCGAGGACAACTGGCACCTCGGCCGGATCGGGAACTACTCCTTCGACGAGAAAGCCGGCAGTTTGAACAACCTGTTCGACTTCCGCCACCGGTCGCACGCCACTCTCCGGCTGGACCCGTCGACCGGTCAGCCGACCAAGCACTGACCTACTTCGGTGGCACCGGGCATGGACCCGGTGCCACCGGGGTCAGCTGGGAAGCAGGCCGGACCAGATGACGCCGAGCGCCAAGCACGCGAGCGTCACCACGCCGAACGCGCCGACCCAGAGCAACGCCGGTACGCCGGTCAGTCGACGCAACTGGTCCGCATCGGAACTACGGCCGCCACCACCGCGCCGGGAATGCTGCAACTCGAGCACAGCCCGGGGCGCCGAGAGCAGCAGGAACCACGTGAGCAGGTGAGCGAACGCGGACTGCACCGACGGCGAACCCCACCAGGACACCGCGAACACCACGGCGCCGAAGGCAACTACCGACCAGAGTCCGAAGAGGTTCCGGATCTGCAGCAGGAGAATCACCAGCGCGAGCAGGAGGCCCCAGAGCAACGCCACGGCGTACCCGCGGCTCAGGGCGAACGCAGCCGCCAGTCCGAACAACGCGGGTCCGGGGTAACCGGCCAACAGGACCGCGATCATGCCTGGTCCGGTCGGTCGGCCGCGCGAAACGGTGACGCCGGAGGTGTCCGAGTGCAGTCTGATCCCGGCGAGCTTGCGCCCGACAACGAGCGCGACGAGGCCGTGAGCACCCTCATGCGCGATCGTCACCACCTGCCGCGTATGCCGCCACACCGGGCGCCACGCGATCAACGCCAACGCGACCACGCCGGTAGCAACCACCACCCGCACCGACACCGCAGGCTGCGCCGAGGTGATGTTGTTCCAAACCTCACTCATCACCCCATCCTTCCAGCCCTCCGGTCAACCCTCGTACGACGACCCGCTTCGCGTCCTCCTTCGTCGGCCGCTCGACCCACCCACCCCTGGCCGCCGCTCCTTCGTCGCGGCTCGAATGCAGGCGGGTGTGATGAGTAACGGTGCTGTGGTGGACCGGCTCGCCGCTCCTTCGTCGCGGCTCGGTAAAAGCGTGCGGGGCCGAGGGGAGTGCTGCTGGGTTGCTGGTACGACGGCCCGCTTCGCGTCCTCCTTCGTCGGCCGCTCGACCCACCCACCCCAGGTCGCCGCTCCTTCGTCGCGGCTCGAATGTAGGCGGTCCGATGAGGAACGGTGGCGGGTGTGCCGGGTGCGCGGCTCCTGCGTCCCCTACTCAACCGAGTTCGCCGCTCCTTCGTCGCGGCTCATCAAATGCGTAGGTGTCGCGGGGTTCGTTCCGGTGGACCGTGTACGGCGACCCGCTGCGCGTACTCCTGCGTCCTTGAGCCAGCCGCAAGCACAGTCATCCCGCTCTCGCGTCCTCCTGCGGCATCGATTCTGTCGCTCGTTCGACCGACTCGCCCAACCAGTTGCGTCGCTCCGATCTACCTACCAGGTCAGCTCCAAGGTATGTGGGCGACCACCCGTTCTCGGAGTTGTTCGCTCAGGAGCCATAGTTCTTTCGTGGCCGGCCAGTAGGAGAGGTTCTCCGTGTTTCGGGGCGCCTTCGTCCAAACCGACGTGGAGCTGCCGCCGATCCCTCGGTGTAAGCAGCTCGGATAGTCGACGCCGTCGCCGATGTTGTCCGCGTACTCCGGACATACCCCCGTGATCACGAACTTCCCCTCATAGGACACCGCCCCCTGCATCCCCCACACCGGCGAATCGAAAGCCTCGACCGCTTGCACCACGCCATCGACGGCGCGAGGTAGGCTGGCGGCTTCGTCCAGCGGCCAGCGGACGATTCGGCCGCCGCCTCGCGTCGTGTGTTCGGCGGCGACGAAGGAACCGGTGCCGGAGTGGTCGATGCCGAGGCTCGCGAAACAGGGTTTGGAGCCGGTGCTGTTGGCGCACCCACCACCGGCGTACCAGTAGGCGCCGATCTGCGGCAGCGCGAACGCGTGCCAGAGCGCGTGGTACTTGCCGTCGGCACCTAAGCCGACCTCGCCGGTCGACGTGTCGGTCCGCCAGATGTGGGAGAGGTCGAAGACACGCAGTACGGAACCGCTCGTCGCGACCACAAGTTTGTTGCCGGACCAGAACATGCCGTGCCCGTGTCCGGCGATCGCGGTGAAGTTGCCGTCGGAGGTCGGTTCGACGAGCAGAACATGCCGGTACTTGTACGTCGTGAGGTCGACGAACGACACCCGGATCGCGGTGTCGTTCGCGTTGTGCCAAGTCGCCGCCACCACGCGACGCCCGCCACCCGCGTCGCCCGAACCGGTGACGCCCTGCGGGATCCACACGTTCTCGTCGTCGTCCTCCCCGTCCTGCCAGCAGAACCCCTTCGGATCCAGAGCGGCCGTCAGGTACGTCGAATGGCACAGGGGGCGCCCGGTCCGATTGGCGGCAGCCAGTACTTCGGTGACGCCTACCGGGGTGAGCCCGGGTTTCTGTTCGAGTGCCGTGACCCGGTCGCCGTACGTCGCGAACGTGTCGCCCGAGACCAGTTGGAAGCCGGACGCGTCGATGCGCGGGAAGGACGCAACAGCGTGCGCCGTCGGTACTTGGCAGAGGCCGATCAACAGGGCGGCCGTCATCAATGAACGTGTGATCCGCATGCACTCGATCGTTGTTGACCGCCGAGGTGTTGGCCATCCGGACAACCGCGTGCCGAGCCGTTGACATCGCCCAGGCCGCGACGGACGGTAGTGGCATCGCGGCCCAGGGGAGGGGCTGCATTTTTGGGGGAGTCATGCCAGGACCACGCAAGTCCGCTGCCAAGAAGACGACAGCGAAGAAGACCGCAGCCAAGAAGACCGCAGCCAAGAAGACGACGGCGACAGCAAAGAAGACGGCCGCGAAGACCACTGCGGCAAACAAGACTGTCGCGAAGAAGACCGCTTCAAAGAACACGGCTGCAAACAAGACCGCTGCAAAGAATGCCGCCGCTGCAAAGAATGCCGCCGCCGCAAAGAATGCCGCCGCAGCAAAGAAGACCGCCGCGCCGGCAGAGCAGGCCTCGACCGTTCCGCTGCCGCAGTTTCTCGCGTCGGCAGGAACCTTGACGCTCGACCAGCGAAAACTGCTGGTCGACCAGGCGCTACTCCTGCTCGAGCAGAACTACGTGCACCTGCCGGAGAAGGTCGCGATGCACGCCGTGAATCCGCTGCAGCGGCTCCGCGTCATGCGCGCCCGGATGGAACGCCGTACCGCAGAGTCGATGGAAGCCGAATGGATCTTCCACCGCGAGATGTCCAGCATCTTCCATTCGGTCCGCGACCTGCACACCAACTACCTGCTGCCGGCGCCGTTCGCCGGCAAGATCGCCTACCTGCCGTTCATGATCGAGAAGTGCTACGACACGACCGGCGAGCACTACCTGATCACCAATATCGTCACCGGTTACAGCGCTCCGCAGTTCGGCCCGGGTGCCGAGGTGACGCACTGGAACGGTACGCCGATCGCGCGGGCCGTCGCGCTGAACGGAGCCCAGTTCGCAGGCAGCAACGACGCCGCGAACCTCGCCCGCGGCCTGGAATCCCTGACCCTGCGCCCGCTGGTGATCCAGGCACCGCCGGACGAGGACTGGGTCACCTTGAGCTACGTCGGTCTCGACGGTTCCGCCCAGGAACTGCGCGAGCAATGGAAGGTGACCACCAACCTGCCGCCGATGACGAACCTGGACGCGGTCACGCCGGCGTCGGCGTCGATGGGCCTCGACCTCGACTCCGACGAGAAGGCGCGAGCCAAGAAGGCCCTCTACGTTCGTGAGGTGGTCGACCTCGAACAAGGCCAGACGTCGGCCGAGCTCACCGAGCCGGTCGCGGTCGGCGGCGCGGATCTGGCGACCACGATGCCGGGCGTCTTCCGGGCCCGCGAGGTCGTCACCGCGCACGGCACCTTCGGACACCTGCGCATCTTCACCTTCAGTGTCACGGATCCGGTCGCGTTCCGCGACGAGTTCGTCCGGCTCGCGGCGGCGCTGCCGCAGAACGGGCTGATCGTCGACGTCCGCGACAACGGCGGCGGGCACATCTACGCCAGCGAGTTCACCCTGCAGACGATGACGCCGCGGCACATCTCGCCGGAGCCGGTCCAGTTCATCAGTACGCCGCTCAACCTGCGGTTGTGCCGGCGCCACAAGGACAACCCGGCCGGTATCGACCTCGGCCCGTGGTTCGACTCGCTCGACCTCGCCACCGAGACCGGTGCGGCGTACTCCGCCGCGAAGCCGATCACGCCCGAGGACGGCGCGAACGAGATCGGCCAGACGTACTACGGTCCGGTCGTCCTCGTCACCGACGCGAGGGTCTACTCCGCGACCGACATCTTCGCGGCCGGCTTCGCCGATCACCAGATCGGCAAGATCCTCGGCGTCGACGACAACACCGGCGCCGGTGGTGCGAACGTGTGGACCCACGGGCTGCTCGCCACCTTGCTGAACGAGCCCCCGCCACCGGACCCTACTTCGCCGTACGAGGCGCTGCCGAACGGTGCGAACATGCGGGTAGCGATCCGCCGCACGCTGCGGGTCGGCGAATTGTCCGGTACTCCGGTCGAGGACCTCGGCGTACGGCCGGACGCCACCCACAAGATGACCCGCGCGGACCTGCTCGAAGGCAACGTCGACCTGCTCGACGCGGCCGGCGCCTTGCTCACCGCGATGCCGGTCCGGCGCCTCGGGGTGACGGTCTCACTGGCCGGTACTACGTTGACGGTCGGCCTCGACGTCGACGGCATCGACCGTGTCGACGTCTACCTCGACGACCGCCCGATCAGCTCGGAGGACCTGGCGGCCGACCCGGTCAACCTGACCGTTCTCGACGTCAAGGCCGGCCAAGTCCTTCGCGCCGACGGCTACTCCGGAGGTGAACTGGTCGCGTCACGACGCCTCACCGTCTGAGGTTGCAGCTTGATGTCGGCCGGCGGTCGGCGCCGCCTCTGCGGGCTATGGTCTGCGGGTGAACCGGACACGGGGGCGGAAGTTGATCGCCGGCGGCGCCGCATTACTTGCCTTCGGCATCATCGCGGTGGGTGCGATCAGTTGGGACCGCCATCAGCTCGCACAGGCCGACCCACAAGCATCCGCCGCAGCGGCCGAGGCGTCGGAAGCTGCCAAGGCCCGCGCTGCCCTGCCCAGTACTACGCCGTCGTCCGCGGACCCTACAGCCGACGACGTCGCAGCGGCGCCGCCGCAACCCGCGCAGCTGACCAAGAACCCGCTCTACCGGGTCGGCAAACTGCCGGCCACGGGGTGCACTCAGCCGGAGCAGGAGCCGACCTCGGTCGCCAACGTCCGAGCCTTCCAGACTGAGCTTTTGGGCTGTCTGAACCGGGCCTGGGCGCCCGTGATTCGCAAAGCCGGGTTCACCTTCAAGCCGCCGAAACTGGTCGTGGTGAAGGGCAAATCACCGTCGTCACCCTGCGACACGGACGACAGCGACGCGTACTACTGCGGCGACACGATCTACGTCGACGCGACCGCCTTCCTCGATGGCTGGCGCTACAACCAGGGCGAGACGTTGGCCTATCTCACGTTTCTGCTCGACCACGAGTACGGGCATCACATCCAGGCGCTGACCGGGATCCTCAGGGCCGAATACCAGTGGCAACTGCCGCTCAGTGGCGTCGACCTCTCGCTCCAGGGCAGCCGACGCATCGAACTCCAGGCGAACTGCCTGAGCGGTGTCTCCCTCGGCGCCGACCAGGACACCTACCTGCTGGGCAACCAGGACCTGACCGACTGGCAAGCCCTCGTCCGCAACTTCATCGACCCCAAGCGCGACCACGGCAGCACCGAGAACGCCGCCAACTGGAGCCTCACCGGCTACGACACAGCCAACCCCAAAGCCTGCAACACCTTCACCGCCCCCACCCCACTCGTCGCCTAACCCCCAACCCCCGTACGACGACCCACTCCGCCCCTCGTACGACGACCCGCTTCGCGCCTCCTGCGTCGGCTGCTTGACCCGCCCGCCCCGGGGGCGCCGCTCCTTCGTCGCGGCTGAAAGGCGCGGGTGCCGTAAGTGGTCGCGGTACAGGCTGCTGAGGACCGACGACCGGCTTCGTGCCCTCGTACGACGACCCGCTTCGCGCCTCCTGCGTCGGCTGCTCGACCCGCCCGCCCCGGGGCGCCGCTCCTGCGTCGGCTACGCGACCCGCCGTCCCGGAGACGCCGGTCCTGCGTCGCGGCTGAAAGGCGTGAGGTGCCGTGGGTGCTCGCAGTGTGGGTTGCCGTGGGGCCGGTGCCGGTGCCGGTACCGGTGCAGCGCGGTGCAGCGCGGTGCGGGTGCTATTGCTGGCGCTCGCCTCCCACCGATGGTGGCGGCTGACGCGTGCGCTGACGAACTCCTTCGCCTCCGCCAACCGAGACTGTGACTCTGTTCATATCCTTCGCAACTATCACTATGTTGCGATAATTTGGAAGGACGGCGCGTGGGCGGGATCACAAGGTGAAACGAAGAACCGTTCTTGCGAGCCGATGCGATTCGGCGGAACAGTAGGTCTATAGAGAACGAGCATTCGGTTTCTTGGAGGGGGCCAGGGATGGCACAAGTTCAACTGGAACAGGTCGAGCGCGCGTCCGTGCGGGCGGACAAGCCGCCGGACGAAGATCGAAGGCATCTGCGGTTGGTGCCGTGTCCCCGGGACGCACCGCAAGCCAAGCTCTTGCGCATCCTTCGCGAAGTGCTCTTCGTGGCATTCCTGTTCGGTGCCTACAACCTCGGTCGCTATCTCTCCATGGGGCACGCAGATGAAGCGTTCGTCCATGCTCACACGCTGATCCACCTCCAGACACAGCTTGGTCTTCCGAGCGAGGCGGGCTTGCAGCGAGTTGCCTTGCCCATCCCGGACCTTGCGCAAGGCGCCAACCGGTACTACGAGTTCGTTCACTTCCCGTTGACCGCGCTCGTGCTGCTGTGGTTGATGATCCGCCGCCCCGCGCACTACCCGAAGGCTCGCTGGGCGCTGGCGGCGCTGACCGGACTCGCCTTGGTCGGGCACCTCGTCTTCCCGCTGGCGCCGCCGCGGATGATGCCGGGATGGGTCGATACCGGCGCCCTGCTCGGGCAATCGGTGTACGGTCCGGACGCGCAGAGCGGTCTGGCCAACCAGTTCGCCGCGATGCCGAGTCTGCACGTCGGCTGGTCGTTGATGGTGGCCGTCTTCATGATTCGTGCCACCCGCTCCCGGTGGCGATGGCTGTGGATCGCGCATCCGGTGCTCACCTTCACCGTGGTCGTGGTGACGGCGAATCACTACTTCTCGGACGGCCTCGTCGCGATCGCGCTCGCCGTACCCCTGCTCATCCTCTTTCGGCCGAAACAATTCAGGCGAAGAGGGCGGGTACGCCGGGACAGCGCACCCGCCCTGCTCGGGACGTCGGATCAGGAGTCGGCCGGGGTGGTGGCCGTGGCGAGCTCCTCGTCCGCACGGACCAGGTAGGGCTCGCGGTCGAGCACCAGCCGCGCCGCGGCCGCGCCGATGTCGAACCAGAGCCCGACCAGCTCCAGCCGGCCCTCGTTCTCGGCCCGCTGGACGCAGTCGAAGCTCCGCAGGTTCTCCAGTTGCACCGCCACGTTGGTGACGGACAACTTGTCGGCCGCCGACAGCTTGACCCCGGTGACCGGATCGGCGATGTCGGGGACGTGAGCGGACCGGCGTACGGAGGCTTCCAGGTGGCGGAGCCAGTTCTTCAGCGCGGACCCTTCGTCCGGTACGCCGTCGAGCGCGGCCGCCGCCGCGCCGCAGTGGGAGTGACCGCAGACCACGATCGAGGCGACGCCGAGCACTTCGACGGCGTACTCGATGGTCGCCGCGACGGACGTGCTGGTCGACCCGTACGGCGGGACGAGGTTGCCCACGTTCCGCACGCAGAACTGGTCGCCCGGTCCGGTCGTGGTGATCAGGTTCGGCACGATCCGCGAGTCGGCGCAGGTGATGAACAGCTGGGTCGGACGTTGCCCGTCCGCGGCGAGTTTCGCCAGCATCGGCCGGATCGGGTCCGCCGACGCCTCGAACTCACGGATGCCGTCCAGCATCGAGATCCGCTGATCCGGCTCGAGCACCAGCTGTCCGTGCTGCCACGGGTGCAACCAGCGCGGTCGCGCCGACTCGCCGTGCAGCGCGGCCCGGAACGCGGCCCGGTTGAGCTCGACCGAACCGCCGCGGGCGAGGTGCCCACGCCGCCAGTCCTCGATCGCCTCGTACGCCGCGTGGTCGAGGTGGTCGACCTGGAGCTCCACCCGGACGGGCACGCCGACCGGGATCGTCCGCAACGTGCGAACGAGCGAGGCCACTCCGACGAAGACGAGCGTGCCGTGGATTCGCACGACCCACACACCGTCCTCTTCGGTCGCGGTGACGGTGGCCCGGGCCAGTCGGAAGAGCACGCGCGCAAGGGCCAATGCGAGCCCGGCGAGCACTCCCTCGGCCAATCCGAGGACGGCCACCCCGGCCGCGGTCACGACGTACACGAGTAGTTCGTCGTGGCGTAGCAGCGTGCGGATGTGGGCGAGCTGGACGAGCCGAAGACCGGTGACGAGCAGTACGCCGGCCAGCGCGGCCATCGGGATGAGCTCCAGCATCGCGCCGGCCGCGAGCACGAACACCGCGATCCAGACACCGTGCATGACCGCCGACGCCCGGGTGCGCGCTCCGGCCGCGACGTTCGTCGAACTGCGCACGATGACGCCGGTGACCGGCATCCCGCCGAGAGCGCCGGAGACCGCGTTCGCCATGCCCTGACCGATCAGCTCGCGATCGAGATTGCTGCGCCTGCCCCGATGAAGCTTGTCGACGGCAACGGCCGAGAGCAACGACTCGACGCTCGCGACCAGCGCAACCGTCAGCACTGCGGTGGCGATCTTCACCGCGCCACCATCGGGGAGCACAGGGACGATCAACTCCTGCAGCGGCGCGTTCGGCAGCTCGACCCGGGTGACGTCGACCTTGAACACCGCGGCCACCGCGGTGACGACGACGACCGCGACCAATGGCGCAGGAACGATCCTTGCCTTCGGCAACCTTGGCCAGAGCAACAGCAGCAGCACGGTCAGTACGCCGACCAGTACCGCGCCAGGATGATGCGCCACCAGTTGTGCCGGAAGCCCGGCCAGGTTGGCGATCAGCGAACTCTGCGCCCGGCCGCCGAGCACCACGTGCAACTGCTGGACCGCGATCGTGATACCGATGCCCGCCAGCATGCCGTGCACGACAGCGGGGGACAACGACAGTGCGAGCCGGCCGATCCGGGTGATGCCCAGCAGAATCTGCAGGACGCCGGCCGCGCAGGTGATGGCCGCGGTGGCGGCCCAGCCGAACTCGGCGACCAGTCCGGCGACGACAACGGTGAGGCCGGCCGCGGGACCGCTGACCTGCAAGGGAGATCCGCCGAAGGTGCCGGCGACAACCCCGCCGACGACGGCGGCCACCAGTCCCGCGATCAGCGGGGCTCCGGAAGCGGCGGCGATCCCCAGTGAGAGCGGGATCGCGATCAGGAAGACCACCAGCGAGGCCGGTAGGTCGTGACGAAGAATGAGGTGCCACGAGACGCGCTCGGGCGGCGAGTGGGCAGGGGATTCGGAAGTGGTCATGGTCGGCACGGGTCCTCCGGCGTCGGTGCTAACGGCATCTGAACGTCGAAACAAAGGGTGTCGATCTGACTACTGATAGTACTGACCGGATCAAGCCCGCACGAGCGCCAATTCCAGTTCGTTGCCTGCCACTTCTTTGATGGTTGCCTTATGCACCTATTCGGCGCCGAACAACACCCGTCGGGCGTGGTCGGTGTCGAGGTACTCCCGGACGGCAACGATCCGGCCGTCGCGAACGGTGAAGACGCCGCCGCACCGGTTGTCGTACGTCGCACCGGACAGCGCCGTCGCCTGAGCTGTCCACTCGGCGAACACCTGGTCGCCGTCGGCAAGGATGTTGACCAGCTTGATCACCACCGGCTGGTCAGCGGCGAACAACTTGCCCGCGGCCGCCCCCAGGAAGTCGTTGATCACCACGTCCCGCCCACGCCACGTACCGGACAAGGGCAGGTCTCCCGGATACGTCCATTCGACCTCGGGGGCGAAGCTGGCCTCGATGGTCGGCAGATCTCCCGTCGCCACCGCCTCGACGTACCGGGTCACCACGGTCTTCGGGTCGTTCATCGTTGGTCCTTCCTGATGGTCAGTACTGCGTTGCCACGGATCCGCCGGTCGCGAAGTTCGTCGAGTACCAGGTCGGTCTCCGACCAGTCCGCGATCCGCCTGAGCTCAGGGTGCAGCCGGCCGGTCGCGACCAGTCGCACGAGGGTCGCCAGATCGGGCCCGTCCGCGGGCTCGGAGGCGTAGTGGAAGTGCTTGATCGAAGCCGCCTCGGGCCCGGCGAAGAAGTCGAAGAAGTCGATCCGCGGCGCCTGCCGGCTCGCCTGGCCGAACCAGATCAGCGTCCCACCTGCCCGCAGCTTCGAGAGTGCGACCGGCAGGCTGCTGCCACCGACCGACTCCAGCACGAGATCGAAGGGTCCGCGCGCATCGCTCACGTCGTACGCGAGAGCCTCCGCGCCGAGTTCCAGGAGGCGGGCGCCGCGCTCGGGCGACGAGACGACGGCGGTGATCTCGGCGCCGCCCGCCAGTTCGGTGAAGTAGTGGCCGACGCCGCCGGACGCACCGGTCAGCAGGATCCGCCGGCCGACGACGTTTCCCGCCGTACGAAGGAGCCGGAGCGCGGTCAACCCAGCCAGCGGCAACGCAGCGGCCTGCTCGAACGAGACAGCATCAGGCAGTACTGCGACCTGCTGCGCCCGTACTACGGCACGCTCGGCCCAGCCCGAGTGCGGTAGATGCGCGACGACCCGCGTGCCGACGGCAGGTCCGTCCGCGGTCGTCCGGATCACCACCCCGGCAACGTCCTTGCCCGGCCGCCACCCGGGTCGATCCGTCTCCAACTGGAACGTCTCGCCTCGATTGACCGAGAACGCGGCGACCTCGATCATCACCTCCCCGGACCTGGGCGACACCTCGTCCACTTCGGCGAACGAGACCTTCCCAGGTCCTACCGGCACCACTGCGTGCACCGAACTCCTCCTTCACTAGACTCGGCAACGAAGCTACGGGCCATGTATCGGGCCGTGGAAGACGGCACTTTCTACTGCTAAAGGCACCAAATGGATACCGACCAGGTCAGCGGCAGATGGGACGCCACCAAGGGCGCCTGCCCGACGCGGCAGGTCCTCGGCCGGATCGGTGACACCTGGACGATGCTGGTGATCAGCACGCTGGAGAGCCGGGGCACGCTGCGCTCGGGCGAGCTGAAGGCGGCGATCGAGGGGATCACCCAGAAGATGCTCACCCAGACCCTGCGCCACCTCGAGCGCGACGGCGTCGTACGGCGTGACGTAGTTCCTACTGTGCCGGTCACCGTCACGTATACGCTGACGCCGCTGGGCGTGAGCCTGAGTGCTGCGGTCGCCACGATGCGTACCTGGGCCTACACACACATGGACGAGATCGTTGCTGCACGCAACGAATTCGACGAGGGGCACTAGTGGATCTGCAACTGACCGGCCGGACCGCTGTCGTCACCGGAGCGAGCAAGGGGATCGGGCTGGCGTGTGCCGAGGCGCTGGCCTGGGAGGGCGCGAGCGTCGTCGCCATCTCCCGCAGCCCGGAGAACCTCGCTGCGGCTCAGGACCAGCTGGCCGCCAAAGGACTCAAGATCCAGGTCGAGGCGGTCGACCTCACGGACGCCGACGCGGCCAAGGCGGTGTTCGAGCGGATCGGGGCGGTCGACATCCTGATCAACAGTGCCGGCGCGGCCCGGCGGACGCCGGTCGACGAGCTGAGCAGCCAGACCCTGCACGCGGCGATGGAAGCGAAGTACTTCACCTACATGCACGCGATCGACGCGGTGATCCGCGGGATGGCCGAGCGTGGCAACGGCGCGATCGTGAACGTGGTCGGCCAGGGTGGGCGGCAGGCCAACGAACTGCACATCGGCGGTGGCGCGGCGAACGCGGCGCTGATGCTGGCGTCCGTCGGCTACGCGAAGGCGTACGCCGGCCGCGGCGTCCGGGTGAACGTGATCAACCCCGGGATGACGCTGACCGGTCGCGTCGACGAGGGCCTCGAGGCTGCCGTTCGTTCGACCGGCCGCCCCAAGGAGGAATTGCTCGCCGAGATGGTCCAGAGCATCCCGATGGGTCGCGCCGGCGAACCGGAGGAGGTCGCCGACGTCGCGACCTTCCTCGCGTCACCCCGCGCGAGCTACGTCACCGGTTCCGTCATCACCATGGACGGCGGCAGCACGTCAGCCATCTGACGGTGGGATCCCACCGGAGAAGGCCGTTCGCGGGCGCGGCACCGCTGCGCCGTCGATGGTCAGATCGACCCGCTCGTTGAAGAACGCGATCAGGCCGGCGATGGGCAACAGCGGTGCCGTCGGGAAGTCGTAGCACCAGGCGAGATCGGGGTGCTTGCCCACTGACCAGTACCCGGTCGTGCGCCCCTTGTACGGGCAGGCCGTCCTCGTCTCGCTGGGCGTGAGGTGCTCGAAGTTCACCGCGAGCCGGGGGAAGTAGTACCGCGGCGGCAACCCGGTCTCGAAGACGATCACCGTCGAGGACGACTCGGCGAGCACCAACCCGTCCCGCTCCACCTTGACCGACCGCGACGACTTGATCGCGTCGCACCGGCTGTACGGGTCGCGCGGATGGACGAAGACCTCTTCCTCTTCCTCGAACCAGCTGTCCATCGCGTCCCAGTCGAACCGCACCAACCCGGCGGCCACCCCGTCGTCGTACACGCGCGCCTGCCCGTTCCCGGCCGTGTGCACCCGGGCCTTGCCCCGATGGTGCTGCTCTGTCTCACCCGTATCGACCAGTACGCCGTCCGCCACGTCCGCCAGCGGCACGTAGTACTGGGGGTAGGGCGGGAACTCCCAGAGGTACTTCGCTTCGAGGGTGTCGAGGACGACCTGGCCGCCGAGCGTCGCGCGGATCCGCCGCGGCACCGGTTCGAGGTGATCGATCCGCCCAACTACTTCGGGGTATCCGCTCATCTGCCCACCATAAGCGGGCAATGTCCGGAGAACCGAGGGTCAAGGACCTCGGTTCTCCGGACGTAACCGTCAGACGGTGATCCAGTCGATGTCGGCGATGTAGCCGTTCGGGTTGCTCACCTTGATCGAGTTGGAGCCCGCCTGGAGTTTGACCGGCAGGTAGACCACCTGCGGCGTACCCCAGTCGTTGTCGCCCAGACCGTGGTAGTTCACCCAGTAGGTGTCCGCGTCGTTGACCGTCAGCATGCTCTGCCGGCTGGTGTCGCCGTCGGTGTAGGCGATCTTCACCAGGTACATCCCGGTCGTCGGCACCGTGATGCCGTTCAGCGTCACCGAGGCGTCGTAGCCGATGTTGCCGATCTTCTGGCCACCCGAGCACAGGGTGCACCCATTGGCGCTGGCGTTGCCGGTCAGCGTGCTCGTCGATGCCTCCGCCTCGTACCGGGTCGGCCCACCCGACTTCGCGGTCAGCATCGTCACCGGCGCGCTCGCCTCGGACGACCTGCCGCCGTCGACGCCCTTGACCTCGAACGTGTACTGCGTCTGCGGAAGCAACCCGGTCACCACGACACTCGTCGCCGAACTCGTCGCGACCTGCTTGCCGTTCGCGAAGACCTTGTACGCCGTCGCGCCGGTGCTCGGCCGCCAATTCAAGGTCACCGTGGTCCGGCTGACGTCGGTCGCCTTGACGTTGGCCGGCTTGGAAACGGAGCCGAGGTTGTTCGGATAGATCTTGTACAGCTTCGATCCGTGCGCCGGAAGCTGGGCGCCGACCTGGGCGCTGACGTTGTTGCTGTTGGTGGCGGCCCAGATGTCACGCACCTTGGCCTTGCCGGTGATGCCTAGCTCGTCGAACCGTCCGGTCACGGTGGCAGGACTGTCCGCGAGGTTGAACAGGCCGACCGTGACGCTGCCGTCGGCGTTCTTGGCGTACCACGTCTGCTGCAACTGGTTCTGATTCAGCGGCCGGGCCGGGACGCCGGCCTGGTCGATCGCGATCACCTCGCGTTTCGTGAGCAGTTTGAGCCCGTACGCGTCGAGCTTGGTCAGGTCGTCACCGGCGAACAACGGCGCCGAGTTGATTGCCCAGAACGTCATGTACGTCTGCCGCTCGGTCTCGTTGACGCCGTCCATCGCGCCGACGCCCACGTTCAGCGCGTCGAGGTTGTTCCAGTGTCCCGGTCCGGCGTCGTCGACCCATTGCGCAACGTCCCACCAGCGCTGCACCACCGAGCCGGTCCAGCGGACGATCGTGTCGCAGTAACACTCGACGTCGGTGTCGATCCGCCAGCCGTTCGAGTTGGCCTTCCAGCTGTCCGCGTAGCGATGGCTGAGGGACCACGACAACGTGTACTGCATCGGGCGGCCGGCGTTCTGCACCGCGCGCCACCAGGACTCCACGTCCTCGGTGTTGTTGTGGTTCGGGTCGTCCGGAGCGCCCTTCCAGGAACCGGGGCCGACGCCGTCCATCTTGATGAAGTCCACACCCCAGCTCGCGAAGGTCTTCGCGATCGAGTCGGCGTACTTCTGCGCGCAGGGGCTGGCGTAGTTGATCTTGTACGCCTGGTCCCAGCCGTTCGTCGTGCGCAGGTCGGGGTAGACGATGTCGCGGGTGAAGCAGCCGGGCGCGTCGTAGATCGGCGTGGTGCCGTCACGGTAGACGTCGAAGCCGAGCCCGACGACCGTGTAGATGCCGAACTTCAGGCCGAGCTGGTGGATGTCGTCGCCGAGCGCCTTCATCCCGCGCGGGAAGCGGGCGGGATTGGCGACCGGGCGGCCGTACTCGTCACCGCCGAGCTGCCAGCCGGCGTCCACGTTGACGTACTCGTAGCCGTACGGCTTCAGCTTGGTGGCCAGCGCGTGCGCCTGGGTGAGGATGTTCTTCTCGCTGATGAAGCTGCCGGGGCCGTCCGGGTTCACGCCGGGATAGTTGGTGGACTGGAGACTCCAACTGCTCCACCCCATGTACGGCTTGGCCGCGACCTGTGGATAGGTGGCTGGTACGGGCGTCTTGGTGGCGGGAACGCCGGTGGCCGGGATGGTGGCGTCGGGGACTGCGGCACCGGCCGGCGCGATCGCGGCTGCCGATACCAGGGCGGTAGCTGCGAGGGCGATGACGCCGGTACGACGGCGGCTGCGGGTTCGGCGTACGGGCGGGGTTTGCGGGGCGGCATCAGGGCGGACTGACATGTGTTCCTCCGTCGCGTCCGAAATCGAGGGGGACCGGGACGGAGCCGAGCCTAGGGCCGCTTAATTTACAACGTCAAGTAACAGGCGTCGGTAACTGTGCGTAGTGCTGTGATCCAACTGCGACACAACTGTCATCAACATAGCGACCACCGGCCTCCGTCATACCCCGTGTAAATGAGGCATGGCCCGGGAGGCGGGCCTGCTCGTCTGGGAGGGGTAGACCATCAACACTTCAAGGAAATTCGGCCGTACCGCGATTGCGGTCGCGGGCGCTGCCGCGCTGGTGGCGGCAGCCGCCGGTGCCGCCGGCGCCGCAGTGTCCGGTCCGGACAAGGCAACCGCCGGAACCGCCGCGACTCCGGCGCTGAAACTAGTTGCCGGAAGCAAGGATGTCACGCTGGACCGGATCCCGGACTACGGCGTGGTGATGGACTTCGGGACGCACGTGGTCGCCGGCCAGAAGCCGATCGAGATCCGCGCCACCCGCAAGTCGTACGGCGACCCGATCGTCGCCAAGCAGTACGTCGGCGGGTATCCCGTCTCGTTGCCGAAGGGCTCGGTCACCGACTGGTCCGGTCTCGGCAAGTTCCTGCACGTCACGCTGACCGACGCGACCGGCAAGAAGGTGCTCGATCGCGATCAGGCCTTCTGCCTCAACGGCGAGGGTTCCCGGACCCGGCCGGACGCGCCCGACACCTCGCCGTACCCGTCGGAATGCAGTGCGAACCCGTTCACGCTCGGCGCGGTCTGGGGGCTGCAGGCCGGTTGGTCGGCGAACACCTACAACTACTACGACGAAGAGGCCCCGGCCGACCTGCCGGTAGGCAAGTACACCGCCAAGATCAGCATCAACAAGCAGTACCGCGACTACTTCAAGCTCGGTACGGCGGACTCCGCCGTCACGCTCAACGTCACTGTTCAGGACGAGCAGGGCTGCGACCCGGGCCACGGCGCTGTCCGGGGCTGCAAGTCGAAGGTCGCCCAGTCGCTCGAGCCCGGCGCCGCCAAGGCGAAGAGCGCCGCGCTGACCCCGAACGCCAAGCGGCCGACCGGCAAGGCGAGTGTGCCGAAGGGCCCGAAGCCGGACCTGCGTCCGCTGCCGGCCTGGCAGATCACTGTTGCCCCCGGCGACGAAGGCCCGAGTGCCCAGCGCGACTACCTGTCGTTCGCCGCGAACGTGTGGAACGCCGGTCCGTCCAAGCTGGTCCTCGACGGCTTCCGTCAGCAGGGCAAGGACCTGATGGACGCGTACCAGTACTTCTACGACGCCAACGGCAAGCAGGTCGGCTACCAGAACACCGGGACGATGGAGTGGGACGCCCGCGAAGGCCACAGTCACTGGCACTTCACCGACTTCGCCCGCTACAGCCTGCTGTCGAGCAACCAGACCGAGGTCGTCCGCAGCCAGAAGGAAGCCTTCTGCCTGGCCGCGACCGACTCGATCGACTACACGGTCAAGAACGCCGAGTGGCACCCGCAGAACACCGACCTGCACACCGCGTGCGGCAACCACGGGTCGCTGTCGGTCCGCGAGGTCCTCGACGTCGGCTCCGGTGACACCTACGTCCAGTCGCTCCCGGGCCAGTCGTTCGACGTGACCGACCTGAAGAACGGCACGTACTACGTGCAGGTGGTCGCCAACCCCGAGAACCGCCTGTTCGAGTCCAACACCAAGAACAACGTGTCGCTGCGCAAGGTCATCCTGGGCGGCACCCCGCACCACCGCACCGTCAAGGTCCCGCCGGTCCAGTTGGTCGACGCTCCCTGATCCCCGTCGCCGGCAGGCACCTGGGGGGCCTGCCGGCGATCGGTTCTAGTGGTGCTGAGGCTTGCGCCTCGTACGCCGGGGGCGCGGTGCCGGGTCCCCGCCGCGGTGATGCCTTCGAACCAGCGGGAACGGCCGGTCGATCCGCGGTGCGGCCGGCCGGGCGAGCCGGACGGGGACCTGCTCGAGGCCGAGCCGGACCGGTGGTTGCAGCCACGGCGAACGCTCCGAGCGGTGAACGACCACCCGGAAGCGCCCTGCCCTGGCGAGAGTGATGCCGATGGCAACGGTCGCTGTGGCCGGGATCAGCCCGGCCAGCAGCAGACCGGTCCGGGCGCCCCAGTGCTCGGCGATCCAGCCGACCGTCGGCCCGCCGATCGCGCCGCCGCCGATGAAGACCAGGTTGTAGATGCCGGCCACCCGGCCGCGGAGCCCGTCGGGCGTGGTCAGTTGCACCATCGACTGGGCCGCGGTGAGGAACATCAGCGTGGCCATGCCGAGCGCGCAGAGCAGCGGCAGGAACGTCCACAACGACGGCTGGATCGCGGCCACCATCTCGGTGATCGCCAGGATCGAGGCGATCCCGACCAGGTTGCGCAGCCGGGTCGGCCGGATCCGCCGGGCCGACAGCAACGCCCCGGCCAGGGACCCGACGGCGACGACGGAGTTCAGTACGCCGTACCCGGTGGCGCCGGTGTGGAAGACCACCTTGGCGAACGCGGTCAGCGTGACCGGCAGGCTGATCGTGAACATCCCGAAGATGCCGACCAGGACGACGGCCCAGCGGACGGCGGGTTCGTGGAAGGCGTACCGGACGCCGTCGCGCAGGCCGTCGCGGATCCGGATGCCCGCGCTCGCCTGGCGGGACGCGTTCAGACCGGGCATCTCGTGCTCGCGCATCATCAACAGCGCGGAGATCGAGCCGAAGAACGTCACGGCGTTCAGCGCGAACGCCCAACCGGTGCCGACGGCACCGATCATCGCGCCACCCAGCGCCGGGCCGATCAGGCCGCCGAGCTGGAAGGTGGACGACACCATGCTGATCGCGTTCCGCAGCCGCTCCCGGCCGACCAGTTCGGTCACGAACGACTGCCGGGTCGGGTTGTCGACCGCGGTGGCCAGACCGAGGATCAGCGCGAGCGTGTAGACCTGCCAGACATGCACTCCGCCGGTCAGGGCAAGGACGGCGAGGATCGCGGCGAGGGTGCCCATCGTGGACTGGGTGACCAGCAGGATCTTCCGCTTCGGGAAGCGGTCGGCGATCACCCCGCCGTACAGGCCGAGCAGGAGGGTGGGGAGGAACTGCAGTGCCGTGGTGATACCGACGGCGGTGGCGCTGCCGGTCAGGGTCAGCACCAGCCAGTCCTGCGCGATGCGCTGGACCCAGCCGCCGGTCGAGCTGACGAACAGGCCGCTGACCAGCAGGCGGAAGTTGCGGACCTGCAGTGCGCTGAAGGTGTCCCTGAAGCCCGGCCGGCGCTGGGTGGCCGGGAGCTCGTCGACGGGAGGTCGGGTGGCGCGATGGGTGTGGAAGTCGGGGACGTGGTGGACAGAACCGGTGGCCCGGGTGGTCAAGAGTCATCCCTACGAAGTGGACTGTCAGGGGAGGTCGCTTCCATCCTCAACGTTGGAGAGCTGGTTTCGACAGCGAATTACTCCTATTAGTCTTATTGCGTCCCGCAATGACAGAATGAAGGCACGTCAAGGAGGAAGGAGGGTGAGCTTGTGGCCTACGATCCGGACCAGTTGCGTACGTTCCTCGCGGTCGCCCAGTCGCTGAGTTTCACCCAGGCGGCCGAGCGGCTGGGGATCCGCCAGCCGACCGTCAGCCAGCACGTCCGCAAGCTGGAGCTCGCGGTCGGGCGCCCGCTGTTCGTGCGCGACACCCGGACGGTGACGCTGACCGCCGACGGCGAGGCGATGGCCGGGTTCGCCCGGACGATCCTGGCCGCGCACGAGGAAGCCGTCGGGTACTTCACCGGGTCGGAGTTGCGCGGCCGGCTGCGGTTCGGGGTGACCGACGACCTGGCGCTGACCCCGCTGCCGCGGATCCTGCGCGACTTCCGCCAGCTGTATCCGCGGATCGACCTCGAACTGACCGTTGCCCAGAGCCCGAATCTGCTCCGCCGGGTCGAGTCCGGGCACCTGGACCTGGCCTACGTGAAGCACACGGCGGGCGCGGGCTCCGAACTGAACGGCCGGCTGGTCCGCCGCGACCCGCTGGTGTGGGCGGGCATCTCGGGCACCCGGATCGCGCCCGACGGACCGGTCCCGCTGGTGGCCTACCAGGCGCCCAGCCTCAGCCGGTCCCTCGGCGTACAGACTCTCGAGCAGGCCGGGCGGTCGTGCCGGATCACCTGCATCGTGCGCGGCGTCAACGGCGTACTGGCGGCGGTTCGCGCCGGGCTCGGGATCGCGATCTTCGCGCGCAGCCTGATGCCGGTCGACCTGGTCGAGCCACCACCGAGCGCGGGCCTGCCGGAGTTGCCGGCGATCGACCTGGTGCTGATCACGAACCCTCGGGCGGCCAAGGAGCCGGCCGAGGCGCTGACGGCCGCCATCCTCGGCAGCAACGCGCCACTGAAACCGCAGGCCGGCTAGCTGGTCAGCGCGTCGCCCCGGACGACGAGGGTGACGATCGCGACGGCTGCCACCGCCAGGGTGACCAGAAAAGGCGCGTTCTTCCACGCGACGATCGCGACCAGCAGCCCGGCGTTGACAGCCAGGGTGATCCAGCCGATCGCCCCGATCGGGCCGTCCGGCGCGATCACCAGCAGCGCTGTGGCGACCGCGAGAGGCAGCGGCGCCAGCACCCGGGCGGCTTCGCCGAGCCGCTGCGGCCACCCTCGCACACCCGTGGCGAGGTCGTCCGCGAGATCCGGTACGACGTTTGCCAGATGGGCACCGACACCCAGGAGCGCGCCGGCGGCGGTGGCCCACCACGGCGCCCAGGTATCCGCGGTGCCGAGGGTCACGAAAGACGGCAGCAGGCCGAACGCGACGGCGTACGGGAACCAGGAGATTCGGGTGGACTTCAGCTTCAGGTTGTATGCCCAGGCGGCTGCCACGGCGACGAGATGGACCAGGCCCGCGAGCAGTCCGCTGGCCAGCGACAGCGGCACGCAGGCGATCGCCGTCACGACTGCGCCGATGCCGACCGTCCGGCGACTCACCAGTCCGAGCACGATCGGTTTGTCATTCCGGGCCACACTGGTGTCGCGGGTTGCGTCAATCGCGTCATTGCTCCAGCCGATCGAGAGGTGGCCGGTGAGGATTGCTGCGGCGACTAGGAAGCAGCCGGCGGCGTTGCGGCCGGCCGACCAGGCGACCACCGTGATCAAGGTGGTGACGGCAACGGTCGGACCCGGATGGGATGCCATCCCCAGACCCTTGAGGGTGCGCGCGAGGCTGCTCATCGAAGCAACGATGCCACGATGACGCGGATCGCCGCGGCACAGGCCGCGTTCCCGCCCAACCGGTACGAACAACACGAACTCACCGAGGCCTTCGCCGACATCTGCCTGCCCGACGGCAAGGGGCACGCCCTGTTGCGCCGGTTGCATCAGAACGCCGGTGTCTCCCATCGGCACCTGGCGTTGCCACTGGAGCAGTACGCCGTACTGAAGGACTTCGGTGCGGCCAACGACGCCTGGATCTCGGTGGCGGTCGACCTCGGCGCGGCGGCCGTTTCCGAGGCACTGGCAGCGGCCGGGCTGTCAGTGTCGGACGTCGATGTCCTCATGTTCACCACGGTCACCGGGGTGGCCGCGCCCTCGATCGACGCGCGGGTCGCGATGCGGCTCGGGATGCGGGAGGACGTCAAGCGGCTGCCGTTGTTCGGCCTCGGATGTGTCGGGGGAGCGGCGGGGATCGCGCGGCTGCACGACTACCTGCTCGCCTGGCCGACGCACGTCGCAGTACTGCTGTCGGTGGAGTTGTGTTCGCTGACCTTGCAGCGGGACGACTCGTCACTGCCGAACCTTGTCGGTGGCGCTTTGTTCGGGGACGGCGCGGCCGCGGTGGTGCTGACCGGTTCGGACCACCCGGCTGCTGCCGGGCCTTCGGTGGTGGCGAGCCGGAGCCGGTTGTATCCGGACTCCGAGCGGGTGATGGGCTGGGACGTCGGATCGGGCGGGTTCCGGATCGTGCTCGGTGCGGACGTACCGGAGGTGGTTCGCAAGTACCTCGGCGGGGACGTCGTGACATTCCTCGGCGACCACGGGCTGACGGTGCCGGAGATCGGGACCTGGGTGTC
The DNA here is from genome assembly GCF_004365175.1 of Kribbella voronezhensis. Classification (NCBI taxonomy): domain Bacteria; kingdom Bacillati; phylum Actinomycetota; class Actinomycetes; order Propionibacteriales; family Kribbellaceae; genus Kribbella; species Kribbella voronezhensis. The sequence goes on along the minus strand of NZ_SOCE01000001.1, from coordinate 997,246 downwards.
TCATCCCGGCGGGCCGAAGGTTCTGGAGGCGGTCTCGGAGACGCTCGGGTTGCGGCCCGGCGCGCTCGACGTGACCTGGAGATCGCTGGACGCGGTTGGCAACTTGTCGTCATCGTCGGTCCTGCACGTGCTCGGTGACACCCTGCGGCTGGATCCTTCGGGTATGGGCGTCCTGCTGGCGATGGGCCCCGGTTTCTGTTCCGAGCTCGTCCTGCTGGAGTGGTGATGTCAACGTCGTTGTGGCTGTACGTCGTACTGATCGTGCTGGTCGGCCTGGAACGCGTGGCGGAGTTGGTGGTGTCGCTGCGCAATGCCCGGTGGAGCTTCGAGCGGGGCGGGGTGGAAACCGGCAAGAGCCACTACCCGTTCATGGTTGTGCTGCACACCGGGTTCCTGGCGGGCTGTCTGGTCGAGGCGATCGTGGCGGACCGGCCCTTCATTCCGGCCCTGGGGTGGACGATGCTGGCCGTGGTGCTGCTGGCGCAGGGGTTGCGGTGGTGGTGCATCACGGTGCTCGGGCATCAGTGGAACACCCGCGTGATCGTCGTACCGGGGTTGTCGTTGGTTGCCGCTGGCCCCTATCGGTGGATCCGGCATCCGAACTACGTCGCGGTGGTGGCGGAGGGGATCGCGCTGCCGTTGGTGCACACCGCCTGGATCACGGCGACGCTGTTCCTGGTGCTGAACATCCCGCTGCTGACCGTCCGGATCCGCGCCGAAGAGGCCGCGTTGGACGGTGCGCTGACGAAGTGATCGACCTTCTCGTCGCCGGGGCCGGTCCGGCCGGCGCGGCCACCGCGATCCGGGCCGCGCTCGCGGGGCTCTCGGTCGTCGTGGTCGAGCCGCGCCGAGGTCCGATCGACAAGGCTTGTGGCGAAGGGGTGGCGCACAGCGCGGTCGAGTATCTGCAGCGGCTCGGCGTTCGTCTGGAAGGCCGGCCCTACGCCGGGATCCGGTATCTGGATTCCTCGCATTGTGTCGACGCCCGCTTCCGGGCCGGCCCGGGGCTCGGCGTACGGCGTACTGTGCTGCAGGCCGCTCTGCTGGATCGCCTTGCTGCGCTCGAGGTTCCGGTCATCACCGGCCGGGTCGACGCGATCAGTCAGAACGGGTCGTCGGTGACAGCGGCCGGATTGACCGCTCGGTACCTGGCGGCCGCCGATGGTTTGCATTCACCGATCCGGCGGCAACTCGGGTTGGGGCTCGACAGGTCGGGCCAGGTACGGCGCGGATTGCGGCGGCATTTCTCGACCGCGCCGTGGACCGAGCTTGTCGAGGTCTATTGGTCACCGCTCGGCGAGGCTTATGTGACCCCGGTGGCCGACGACCTCGTCGGTGTCGCTGTGTTGACTTCGGCCCGCGGTTCTTTCGATTCCCATCTCGAGGCGTTTCCGGCTTTGAAGCGTCGGCTGGAAGGTGCTTCGCCGGCTTCCGAGGTGATGGGTGCGGGGCCGTTGCGTCAGCGGGTACGTCGGCGCGTCGCGGGGCGGGTGCTGCTGGTCGGGGACGCGGCCGGCTATGTCGATGCGCTGACCGGTGAAGGAATCGCGGTGGCGTTGCGTACCTCTGCCGAACTCGTGCGTTGTGTTTCGAAAGACCTCCCGGAGAACTATGAAGCAGCCTGGCGGCGGGTGTCCCGGGAGGCTCGGTTCCTCACCGCATCGTTGCTCTGGACCCGCAACAGATCGTTGCTCGCTCCACGTATCGTGCCGGCCGCGGCGGCCCTGCCAGGCGTCTACGGCGCGATCGTCAACCGGCTGGCCTAGGTCGTCGGGAGACCCTTCCCTTCCGAAGGCGGTGCACTTCCCTGCGGACCCGTGTCGAGGTGGGACGCTCCGCGGCGTCGACGAGGGTTGCCTGGGCGTCCTTGGAACTGGAGCGCCGCCGAGGGTAAAGGGCAATCATGCTGGTTATGCGTATTTTGCATGTTGATGCAAGAATTCGATCTCCCGTTTGTCGGAAATGTGTGCTGTACTCCTTGAGTCGTCCCGGGCGGTCACGTCCGGGGGGCTCAAACGGGGAGTTATTGTGCGTATCACCAAAAAGCTCGTTGCCGTCGTTTCCGCAGCATCGTTCGCCGCTATCGGCGGGGGCGTGCTGGTCAGCTCGCAGGCTGACGCGGCCGAAGTCGGACCGATGACCGCAAGTTCGACGGCAGGTTCGATCCCGAACACCAAGGGCGCAGTCACCAACTGGAACATGGCCAAGGCCAGCATCTACGGCGACAATCTCGGCCCCGGCATGGTGCAGTGGTTCACCACCGTCTACAACGGCAGCGTCCACGAGATCGGCCTCGACGCCAACCTCAAGGCGAAGATCAACAAGCCGGGCATCACCGGCCTGGAGTCGGACAGCCCGTACCCGAGCGCGACTCAGCTCAGCGACAACCCCGGCCAGGGCGCCAACTCCACGGTCAAGTTCGTGGGCGACAGCGGCGCCACGCTTCAGCGCGCGTGGGTCCAGTGCGCCGACGGCAAGACCGCGATCGGTGGCGGCTACCAGCGCGCTGACGAAGCCGTCGCGGCGATCAAGAACCTTCAGATCGTCAGCTCGTCGCCGACCCAGGTCAAGGACGGCAAGGAGGTCTACGAGCCCATCGCCGGTGACAAGGCCGGCTCGCTCAAGCCGAACGCATGGCTGGTCGAGGGCTTCAACAACGGCACTACGGACCTGATCGTCCGGCCGTCTGTGGTCTGCGCGAACATCGGCTGATCCACCAGGACAGCGGAAGCCCTCGAGCGTCGTGCTCGGGGGCTTGTGTCGTTCCGTGCGCGGCGGGCGTCGTTCTGCACCGCTTAACTCGCCGGTGTGAGCGCTGCGTGGACCTGGCGATCGCTCAGACAATCGCCAGGTCACACAGCGATCTGAGCATCCTGGTGAAAAGCTCAGACTCACCTTCCCAGCATCCTGGTGAAAAGCTGGGACGGTTTGCCTCAGCATCCTGGTGAAAAGCTGAGACAAGTCCGTCAGGTGATCGAGTCAGCTGTGCGAGCGACCCGGCCTCCCTTGTGACCTCAACAATTCCATCCGGATGTTGCTCAACGATTGCCGGAATATGAAGCCTTGTTACTCGGGCCTGTGGCGTAGGTCTCAGTGCTCGGTCCGGACGGCGGCGATCTGGAGCTGGAGGGCGAGCCGTTCGCGCGGATCGGACAGATCGAGCGTGGCGATCTCGCCGATCCGTTTCATCCGGTGCCGCAAGGTGTTCGGGTGCAGATGGAGCTGCTTGGCGGCTTGCTGCGGTTGACCGGGGTAGTTCAGCCACGCCTGCAACGTGTCGACGAAGTCGGTGTCGTGCTCGATGTCGTGCCTCAGGAGGGTCGCCAGCGGGCCGTCCAGCTTGGTGGTGTCCAGCGAGGTGACGGCCCGGTGCACCGTCAGTAGGTGCCAGGCCTGCTCGACACGGAGGGCCGGGCCTGGCGCGGTTCCCCGGCGTACGAGGCCCAGTAGCTCGATTGCCTCCGCCCTGGAGCTCGGGAGGTCTGCAGGCCCACGTGCGCGGCCGCCTGCGGCCGCCGTAGTACCAGGGGCGTCCTTGGCCAGGTCGACCGTGAGTCGGCGCAACCAGCGCCACGAGCCGGGGCCGTCCGCGTCTGTGACGACCGCCAGGACCGTGCCGTCGAGGTCGGCCAGCTGTGGCTCACTCCACCCATGACGGCGTCCCGTCGACTCCCAGAGGTCCAGCTGCTGCGGTACGTCGTATCCGCTGGGGGAGCCGAGTGCTACGACCCGCCATGGTGGCGGTGGGAGACGCACGTCGACAGTGGTGTCCGGTGAGAACTGTCTGAGGACCGTGCGCAGACGGTCGATCGCGCTGCGTCTGGCGACGTCTGCCTGAGCCCGGAGCCGCAGGAGATGCAAGGCGAGGACAGACGCCGCGTTGCTCAGTTCGGCGGTCACCTCGTCGCTGACCGGCCCGTCGACCACAGCCCAGATGGACCCGAGCCACTCGCCCCCGGCGCGGACCGGTACGACAAGGCGCGGGCGGATGCCGTTGGGCCCGTTCGGGACCAGGAACGGCTCGCTCGACCTCGCCAGGCGGCGGAAGATCCCGCGGGCCCGGAAGTGCGCGATAACCTCCGCGGGGACCCGGCGGCCGACGATGGTGGAGACGCGGGTCGGGTCGGTGAGGTCCTGGCCGGAGGAGTACGCCAGTACGCGGCTCTGGTTGTCCTCGATGGTCACCGGGGCGTCCACGATCGCCGCGGCGGCGTCTGCGAGAGCGAAGAGCTCCTGGTGTACTCCGGCGTCTCCGGCGACGGGGGAGTCGGGCGCTGCCGCTCGGTCGATGACGCCGCGGAGCAGCCAGACCACGTGGGCCCAGGTGACGCTCGGCTGGAGTGCGATGAGCGTGATGAGCCACCGCTCGGCAGTCGCGACTACGAGGGGATCCCTGGCGAGGGCAACCCGTAGTACGACTCCTGACGCGTTGCCGGCGGCACAGCGCTCCAGGAGCTCGACAGCCTCCTCCGAATCCCGCAGGCCGAGGCCGAGCACCAGGTCGCCGGGCTGACCGGTCGCCGCCTCCTGCGGGTCGGCGAGGAACACATCACGAACCTCGTCGTCCCCCCGCCCTCGGACGACGACTTCGAACAGGGCTGGACCGACGGCGACGACTAGGTCAGGCGCAGTGATCATGAAGTTATTGTGCGCTGAGCACTGTCATTTCACGCATCAATGGTGCGATCGCACCATGACAGCGCCTCGGCGCGGCCGCACCATCGATACATGGTCGCTGCTGGTTCATCCACACACATCGTCCCCGACCGGGTCGCCATCGTCGGCGCCGGCATGGTCGGCCTCGCCACCGCCTGGTTCCTGCAGGAGCGTGGCATCGAGGTCACCGTGCTCGACCGCCAGGGCGTCGCCGCCGGGGCCTCCTGGGGCAATGCCGGCTGGCTCACTCCCGGCCTCGCCACCCCGCTGCCGGAACCGGCCGTCCTCAAGTACGGCGTCCGTGCGGTGCTGAGCCCCTCCTCGCCGGTCTACGTACCGCCGACTGCGAGCCCCCGACTGCTGTCGTTCCTGACGCGGTTCGCTCGCAACAGCACCGCCGGACGCTGGAAGACCGCGATGGAGTCGCTGGTCCCGATCAACCGCCAGGCGCTCGGCGCCTTCGACCTGCTCGCCAAGGCCGGCGTGGAGGCCGAGACCTACGAGGCGAAGTCCTTCCTCGCCGCGTATCGCACCGAGGCCGAGCGGACCGTGCTGCTGGACGAGATCGAGCACATCCACGCGGCCGGCCAGGGCATCGAGTTCGAGGCGATCACCGGCGACGACGCCCGGGAGATCGAGCCGTCGCTGTCCGACGAGATCGGCGCGGCCATCCGGCTGCACGGCCAGCGCTTCATCAACCCCGGCGAGTACGTCCAGATGCTGGCCGACTCGGTCGTCGCCCGGGGCGGCCGGATCGTCACCGACGCGAACGTCTCGGACATCGTCGACGAGATCCGCGGCGTCCGCATCGTCACCGCCGACGGCGAGAGCGAGGCGTACGACGCCGTCGTGATGGCGACCGGCGCTTGGCTCGGCGACCTGGCCCGCCGCTTCGGCGTACGGACCGTCGTCCAGGCGGGACGCGGGTACAGTTTCAGCGTCCCGATGGCGCACGTGCCGGCCGGCCCGGTGTACTTCCCGGCGCAGCGGATCGCCTGTACGCCGCTCGGCGACCGACTCCGCGTCGCCGGGATGATGGAGTTCCGCAAGGCCGACGCGGCGCTCGACCCGCGCCGGATCGACGCGATCGTCGAGGCCGCCCGCCCGCTACTCCGCGACGCCGACCTGGACGCCCGCACGGACGAGTGGGTCGGTCCGCGCCCCTGTACTCCGGACGGCCTGCCCCTGATCGGCGCCACTGCCTCGCCCCGCGTCTTCGCGGCCGGCGGTCACGGCATGTGGGGTATCACCCTCGGCCCGATCACCGGCCAACTCCTGGCCGAAACCATCACCACCGGCACCACGCCGACCGAACTGGCCCCCTTCAACCCCCTGCGCTGACCACCAGGCCAGACCCCTCGCGTACGACCGCTTCACCACGATCCCCCCAGGGCGGCCCGGGCTCGCGCCCTCGACCGCCTCACCACGATCCCCCCGGTCGGCTGGTTGCTGACAACCCCCTGTCCCAGCCGGCCGGGACCGAACGACCCGCCCTGATCGGCGGGGTAGCCGCACCGGGCCGCGGGGGCCTGATGCGGCGAGAGCGTGGCTCCCCGAATCTGCCCGTCCCTGCGCGGCGCGAAGATTCCGGGAGTCACGCTCTCGAGCAATCACCCCCCGGACCCACAGACCAGCAGGGCAGTTGCACACGATGCGCCATGTGCGACTGCCCTGCTGTTTGATCTGTTTGTTTGTATCGATGCAGTTAGTGCGTGTGCGGCTCGGTGCCGTGCTCGGCCTCGTGGGCCGCGATCTGGGCACGGACCTCGTCCATGTCGACCGCGCGGAGCTGGCCGATCAGGTCCTCCAGCGCGGCAGCCGGCAGCGCGCCCGGCTGGGAGTACAGCACGACGCCGTCACGCACGGCCATCAACGTCGGGATGGAACTGATCTGGAACGCCTGGGCCAGCTCGACCTGCGCCTCGGTGTCCACCTTGCCGAAGGTGATGTCTTCGTGCTTCTCGGACGACTTCTCGAAAACCGGTCCGAACATCTTGCACGGACCACACCACTCCGCCCAGAAATCCACCAGGACGAGCCCGTCGGAACCGACGACCTCGTCGAAGTTCTGCTGGGACAGCTCGACCGTTGCCACTACAACCTCCGGAAGTTAGACGACTACCTCCATCACAACAGCACAACCCCGCCCACTGTTCCCACCCCGCCCCCAGCTGGGCGCGAAAGGCCGTCGGCGCGAAGCGACCTCCGCCGTCGGCGACCGGGCGTGCGTAGTACAAGAGGTGTTTGAAGCGGATGAACTACCAGGGCATCGAGATGAAGGGGGAGCTGTAGTCCTGGACTTCTTCCAGGATCGCGGCTGCTGCTTCCGGGGTGAGGTCGGCGCGCTCCTTCTCGGCGGTGATCATCTGCTGGAGCAGCCGGGTCTCGCCGGCGGTTGCCAGGCCGGTGATCTCCGGGTGCCCGTTCAGCAGCCAGGCCGTGGCGGCCGAGATGTAGCGCTGTTCGTCGAACGGCCGGTACCAGGTGTCGTAGGTCTTCTCCTCGCCGTCCTGCCAGTTCCGCCGGGCGATCATCTTGATCGTCATCAGGGCGGCGTCCGATGCCCGGACGGCCTCCACCAACGCCGCGTAGTCGTCGGCGTACTGCGGATCGGTCGACAACCGGTAGTTCAGCGGGGTCAGCACGCTGTCGAAATCGAACCGGCGAAGGCCCTCGCGATGCACCGACGGCGCCGCCGCGGTGTGCCCGGTGATCCCGATCGCGCGCACCAGGCCTTCCTCCTTGGCCCGGACCGCCGCCTCCAGCGAGCCACCCTTGCCGGTGACGAGGTCGAGGTTCTCCAGATCGCAGACCGCGTGCATCTGGATCAGGTCGACGTGGTCGGTCTGCAGCCGCTCCAGCGACCGGTTGATCTCGGCCCACGCCTCGTCGTACGTGCGCCGACCGGTCTTTGTGGCCAGGAAGATCCGGTCCCGCATCTCCGCCATCCGCGGCCCGAGCCGCAGTTCCGCGTCGCCGTAGTCGGCGGCCACGTCGAAGTGGTTGATGCCGGCATCGAGCGCCAACTGGATCGAGGCGTCCGCCACGTCCTGGTCGACCCCGCCGAGCGCCGCCGCGCCATAAATCAGTACCGAGCTGCGATGTTCCAGCCGCCCGAGCCGCCGAGTCTCCATGCCAGTCCTTCCGAGGGGAGCTGTGATCGTTCAAAAGCCTAGTACTTCCGGCCCCCGCCACGAGCGGCTTTTCCACAGGGCGGGCAGGGAAAATCGGTTACTATGCGTGATCAGTTGGTGCGGTCCGCTTACCATGTTGTTCGCACGGATTTTCGAAGCTGTCGGGTCCGTATGGCAGGGTGTGCGCAGCCTGATCGAAGCGGGTCGGGCATGAGAGAGGAGCTATGGCGACGGTACCGAAGGTGTCACGCTTCGAACCGAGGTGTGCATCTGTGCGCGAGTGGGGTAACAGTATGGCTGCGGGGAGCGATCTAGCATCCGGATCCTGGCCTCAGGACTCCCGGAGGACAGTTGCTTGCCGTATTCTCCCGGCTACTGTCCGCGTAACTGCTGTCTGAGGGGCGGGTAGCGATGAGTTGGTGGCGAACGTTGCTGAATCTGCCGCCAAAAGGTGAGCACTGGGCGGACCAGCGGCGCACGAAGCAGAGCCGTCCGAAGAAGGCGGGCAAAGGACGCCCGCAGAACACCGCACCGGAGTGGTGGGCCCACCCCGATGGACCGGTGTCGCCCACGCCTCGCCAGGCACAGGGCGTAGCGGCGCAGTACAGCGCGCCCCCGCCCGATGCGGGCGGAGTGATGGCGCCTCCTCGGCGACCCCAGCAGCCGCCGGCCCACCGCAGTACGACGGCGCCCGGCCAGCCGGCTCAGCAAGGGCCGCGCCCGCCCGAGCGGCTTCGGCAGAGATCGCCGCACGGTGCGCACGCCGCCCCGATGCCGCTGCAGGCACCCCTCGAGCCGAATCAGACGCCTTGGTCGACCGAGCCGGAATCCTCGTTCTCGACCTGGGCACGACGCTTCTTCCGCGGCTTGGTGGTCGCGGTTCTGTTGCTCGCCGCGATCTCGGGCGTGCGGTCGTGGATCCGGCCCGACAACACCCCTTCGACCGTGGTCACTGGCCAATCCGGCTATCCCGCCAACGAAGCCCGCGCGATCGCGACCCGCTTCGCCGTCTCCTACCTGAACTGGGACGAGGACAACCCGGACGCCCGGCCGCAGCAGCTCAGCGTGGACCTCGCGGCCGGCCTCGACGCCCGCGGCGGCTGGAACGGCCGCGGCAAGCAGACCGCCAACGCGGCGTACGCGGGGGAGGTCACGGTCGATCCAGGCGGAGTCGCGGCAGTTGTGGACGTCCGCGTGCAGGTGCGCCCGTTCACCCGCAGCGGCCGCAACTGGGTCGGCGGTCAGTACAGCTGGCGCCGCGTCTCGGTGCCAGTGGCCCGTACGGCGTCGCGCGTCGTCGTCAGCGGAGCCCCGACCTTCATGCCGGACGACCGCGCCGCACTGCCGGACAACATGCCCGAGGCGGCCGCGCCGGACGACGACCTGACCGCGGCAACCCTGAAGGACGCCGAGGCGTTCTTCAGCGCGTACGCCGAATCGGACACCAAGGTGGCCGCGGTGACCGCGCCGGGCGTGACCATTCGCAGCCTCGGCGGAACGGTCAAGCTGGACCAGTTGAAGGACTGGCAGGTCTACACCGGAAACGACGACGAGCGAAAAGCCACCGCCGCCGTCACCTGGGACGGTACTGGGGACACCACCCTCGACCAGACCTACACGCTCACGCTGCGGCGCACGGTCGCCGTGAACGGAGCACAACGATGGCAAGTGGCTGCCGTCGGATGACCACCGTTACAAGGGAGATGCCGCAATGATGACTCACCAACTGGCCGCGAGCGTGGTGGAGCTCGTCGTGCCGCTCGCCGACCCCAACGTCCCGACAGGCGCGGATTTCAAGGACTGGGTCCTGGTCATCGCGGGGAACATCTTCATCGCCATCCTCGTCCTGCGCGCGATCGGGCACTACTTCAAGCGGGAGTGGGGCGAGCTGTTCGGCCACATCGCCGCGGGCGTCCTGGTCGGCGGCCTGATCTATGCCAACAACCAGACGATCAACGTGCTCAAGGGCTTCTGGGGATTGCTGTCCGGAGGTAATTGATGCGCGTCGGCCGGACCCTGACCCACCACTTCGAGATCGAGACCCGGCAGTACGACCTGCTCGGCATCGACCTCGGAGAAGGCGCCCGTCGCCGGATGATCATCTTCGGTGCGGTGATCATCATCGCCTGGATCGCTTTGCTGGTGCCCTTCATCGGGGTGCCCAAGAAACCGACCGTCAGCCTGTACGTCGTACCGCCGTTCGTGATCACCGCGTTCGGCTGGCGGGCAGGTAAGCACCACGAACGCCGCCGCCGCGTGACCGAGTGGGCGCTCGCCGTCCGCTACGCGTTGCGCTCGCACCGCCCGATCATCGGACTCGGCGCCCGGGCCGCCGACAAGACGGAGTACTTGCCATGGCGTGAGCGCATCGCGACCCAGAAGGTGGCCAACCTGGCGCGGGCCAGGGTAACGCCGGAATGGGATCGCGAGGTCGTGGTGGAAGTCGATCCCCAGGTCCGCGCGGGAGCGGACATCACGGTGAGCCAGCGTGCTCGCCTGCTGGGGGCGGACCACGTCCAGAAGGTCAGCCGCAGGACATCGTCGGGGAAGAGGCACTGATGAAGATCGCTGACAAGTTCCTGAACCTGGTCGGGATCGGCCGGGACCGTGGCCTGCCACCGCCCCGGCTGGTGGCCATCGCCGACGGTCTGCTGGTGACCGAACGGAACGCCGAGGCGTGGTTCCTGATCTCGGTCGCGAACACCGACCTGGCCACCGAGGCCGAGCAGGACGCCGCCCTCGACGCCGCGGTGAGCGCCGCCGCGACGATCCTCGGCGACCGGCTCAGCCACCTGAAGGTGGTCTGGGGCCGTTCGACCGGTCAGGACTACCTCGATAGCGTGGCCGGCCACTACCGGCTCGGCGACCACGACGCCTGGGCCCAGACCCGCGCCGACCGGATCGACGAGATGCGGATGCCGGAGCGGTACGTCGCGCTCGGCGTGCACCTCAGCGATCGGGACCCGCGCGCCACCGCGCAGGTCCGCGGTTCCATCAGCGACGCCCTCGGGACGACGTCCTGGCGGGTCAGCGCCCGCGAGCTCGCGCACCTGGACGAGCGCGTCCGCAAGCTCGGCCGCCAGCTCGGCTCCACGGTCTGGCGCGCGCACACCGCGCCCGCCGAGGTGATCTCCTGGCTGATCAGCCGCGAGATGCACCGCGGCGCCGTCGCCGCTCCCCGCCGCGGCCTGATCACCGGGGCCTCGCTGGCCCGGCTGACGTCCGGCCGGGTCGTGCCGTACACCGACCACCTGCGCATCTACGACGCCCGCGGCCAGATCGCGGCGTACACGACCGTGCTCGCGATGACCGACTTCCCCGAGGAACTGGAGACCCCAGGCGCCGGGGAATGGCTGCGGACGCTGAGCGAGATCAAGGCGATCGACGACGACGGCGACGAGATCGACGTGACCGTCGAGGCGTCGGTCCGGTTCCGGGTGCTGACCAAGAAGACCGCGCGGCACCTGGTCGACGAGACCCGCAAGAGCGCCAAGGAGCAGCGCCGCTCGGCCGCCAAGGGCACCGCCGAGGAGACGGCCGACGAGATCGTCGAGACCGAGCGGATCATGCGTGAGGTCAAGCGCGACATCAACCGGTCCGGCCTGACGCTGGTCGAGGACCACCCGCGACTGCTGGTCAGCGCTGATACCCGCGAAGACCTCGAGACCTATGTCGACGCGGTCGTCGCGCACTATGCCGACCGCGGCATCACCGTGGCCGCCGGCGCGGACGAGCAGCGCGATCTCTGGCTGGAATCGCTGCCAGGCGACCAGCTCCGGGTGCCGGATCTCGGCCATGTCCGCGAATCGACCGCGTTCTTCGGCTCCTGGTTCTGGGGCGGTGCCTCGATCGGCGACGCCACCGGCCCGGCGATCGGTTACCTGACCGGCTCCACGCCCGGCCTGGTCCGCTTCGACGCCGCTGCCGGTTCGGCCCTCGGTGACGCGACCACCACGCTGTTCCTCGGCCGCTCGGGTCGAGGCAAGACGACGGCTGCGATGCTCGGTGGTCTCGACTCGGCCTTCGCGGGCGCCTGGGTGCCGCTGCTCGACCTGAAGGGCGACGCGGCCGGCGTTTCCGCAGTGGCCGCGGAGTACGGCGTACCGACTGCTGTCATCGAGATCACGGCCCAGTTCTCCGGAGCGGCCGACCTCCTTCGTGTGCTGCCCGTCGACGACGCGTTGCTGCAGGCGCCTTCGCAGTTGATGCTCCTGCTCCCGCCACATCTGCGAGGTGCCGCAGAAGCACCCGTGATGGCGGCGACCCGCGCCGAGATCCAGTCGCCCGACCCGTCGTCGTGGGGCGTCATCCAACGCCTCTGCGCCTCCGAATCCGAGACCACCCGCACGGTCGGCTTCGCCCTGCGCGACCTGGTCGAGACCGGCCTCGGCTCGGTCGTCGCCGGCCCACCCTCCGGCCTGTCCTCCTTGACGACGAACCCGGGCCTCTGGGTGGTCCAGATGCCAGGCCTCACCCTGCCCTCGCCCGAATCGGCCCCCGAATCCTGGTCCCCGATCGAACGCGTCGGTATGGCCTGCCTCCGCGGCTGCCTCGCCTGGATGGTCCGTACGACGGGCCGCCGCGAGTTCCGCGGTCGCTCGAAGGTCGTCATCGTGCCCGAGGTCCACCTGCTCACCAAGACCCCCGACGGCGCTTCGTTCCTCGACTACATCGCCCGCGTCGGCCGTGCGCTCGGCGCCTCCCTCGTCCTGGACACCCAGGATCCGGCGTCGATCCTCAAGCTCCCCGGCCTGGTCGAGCAGATCACCACGCTCTTCGCCTTCAGCCTGCGCTCCCGCGAACAGGTCGACTCGCTTCTGGAGCTCCTGGGTCGCCCGCAGACCCCGCCGTACCAGACCCTGGTCCGCGGCATCAACACCGCCGCCAACGGCAAGAGCATCCGCCACGGCCACTGCATCATGCGCGACCGCTGGGACGAGGTGGCCACCGTCCAGATCGACATCCCGAGCCAGCGCGTTGCCGACCTCCTCCGCACCACTCCCGAGTCGGAACACGACCTCGAACCCACCGTCCCCATCCTCCCGCCCTACGAAGAACCAGACCCCTTCGCAGACGACTACGAGGACCTCGACGACGCCCTGGAACCAGCAGCCCAGGCCCACGCCCAAGCAGCCGCCCACACCCAGGAACCGATCCAGGACGACCCGCTCCCGTCGGTGCCGGTCGTAGAGACCTCAAGCCACCACGCCAACTCCGCAACGCCACCCCCGACCTTCGCGTCGGCCCCGGCCGCGCCCCCCTCCCAGTCGACCGCACCTCCCTCCTCTGCGCCTTCCCCAACCCCCCAGGTAGCCCAACAAAACGGCGCAGCCCCCGCCCCCGCAGCCCCCAACGGCTCCACACCCCCGTCAAACGGCTCGACACCCCCGTCGAACGGCTCTACACCCCCCTCCAACGCCTCCTCCAACGGCCAGGACCGCACCCACTCCGGCCGCTACGACGAGCCCATCGGCCCCGACGAGGTCTACGACCAAGAGGCAGACGAGGCCGCCTACAACGAAGCGATGTACCCCTCCACCCCAGACGACGACCCAACCCCCAACAGCTCCCCCAAGAAGGAGCACGTCGCATGAGGTCACCGCGCAGACTCCGTACTGCGCTGACGACCCTGGCTGTCAGCACCATCCTCTTCTGCCAAACAGCCCTGGCCGCCGACCCCAACACCGGCCCCACCAACCCCACCGGCTTCGCCGACCTCCTCCCCACCCCCGACCTAACCCACGGCGACACCAGAACCCTCTTCGAGCAATACAGCCCGATGGTCTACGGCCTGGATTTCGATACCAGCATTCGCGATCCGTTACAGGCAGTTTTCAACGGTTACGCGCATCTGGTGATGATGTACATCGTCGCCATCACCAGAGGTGCCATCTCAGTCGGCTGGTGGCTTTTCTCCTTCACCGACATCAAGCCTTTGACAGAGGCGACGTCCACGACGATCGGCGCAACCAGCACTCAATTGGTCGGGTGGCTGCTACCTTCGGCGCTCGCATTCGGTGCGATCGCGGCGTATGCACAACGCCGGAGTAGTGGAAGTGCGTTGGGACAACTGGTCTGGGTGTTGGTCGCGGGTGTGCTGAGCATCAGCTTTGCGCTGGCTCCGGCGACCTGGCTCAGAGGAGTGGATGGAGCCCGGCAACTTGGGGCGGGCGCGGTGATGAGTGCCTCGTCCGACGCAATGGGCCCGACCATGCAGAGCCCGATCGCATGGCCCGAGCCAGGATTCAGCGGCACGTCACGCGACACCCTGCTCAGGAAATCCGCTGATGCCAGTTGGCGTGGATTTGCCGTCACGCCGTGGTGCATTGCTGAGTTCGGCTCCTTGGCGGCCTGCCAGCGATACGGCAAGGGCATGCTGGATGCGGGCACGGACTCCGACGCCCGGAAGAAGTACGTCGACACGGTGGTGACCCCGGCGGAAGGCGGCGGTGACGCGGCGACTGTGAAATGGACCAAGGGGGACAATGCCTTCGGTCGTGTGGGAGTTGTCATGCTGGCGGCTATCGCTGCCACGCTCTTCGCCTTCTTGAACATCGCATTGGCGTTCACCGCGTTGATGGCATTCGTGGGATGCTTGTTGCTATTGGTGGTCGGCGTGTTTTTCGCATGCCTGTGGATCATTCCGGGCCGTCCTCGCCAGTGGGGATTGAACTGGTTCGAGGCGCTCATCGGTCTGGTCCTGCAGTCATTTCTCGCGATGCTTGTCTTCGGTACCGCTCTGACTTTGGTGACGGCCGTGTTCAGCTTGAGCGGCACTCTGGGATGGTTGCCGGTGAGTGGTCTGGCCATCGCCGTCCTGATCGCGGGCTTCCGACTGCGCCGTCTGTTGGACAATTTGACCACCATGATGAGGCCCGGTGCGGGCAGCATCATGCTCGGTGGGCTTGCGCGTCGGGGTGCTACCGGTGCCGTACGCCGGATGCTCGGCGCCTTGAGCAGCCGAAGCTCCGCACCGTCGATTACGGAACGCAATCGGGAAAGGAACGCCCCGAGCGAGGCAGCAACGCAGCGGGTTTCGTCGGTGCGCGTCTATCGACAGGCACCTGCGGCGGGCATGCTCGCTCGTGCGGGTTCGGGGAGCAGTCCTCACGAACTGACCACCGGAGCTGAGCGTCGGAGAGCCGATGGTGGCGCGGGCTCAGTTGGCGGGATGGCTCCTGGTCAGCACACCGCAGGGGAACCTGGACGCGGAGCCGGCGCAAGCTCGACGCGGACCACCTCGGCGCTGAACTTGGCCAGAGCCCGGACTCAGTCGAGAACCGAAGGCCGCCGGACGATCTCGGTCTCGACCGCCAGCGCGGCTCCGGCGGCTGCAGCCGGAGGTGGGTCGGCGAAGGTCGGGTCAGCGGACGCACCGAAGGGACGTCACTCCCGGCGGCCGCAACCTAGTACTGGCAGCGACGTCCGGTACGAGCCACGGATCAGCACACCGTCGGCAAGTCTTCGGGAAGGACCGCCGAAGGCGCCGCGCGTACGGCGCCGCTCGCCCGGGCAGCAACAGCGTCGCTTCCGTGAGTACTCCTCGTTCACGAAAGACGGCGTGACCGTCCACGTACCGGCGCGCAGGTGATGGTCGATGGCACGCAGACGGCGCGATACACCCGACCGTCGGGAGGGATCGAACAGCAGACCTGTGGACCGGGCACGCAGAGGTGAATCGGCCGGCGATTACGACCGGACCTCCGAGCGCCCTCGCCCCCAGGCCCCCGACAGTTGGCGCTCATTGATGAGCACCGACTACGACTACCCGGACGATCTGGACGAGCTCGACAGCCGGAGCCGCCGGCGAGCCAAGAAGAACTGGCGGCGCGATGACCACGCGCAGCGGATGGACTGGCTCCGAAGTCAGCGCCAGGCTGAACCGACAAGTCCGGTAGCGGTCATTGCGGTCGTCCTTCTGTTGGCGATCCTCATTCTCGGGCTGGGCGGTGGCCTGCCGCGCCTCCTCGGTGGTGACGATTCGTCGGACAAGAAGCCGGTGGGCCTGCTCACCCCTGGTGGATCTGTCGTGCTTCCGACAGTGCCCGCTTCGAGTCAGACGAGCTCCGACCTCCCGAGCGGGGCTCCGTCGTCGGCACAAACGACACCACCCCCGGAGACGAGGCGACCTGGCGCTGAGGTGACCGCCAAGGCGTCGGAGGTCGTTGGTGCCTGGGCGCGCGAGTTCTATACCCGTGATCCTGCCGCCGAGGCGTATGCAGCGCTGGTGGCAAGGTGTGCCAAGTACACGACACCCGAAGTCGCCGCCAGTTTCAGCTCGGCCGGCGACCCTACTTACGAGGCCCTCAAGAACGACGGTGGAAAGTCGACCGTGCTTGCGGCATTAGTGAGCGCTCCACAGCCGGACGCTGCGCCGGTCGACACACCGACCAGAATCACCCGTTTCGTCAAGGTCACCATCAACGTGACGGGCAAAGGTGCGCAGCGATTCGACCTACCGCTCCTCATCACCCTGGTAAGTCAGAACAACCAATGGCTCATCAGCGACGTATCCGGCGGGACCGGTCCATGAGCGCCGTGCGGGAGGTCTGATGTTCGACGAGCGCGATTTGGGCAGGGCCGTCACGTTCGCGAGCAGGGGCATTTTCCTCAAGGCGACGGGGGTCCTCGCGTTGGTAGGTGTGGTGAGTCTGCTGATGCTTGCTCCCTTTGGGGGCGCCAGTACGTCGCAGGCCGCTTGTTCGCCGTTGGCGCCAGGCCAGGCCGGCGACCCGAATCCTGGCGGGTCGCTGCGACAGACCCAGATCGCGTTCGCGAAAATCATCGACGAAGTAGCTGTTCAGCGTGGTCTGCCGGGCCAGGCGACCCTGGTAGCACTCATGACAGCGCTTCAGGAATCGCAGCTTCAGAATCTGACCTATGGCAGCGCAGACTCCGTCGGGTTGTTCCAGCAGCGGCCCTCCACCGGCTGGGGTGATCGGGATCAGATCCTGAAGCCTCGCTATGCGGCAAACGCCTTCTTCGGTGGGGCCGCAGCGCCAAGTCCGCCTGGACTGGTCGACATCGACGGATGGCCCTCGATGTCCTACAACGACGCGGCCCAAGCTGTTCAGGCCTCCGGACATCCGGATCTGTACGCGCAGCACGAACAAGAGGCGAGGGACATCGCGGCTACCGCCGGCATCGACCTGAACCGATCAGGGAATCCGTACGCCGGCCGGGCTGGTGACGCGCCGCCGAACGAAGGCAACGAGAATCTCGCCGAGGACGAGTGCGGACAGGGGCTGGTCGCAGGGAAGCCGGTCAATGGGGTCTGGCCAGAAGAAGATGCGACCGTGACGGATCCGACCGGCACTGGCGGGATGGTCACTCCGCGAACAGCGGCGTGGGTGGCGCAGGCGCAGAAGACCCTCGGGACGCTCAGCATGACTTGCTGGGATGCACACGCTTGGAACCCCACCAGCGATCATCCGAAGGGACGAGCCTGTGACGTGATGGTCGGTGCGGACGCGCGGCGCTCGCCGACTGCCAAGGCACGCGGAGACCAGATCGCCAACTGGACGATTCAGACCGCTGGGCAGACGGGAGTTCACTACGTGATCTGGTACGGCAAGATCTGGTCTGCGCGGCGCGGTACGTGGATTCCTTACAACGGTGGCGGCGTCTACAACCCGACCGATGCGACGGGTGGCCACTACGACCATGTTCACGTCTCGCTCTGGTGACGAGAGCCGTGGTTTCTCCAGTGTTGATCTCCCGCCCGAGGAAGCGAGTGTGCAATGACCGGCCCGAATGATCCGACCGATCACAACGGCCCGGCGGGCCAAGGCCCCTGGCAACCACACAACGGCCCGGCGGGCCAAGGCCCCTGGCAACCACACAACGGCCCGGCGGGCCAAGGCCCATGGCAACCAACGGAACCGCCGTACTCCGGTGGCCCGAACCCTCTTCCGCCTCCGCCACCAAGGGCGCAGTTGCCGTCGGACGGCGGAGGTCGGTCGGAGCCGCGGGGGCGTGTCGAGATCTCCGCGGCAACCGCACTTCTCTCGGCTGTGCCGTGGTTCTTCTGGAGTTTCGTAGTCGTCTCATGGCTGGCAGGGATCGTCGGCTTCGGGTGGGGCTGGATCATCGTCGTGCTCTGGGTTTTGTCCGGCGCCGTGGTCTTTCTTCGGCCGGTCGAAGACCTTGTCGCTCGTTATCTGTTCAGATTGCGCAAGCCGACGCTGGTCGAGCAACAACGGCTCATGCCTGTCTGGCAGCAGGCGACTGGACGTGCTGGTGTCGATGCGGCCAAATACTTCTTATGGATACAGGAGTCGGACGAAGTCAATGCAAGTCCCACTCCCGGTCACACGGTCGCGGTTACCAGGTGGGCGCTCTATACATTGCCTGGCTCGCATCTGGAAGCAGTTCTCGCGCACGAGCTCAGTCACCATTTAGGTGGTCGAACTTGGTTGAGTCTCCTCAGCTTCTGGTATTCGATCCCGGCCCGCTGCGCCTTGATTGCGGTGCGGGCGATTGTGCGACTGATGAGAGCGGTCCCTGCGGTCGGATGTGCGATCGGGGGATTTCTCCTGATCGCGTACGTCGGCATACTTCTCGCCGTCCTCACTTTCGGTAAAAGTCTCACGTTCCCGCTACTCTTTTTGACTCCGTTCGTCGCTCCACCAATTCTTGCTTGGCTGAGCCGACGAGATGTCAAACAGGCGGATCGGCGGGCTGCGGCTATGGGGTATGGGGCGACGTTGGTGCAGGTGTTCTACGGGTGGCAGATGCAGCATCAGCAGACGTTGGGGCGGGAAGGCAGCCGGCGGTCACAGCTGATGTCCAGTACACCGTCGGTGGTAGAGCGCGTTCAGGCGCTGGAGGGTAGTCGCTGATCAGCGCACATACGAGCTCGTGGCTGCGGTTTCGGCTCTGCTTTGCAGGTTTGTGGTTCGGGGGAGTGGCTAGAGGTACCTGATCTCAGTGGTCGTGGTCGACGGCGTGGCGAAGGTGAGTAGGTGTTCGGCTTCGGTTGAGATTTGGGCGCGGGCCGGTCGGGAGAGTTTGACGAGCGGTTTGATTTCTAGGGTGGCGGACTTTTGGGGGCGCTTGGTCAGCTTCCAGGTGGCGGCGAGGTGGCCGTCGTGGAGGATGGCGCCGTGGGTCATGGCTTCCTGGAGGGGGAGGTGTTTGTGGTCGGGGGAGGTGAGCCAGCGGGTGCGGTTGGCGTGGGAGAGGAGGAGGTTGTCGAATTCTGGGAGGAAGCGGGTGGGGACCTCCAGGTCTTCTGGGGGGAGGGGGATGGTGGGGAGGTCGAAGAGTTCTCGGGATGTGGTGGCGTCGGTGTAGGTGCGGAGTTGGGGGCGTAGGCGGTCGAAGACTTCGGTGAGGCGGGTCAGGCCGGACCAGGATTGGGCGTCCGCGATGGAGGCGGGGCCGTAGGCGGCGAGGTAGCGGAGTACGAGGTTGTCGATCGAGGGGGTCGGGGTCACGTCCGAGCCGAGCCAGAGGGCGGCGGTCGACATGGTGGGGTTGCCGGATCTGCCCCAGACGCCGCGGGGTGGGATCTGGATGGTGGGGAGCAGGCAGCGGACGGCGTGGGCCAGCGATGGGGCGTCGCGGTCGGGCCAGAGGGGCTGGAGGTGTTCGCGGAGTTCGGAGGCCGTGGCGGGGGAGGTCGCCAGGCGGGCGGCGCCGGCGGCGAGGACGGCGTCCATGTCGAGGCCCTCGAGGCGTTTGCGGCCGTAGGTCTGGTTCGCGTAGACCTCGCGCTCGAGACGGGGCTGGATCAGCGGCCGGATCGCCAGGAAGTCGCGCGAGGACATCAGGTGGATCGTTGCCCTCATCATCGAACCGCGGACCGCCTGCCGGTTCTCCAGCAGCGAGGCGAGTTCGGACGGGTCGAAGGAAGCCAGCCGCGACCACAGACCGACGTACGGCGAGAGGGGGACCTGGGCCTGCATGCCGACGAGGTGCTCCACTGCTTCGAGTGCGGTGGCGGTACGGCGCTCGGTCAGCCACTGGCGCTCCAGGGTGGCACGGTTCAGGGCGCGCGGACTCAGCTTCGTCATGGCCGATCCTCTCCTCGGGTCTGCAGCAACTTTAGGAAGAGATCAGGCCAGGTCCTGGCCGCTACCCACCAGCAAGCAGGCAGCTAGATGTTTTCCCTTGCCTCGTCAGAATGACGCGAAGTTTTGCTTCCCAGCAGGGTGTCCGGCGAACTAGTGTCGCGACGGATCGTAGTCGTACCACTACGGTCGTCCACCATGGGAGGGAATGCGCATGACCAAGCACCTGCGCCGCCGGCAGGCGGTCGCGGCCATGACTGCCACAGCGGCGGTCCTGGCACTCGGGATGTCGTTCACCAGCGCAGCGGGGGCCGCGCCGGCCAACGGCGCCAGCGCCAGTGCGGTGCCGGCCAACCTGAAGCTGATCAAGACCAAGACATCCCTGCTCGGCAAGCACTACTGGTACCAGCAGACCTTCAAGGGCCTGCCGGTCGTCAACGGGTACTACGCGCAGCATGTCGACAAGTCGGGCAAGGTCGTCCAGACGAACGACGGCCGCGACGCGGTACCGGATTCGCTCGACGTGTCCGCAAAGGTGCCCGCGGCAACGGCGACCCAGTCGGCCAACTCGGTTGTGACGGCGCGCGCCGCCCGGAGCCGGATCGCGGCACCGAACAAGAACGGTACGCCGACGCCGACCGCCACCCAGGGCGCCGCCCAGCTGGCCGTCATCGGCGGCCCGAACGCCCGGCTGGTCTGGAACGTCACCTCGCGCTCGAGTGAAGGTGTCAGCCGCTCGCTGGTCGACGCCAAGTCGGGCACCGTCGTGGACTCGAAGGTGATCAGCCACAACGCCGACGGCAAGGGCTCGGTGTTCGACCCGAACCCGGTCGTCACGCTGAAGAACGAGAACCTGACCGACCAGAACGACCAGAACCAGGACGCGCTGTTCCTGGCGCAGAAGAACGTCATCCTGCGCAACCTGGACGGGTCGGGCAAGCTCAACGGCACCTACGTGAACATCAAGGAGGCCAAGGGCGGCCTCGCGTCGAGCAAGACGAACACCTTCGTCTACCAGCGGCACAGCGACAAGTTCGAGCAGGTCGAGGCGTACTACCAGGTCAACCAGACCCAGGAGTACATCCACTCGCTCGGCTTCAAGGACGTGAACAACGAGTCGCAGGACTTCTCGATCAACACGTTCGCCGGTGACAACTCGTTCTACGACCCGTCGACCGACATGATCACGATGGGCGAGGGTGGCGTCGACGACGCCGAGGACGCCGAGGTGATCTGGCACGAGTACGGTCACGCGATCCAGGACGACGTCGTGCCCGGCTTCGGTGAGTCCGAGCAGGCCGGCGCGATCGGCGAGGGCTTCGGCGACTACTGGGCCGTCCAGCAGTCCATCCCGGTCAGCAAGAACTACGACATCCCGTGCGTGATGGACTGGGACTCCACGTCGTACACCGACGGGCCGAAGCACTGCCTGCGGCGGACCGACACCGGCAAGACGACCGACGACATCGACGGTGAGGTGCACGACGACGGTGAGATCTGGTCGAACGCGCTCTGGGACATCCAGAAGTCGCTCGGCCGGACCAAGGCCAACAAGGTGATCCTGCAGGGCACGTTCTTCTACGCGCCGGACACCTCGTTCGCCGACGCTGCCCGGGTGACCGTGCAGTCCGCTCGCCTGCTCTACGGCAAGGCGGCCGCCGACCAGGTGACCACCGCCTTCAAGGCACGCAAGATCCTGTCCTAGCAAAAGCCGAGGCTCATGCGCCCATGGCTACTGTGGGCGCATGAGCTGGAGCACTGCGGATATTCCTGACCTGACCGGGCGTCGTGCCCTTGTCACCGGCGCGACCAGCGGACTCGGCTACGAGACCGCGCTCGAGCTGCTGCGACACGGCGCCGAGGTGATCCTCGCCGCGCGGAATCCGGAGAAGTCCGCCCGGGCCGCCGCCTCCCTCAAGGCAACGACGGGACACACGCCCGAAGTACTGGAGCTCGATCTCTCCGATCTGACGAGCGTCGCGAAGGCCGCTGCGCAACTTACCGAGCCGCTCGACCTGCTGGTCAACAACGCGGGCGTGATGGCGCCGCCGTACCGGCAGACCGTCGACGGGTTCGAGCTGCAGTTCGGCACCAACCACCTCGGGCATTTCGCTCTCACCGCCCGCCTCCTGCCGCTGCTGATGAGAGCCGACCGGCCGAGAGTCGTCACCGTCAGCTCGTTCATGCACAAGACCGTCCGCGGGATCAGCCAGGACGACTTCCGGGCCGCGAACAGCTACCGGAAATGGGACTCGTACAGCAAGTCCAAATTCGCCAATCTGCTCTTCATGCTCGAACTCGACCGGCGCGCCCGGGCCGCCGGATCGAACCTGCTGAGCGCCGGCGCGCACCCCGGCTACGCCTCCACCAACCTCCAGACGGCAGGCGCCGGGCTCGACGGCGTCACGCTGGAATCGCGACTACTGGGCCTCGGCACCAGGCTCGTCGCACAGTCCGCCGCGGCCGGAGCGATGCCGACCTTGTACGCCGCGACGCTGCCCGGCCTGCCGCCAGGCTCGTACGTCGGTCCGTCGTTCCTCGAGTACCGCGGCGCACCCAAGATCGTCCGCCCGACCAGGACGGCACAGGACCCCGAGCTGGCGCGGAGGCTGTGGGCCTGGTCGGTCGAGGCCACTGGAGTCGACTTGTTCTGACGCAAAGTATCCAGCTAGTGACAGACCGGCACACGGGTGGTTACCCTTCGGTAAAACCGCCCAGTAACACCAGTCGGAGGTCACCGATGCGCAGACTCGTGATCGCCCTCGCCCTGATCGCCGCGAGCGTCGGTCTGGCCCCGATCCCGGCCCAGGCCGCGCCAGGATTCAGTACGTCGTACCAGCGCATCCCCGGCGCGGGTGGGACCGAGCTCGGCGCCGTCGTGTTGACCCCGACCGGCCAGGGCACCGGGCCGTTCCCGCTCGTGGTGATGCCGTCGAGCTGGGGCGTGCCGAATGTCGAGTACGTCGGTCAGGGCAGCAAGCTGGCGACCGCCGGTTTCCAGGTGATCTCCTACTCCAGCCGCGGGTTCTGGGACTCGGCCGGCGGGATCGACATCGCGGGCCCGCCGACCGTCGCGGACGTCAGTGAGGTGATCGACTGGGCCGGCGAGCACACCCCCGCGGACACCTCTCGGGTCGCCGCGGTCGGCATCTCGTACGGCGCCGGCGTCTCGCTGCTCGCCTCGGCACAGGACCCGCGGATCAAGGCGGTCGGGGCGATGAGCGGCTGGGCGGACCTGATCGCGTCGCTGAATCCTCACGACACGGTCAATCTGCAGTCGGTCGCGGCACTTCTTGCCCTTGGCAACATCACCGGCCGGCCGGGTCCGGAGATGCAGTCGCTGCAGACCAAGTTCGTCGGCGGCGACTTCGACGGGGCGATCGCGGAGGCCGAGGCGATCGCGCCGGTGCGATCCGCCGCCACCGTGGTGGACCGGGTCAACGCCAACCATCCGGCCGTCTTCCTGGCGAATGCCTTCGAGGATTCGATCTTCCCGCCCACGCAGTACACGGACTTCTTTACCCGGCTGACCGGGCCGAAGCGGCTGCTGTTCGCGCACGGCGACCATGCGACGCCCGAGGTGACCGGTGCGATCGGGCTGCCGAACGAGGTCTGGGACGAGCTCGCCCCGTGGCTCCGGCATTTCCTGACCGGCGCGGACAACGGGGCCGATCAGGAAGCACCCGTACAACTCAAATCCCAGCGAGGCGTCTGGCGGAGCTACCCGAACTGGGCAGCCGTCGGCACACCGCGTACGTCGTACTTGTCGAAGCCGGCCGGATTGTCGAGGACGGGCGCGCTCCAGGGCAGTGCCGCGACGGGCTGGTCGAACGCCATCGGAGCGGGTGTTCCGACCGTGGCGGACAGCGGCATCGCGATCTTGTCCGGCGCTCTGCAGGGACTGCTCTCGATCCCCACCGGCGTCGCGATGCCCTTGGTGGACAGGAGTTTCGCCGGGGTCTGGTCCGGACCGACGTACGGCTCCAAGACGGTGGTGAACGGCTCCCCGCGATTGCACGTGACGGTGACGCCGAGCAGTGCCGACACGTCGCTGTTCGCTTACCTGTACGACGTCGACGTGCTCGGCGGCGGATCGCTGATCTCGCACAAGCCGTTCACCTTGCGCGCAGTGACTCCCGGAGTGGCACGCGACGTCGACCTGCGGCTCGAGGCAACCAGCTGGGAGGTGCCTGCCGGCCATCACCTGGTCCTGGTTGTCGACACCGTCGACCCGCGGTACCTCGGCCGTAGCTCGCTGGGGACCACGGTGCGATTCAGCTCACCGGCGGACGATCCCGCTTGGTTGAGCATTCTCATTGCGTAGGTTGCAACGCAGATTGTATGTCTTGCCACATCGCTCCGGGTGGGCCACCCTGTGTGGTCGGACCGTCACACACCTCGGAGGATGTTCATGGGTACGAGCCGCCGTCGTTTCCTCGGACTCACCGCCGCTGCCGTCGGCAGTGCCGCAGTGGGAGTCACCCCAGCCGGAGCGAGTTGCCGGGAGAGCGGGACGCTCTATCTCGGCACCTACACCTCGGCGAACGGCGGTGGCACCGGGATCGGACTGGCGACGTTCGACGGCACCACCGGGGCGATCACGTCGACCGGCACCCTGACCGGCGTACAGGATCCGTCCTTCCTGGTGATGGCTTCGTCCGGGCGGTTCCTGTATGCCGTGAACGAGCAGACGAGCGGAGGTGTCACCGCGGTCGCAGTGGATGCCCCGGGCAAGTTGCGGGTGCTGAATCGCCAGCCCAACGGTGGTTCCGGCCCGTGTCATCTCGCACTGGTTGCCAATGGCAAGTACCTGCTGAGCGCCAACTACGGCTCGGGTGATGTCGCGGTCCACCCGGTCCGCGCGGACGGCAGTCTCGGTGCTCGCACCGATCTGGTGAAGCACGTCGGAGCGTCTCCGCATGCGCACCAGGTGGTGCAAGATCCGGCCGGGAAGTACATCCTGGCCGTCGACCTCGGCACCGACTCGATCTACACCTCCACCCTCTCGGCCACCGGCAAGCTCGTCCAGAAATCGCAGGCCAAGGTCGCGACCGGCGCCGGCCCGCGGCATCTCGCGTTCCACCCCAACGGCCACTACGCGTACGTCGCCAACGAAGTGAACAGCACGATCACGGTCTGCCGGTACGACGGAACGACCGGCAAGCTCACCCCGGGTGCCAGCCAGCCCACGGTGCCGGCCGGTTCGCCGCAGAACTACCCCGGCGAGGTGATCGTGTCGCCCGACGGTCGCTTCGTCTACCTCACCAACCGCGGCCACAACAGCGTCGCGGTCTTCGCCGTCGAAGCGGCCGGCGCGTCGCTTCGCCTGCTGGCGACCCCGTCGTGCGGCGGTAACTGGCCCCGCCACTGCACCCTCGACCGCACCGGCACGTTGCTGTTCGTCTCCAACCAGAACTCCAACAACGTCACCACCTTCCACGTCGACCTCCAGACCGGTGCGCTCACTCCAGCAGCAGACTTCGCCACGCCGATCCCCGTCTGCGTCCTGCCGGCCTGACAGCGTCCGACATCCGCTGTCCGGTCGCGGGCGGCGGATGTTCGGTTTTGGGTGAGCTCTTGCGTTTCTGTGAGGCTCGGCTTTGAATAACGTGCGTGTCCGTTCGATCACGCTTCGTCATGACAGCGTTGTAACGGACTCGACCTTTCTCCGTCCATGAAAGGGACGCACAGATGAGCCGATCGACCTCGATCCGACGAGTGGCCGCGGTCGCGGTGGCGGGTCTCCTCGCCGCCACCGCACTGGCGGCCGGTAGTTCCACCGCGGCGCCGCCACCCGACGCCGCAGTACCGACAGCCGGCTGGCAGGCCGGGACGCCGCCACTGAGCACGCCGTGGACGGCTCAGGTCTCGCCGAGCAATGCCTTGCCGGAGTACCCACGTCCGCAGTTGACTCGCCCGCAATGGCAGAACCTCAACGGATTGTGGGAGTTCGCGGCCGCCGCGACCGGGGAGGCGCCGCCGATCGGGAAGACGCTGGCGGAGAAGGTGCTGGTGCCGTACCCGATCGAGTCGGCGCTGTCCGGCGTCCAGCGGCACGAGGACCGGATGTGGTACCGCCGGACCTTCACCGTTCCGGACAACTGGAAGCAGAAGCGGCTGCTGTTGCACTTCGGCGCGGTCGACTACGACGCGAAGGTCTGGGTGAACGGCCGTCAGGTCGCCACCCATCGAGGCGGCTACGACGGCTTCGACGTGGACGTGACGAGTGTGCTGCACAAGTCCGGCCCGCAGGAGTTGATCGTCTGGGCCGAGGACCTCACCGACGAGACCTTCCAGCCGATCGGCAAGCAGCGCGAGGTCTCCGACCACGGCATCTTCTACCAGGGCAGTTCCGGGATCTGGCGGACCGTCTGGATGGAGCCCGTCGCCACTTCCTCGATCGACCGCCTCCAACTCACCCCCGACCTGCCGACCAGCAGTCTGCGGCTCACTGCGGACACCAGCGGCCCGGCCGGCCTGAGCGTCGAGGCCACGGCGTACGACGGTCAGCGTGTCGTCGGGACCGTGCGCGGCAAGGCGGACACCGAGCTCAGGCTGCCGATCAGGAACCCGAAGCTGTGGTCACCCGACAGCCCGTTCCTCTATGACCTGAAGGTGAAACTGATCGACCGGGGCAAGACCGTCGACCAGGTCGGCTCGTACGCCGGGATGCGCTCGGTCGGCAAGGTGAAAGGGGCCGACGGCAAGCTTCGGATGGCGCTGAACGGCAAGATCCTGTTCAACCTGGCCACCTTGGACCAGGGCTTCTGGCCGGACGGGCTGAACACCGCGCCGACCGACGCGGCGCTGAAGTTCGATCTGGAGCAGGACAAGGCGCTCGGGTTCAACACGGTCCGCAAGCACATCAAGGTCGAACCCGATCGCTGGTACTACCACGCGGACAAGCTCGGCCTGATGGTCTGGCAGGACATGCCGGCCACGAAGCCGGACCCGATCCCGGCGCCCTGGCAAGCCCAGTTCAAGGCCGAACTGCACGAGCTGGTCGACGAGCACAAGAGCTTCACCTCGATCACCACCTGGGTGCCGTTCAACGAGGGCTGGGGTGAGTGGGACCTCGCCGAGACCGGCCGGATCGCCGACAGCGTGAAGCAGCAGGACCCGTCGCGACTCGTCAACGCCCACAGCGGCATGAACTGCTGCGACTCCCTGGGTGACTCCGGGCGCGGCGACATCATCGACCATCACGCGTATCTCGGCCCGGCGACGCCGAGTCCGGCCGGCGATCGGGTCTCGGTGGACGGCGAGCACGGCGGGTTCGGCCTGAAGGTCCCCGATCACATGTGGTTCGGCGACGGCTTCGCGTACGAGATGACGCCGGACAGCGCGACCCTCACCCGCCGGTACGTCGAGAACCAGCGCGACGTACTGCGGTCTGCCAACTCCTGTGGGATCAGTGGTTCCGTCTATACCCAGATCACCGACGTCGAGGGCGAGCTGAACGGTTTCTACACCTATGACCGCCAGGTTCCGAAGATGGACTTCGCCCAGGTCCGCGCGGTGAACGAGTCGATCATCCGCGGCGCGGACGGCACCGGCACCTCCGGCCCGACCCCGCCGCCCGGTACGCCGGGGATCGACGGCATCCACTTCTACCCGCTCGACGGAACCGCGGAAGATGCCGTCGGCAACAATGACGGCACCCTCGTCGGCGGCGCGACGTTCGGACCGGGGAAGAACGGGCAGGCCCTTGTCCTGAACGGATCCGGGCAGTTCGTCGACACGGGTGCGCAGCTCCTCGACACCGCCGGCAGCTACTCCGCGTCCGCGTGGGTGAAGCTGAACAAGGCCGATGGCTCGTTCCAGACCGTGGTCAGCCAGGACGGCGATCGCGACAGCGCCTTCTTCCTGCAGTACTCCGGTGCCGACCAGCGGTTCGCGATGAGCTTCACCGGGTTGCGGGCGTTGTCGCCGACCAAGCCGAACCCTGGCCAGTGGTACCACCTCACCGGCGTACGGGATGCCGCCAAGGGTGAGCTGAAGCTGTACGTCGACGGCGAACTGGTGGCGACGAAGGCCGCCTGCAGCCTGGACTCGACGTCGACCGGGCACACGCTGATCGGCCGGGCGAAGTTCGGCGGCAACTCGGTGGACTACCTGGACGGCAGCGCCGACCAGGTCCACCTCTTCGACCGTGCTCTGACCGACACGGAGGTGAAGGACCTCTACACCTCGGGTCGCTGACGGAGTACCAGGGCCGGACCAGCTGCAGCTTGTTGCAGCTGGTCCGGCCTTGCAGTTGTCGAGCCTGCTCCGTAGCGTGCGCGAGGAGGCGTGGGGGATCACGCGATCAGACGTTCCGTGGGGGAGCAGATGAAACTCAGATCGATGCTGGCTGCGCTGTGTGTGATCGGGTTGGCAGCAACCACCGCAGTACCGGCCGGCGCAGCCACTCCGGCGAACGGCAATCTGGTGTTCGTGCAGTACGGCGGGCTGGTCGTCGTGCCGGGCGGGACACCGGCGCCGTACAGCTCCGAGATAGCGGGCGACCGGCCCAAGTTCTCGCCGGACGGCCGGCAGGTCGCCTTCGTCCGGGACTACTCCGTCTGGACCCGCACGCTGAGCAACGGCAGCGAGCGGTTGGTGTACACCTATCCCGCTGACGGGGAGCACTACGCGATCGGAGTGGCCTGGTCGCCGGACGGCCACTCGATCGTCGCGGCCTACGGTTCGAAGCTGGACCGGATCGCCGTCGGAACCGGTGCGCGGTCGCCGATCTGGACGGCACCGGCCGGAACGGGCCGGCTGACCTCGCCGGCCTGGTCGCCGGACGGCACCCGGATCGCCTTCAGCACGGGCAATGCGATCAAGCTGGTCCATCCGGACGGCACCAATCCGCGCACCTTGACGTCCAGTCCGGTCGGCGTGATCAACAACTACCCGGACTGGTCGCCGGACTCGCAGAAGATCGCCTTCGTCACCAACCGGTACCGCGGTGCCGAGCACACCGAGCTCGTCTCGCTGCCGCGCAGTGGTGCCGGTGAGCCGTTCCGGATCAGCTACCAGGCTTATCCGCAAGGGATCTTCTACATCGGGGTCGCCTGGTCGCCGGACGGGAAGAAGATCGCGGCGCTGCAGTTCAACCGGAACGCGCTGCCGGATCCGGAGGACACCGACGAGCGGTTCAAGGTCCGTGGGTACCTGCCGGACGGCAGCCACAGCTACTCCCTGACCGGGCCGATCGCCGGCGACGACGGGCCCGAGGGGCTCGACTGGGCGCCGAAGGTTTCCTGACCGGGGCCGGCCGATGAGCTGATGCAGGGGTGGAGCCGGGGCGGGTTCCACCCCTGCATCGCTGTTCTCGCTCCGAACCGCTTCAACCGCACCGCACCGCACCGCACCGCATCGCACCGCATCGCTTCAACCGCACCGCGTCGGTCGAGATGCGAAGTCGTCGCAGAGCCCTGATCCTGGTACTTACACCGGCCAGGGATGGGAGGAGCCCGATGACCGCTCCCAGTCATGTCCTCCTCAGCCGCTCGACGCACCGGTTCCGGCCGCCGCGGTTCGGCCTGGGCGGATCGCCGATCGGCAATCTGCCCGCGCCGGACGGGGATGCCCGGGCGACCAGCACGATCGATGCGGCGTACGGCGCGGGCATCCGGTTCTTCGACACCTCTCCGGCGTACGGGCTGGGCGTTTCCGAACAACGCTTCGGTACTGCGCTCGCCCGGCACCCGCGGGGCGAGTACCTCGTCTCCACCAAGGTCGGTGGCATCGTGACGCCTCGCGGCCTGCGGGTCGACTTCTCCGCCGCGGGGATCAGACGCTCGCTCACCGAGAGCCTCGAGCGGCTGCGGCTGGAGTCGGTCGACCTCGTCTTCATCCAGGATCCGGGCGAGCACTGGCAGCAGGCGATCGACGAGGCGTACCCGGTGCTGCACGAGCTCCGCGGGCAAGGCGTCCTGCATGCGATCGGCGCGGCCATGGACGACTGGCGGGAACTGGATCGCTTCGTCCGCGACACCGACGTCGACACCGTCCTGCTGTCAGGCCAGTACTCGTTGCTCGACCAATCGGCCCGGCCGCTGCTCGACCGTTGCCAGGCACGCGAAGTGGCGGCGATCGTCTCCGGCGTGCTGACGCCGGAAGTGCTGCAGATCGACCGGTCCAAGAGCGCGAACGTCGACGTCACGAACGTCCGCGCCCGCCGGATCGCGGCAGTCTGCGAGGCGTACGGCGTATCGCTGCCGCAGGTCGCGCTCGCCTATCCGAGCCGGCACCCTGCCGTCACTTCGGTCCTGATCGGCGCGGCCAGCCCGGCCGAGATCCGCGCCGACGCGGCCCTGGTCCGCCAACCGGTACCGGCCTCTTTGTGGACAGACCACGAACTGAGGAAGCTGCTGGCCGGCTGACAGACGCCCCCGTCGCAAACTGCATGCCGACCGAGCAAACCGAAAGCTGGACCTTGACGGTGGCCGAGGCTTGCCGATCGATCAGAAGCGGTCGCCCGGGTCGTCGCCGGGGCTGCCGGTTCCGCTGGGGATGTCGGTGGGGATCGGGCCGGTCGGAGAGACCGTGGGGCTGCCCGGGGTCTGCGAGGGACCTGGGCTGGTGGGCGATTCGGTGCCCGGCGGTGGCGTCGTCGGGGTCACCGTGACGGTGGTGGTCCCGTTCGAGTTCGTCGGGATCACCGGACCCGGGTCGACCTCGGGCGCGTTCCTGAACAACAGCCAGGCGATGAACATGGCGACCGCCATGATGATCGCCATGGTCAGCAGGGCGAGGGCGAGCGCGAGGCGGGAGGCGGGCCGCAGTACGGCGGGCCAGGGGAGTGGCCAGATCCGGAACAGGCCGGGGCGGCGACGGTTCTCCCAGTGATGCCGGTAGTCCGGGCCGCGGAACCGGCCGAGCTGCGGGATCCGGTCCATCAGGACGGCCGACAGCACTTCTTCGCCGCGGCGCTCGGCGATCAGCCGCTCGTCGGCCGCGGCGCTGGAGCCGTCGTCCTCGCGGATCGGGCCGAGCGCCACCCAGAGCGCCAGGTCGTCGTCATCGGTGTCGTTGTGGGCGAGGACTGCCTCGTCGGGAAGCTTGTCGACGGCTGTCACGAACCGGTCCCGCGCGGCCGCGTCGTCGGCGGAGCCCTCGGTCATCATCGCGACCACCGCGGACCGGCCGGTCTCGTCGCTCGCCGCGTACAGATAGCCGGCCGCGTTCGCCCCCAGCCTGCTTCGCAGCCAGAACTCACCGACGCGCGGCGGGTCCTCCGGCAGCAGCGGAAGACCCTCCGGGATCACCCGCGCGGGTGCGCCGGACGGCGGCCCGGCCGGAGGGCCTGCTGGAGGGCCTGCCGGCGGCGCGTCGGGTCGGGAGTCGGTCGCGGTCATCGCCACCAATCCTTCCAGACACCTGGTAGCACTGTCGCCCAGCCCGCCGGTACGCCGTCCGCCCAGCCCGCCGGTACGCCGCCCGCCCAGTCCGCCGTCCGCCCAGTCCGCCGGTCCGCCGTCCGCCCAGTCCGCCGGTACGCCGTCCGCCCAGCCGGCCGGTGCGCCGTGCGCTCAGCCCGCCGCAGTCGGCGCGCGCGGCGTACGGGGTTGTGGATTTGGGTGGGTGGGGAGGATGGGGAGAGGAACGGGCGGGGCGCGGTCGTGGCCGGACCCGGGGATCTGATGGAATGGCGGCAGTTCGCGAGCAGCTACGGTCCGAAGTGGACCCCGGAAGGACAGGCATGACCGAAACCACTGTGCCCGCTGGGTCAGTCGCCCAGCAGTCCCACTTGGTGAGCGAGGCCATCAACGAGGTCAAACGCGTCATCGTCGGGCAGGAGCACATGGTCGAGACCCTGATGGTGTCCCTGCTGGCCAAGGGACACTGCCTTCTGGAGGGTGTGCCCGGTGTCGCCAAGACCCTGGCGGTCCGGACCTTCGCCTCGGTGGTCGGCGGGTCGTTCGCCCGGATCCAGTTCACCCCCGACCTGGTGCCGTCCGACATCGTCGGCACCCGGATCTACCGGCAGACCAGGGAAGCGTTCGACATCGAGCTCGGCCCGACCTTCGTGAACTTCGTCCTCGCCGACGAGGTGAACCGGGCGCCCGCCAAGGTGCAGTCGGCGATGCTGGAGTTGATGGCGGAGCGGCAGGTGTCGATCGGCGGCCAGACCTTCCCGATGCCGAAGCCGTTCATCGTGATCGCGACCCAGAACCCGATCGAGTCCGAGGGCGTCTACCCGCTGCCCGAGGCGCAGCGGGACCGGTTCCTGGTCAAGATCGACGTGCCGCACCCGCGCGGGCACGAGGAGTTCGAGATCCTCCGCCGGATGAGTGTCGACCCGCCGCAGGCGCGCCAGATGCTCAAGCCCGAGACGATCATGGAGCTGCAGCGCTCGGCCGAGCAGGTGTTCGTGCACAACCTGGTCGCCGAGTACGCCGTACGCCTGGTGATGGCGACCCGGACGCCGTCGGACTTCCACCTGCCGGACCTGGAGCCGATCATCGAGCTCGGCGTCAGCCCGCGTGCCACCCTCGGCCTGGTCTCGGCCGGCCGGGCGCTCGCGCTGATCCACGGGCGCGACTACCTGCTGCCCAGTGACGTCCAGACCGTCGCGCTCGACGTGATGGGCCACCGGCTCGGACTGACCTTCGACGCCGTCGCCGACAACATCGACCCGCGGGCGGTGGTCGAGCGGATCCTCGCCACCGTGCCCCCGCCGCAGCCGGTCTGGCGCGACGGCAACGACGGCAGCGGCCGCCCCGAGTTCGTTTAACCGCATGGCCAACCGACCAGACCCGCGGGCTGCGATGACGATCTCGCAGCTCGCTCCCGAGCGTGCGCTGCGGCGGCTCGAGTTGACGGTCGTCCGCCGGCTCGAGGGCTACCTGCACGGCGAACACCTCGGCCTGCTGCCCGGTCCGGGGACCGAGCTCGCCGAGGCCCGCGAGTACCAGGTCGGTGACGACGTCCGTCGGATGGACTGGGCCGTCACCGCCCGTACTACGGTTCCGCACGTCCGCGATCTGATCGCCGACCGCGAGCTGGAGACCTGGGCGCTGGTCGACCTCTCGGCCTCGATGGACTTCGGTACGTCGCAGCTGGAGAAGCGGGAGCTCGCGGTGGCAGCGGTTGCCACCGTCGGGTTCCTCACCCACCGGCTCGGTGACCGGTTCGGCGGGCTGATGCTTCGCGACTCGTCGTTGCGGCGCTGGCCGGCCAGGTCCGGCCGGCTGGCGCTCTACGGCCTGCTCCGCGCCTTGCTGGCCGAGCAGGACAACGGTGAGCTCCAGGCCCGCAGCGACCTGGCCGGTGCGCTGGACTCGATGGCCCGGACGCAACGCAAACGCGGCCTGCGCGTGATCGTGTCCGACTTCCTCACCCCCGAGGACGGCGAGGTCGACAGCCGGCTCGAGCCGTCCTGGGAGCGGGCGATGCGCAAGCTGACCGCGCAGCACCAGGTGCTCGCGGTGGAGATCATCGACCCGCGCGAGCTGGAGCTGCCCAATATCGGTGTCGTGATGATCGGCGACCCCGAGACCGGCGCGATCCGCGAGATCGACACCCGCAAGCGCCGGGTCCGCGACGAGTACGCAGCGGCCGCACTCGCGCAGCGGGAACGGACCCGGATCGCACTGCGTAGGGTAGGAGCCGGGCACCTCGTCCTGCGGACCGATCGCGACTGGGTGGCCGACACCGTGCGGTTCGTGCTCGCCTACCGGCGGATGGCACCGCGCTTGCATCAACCGCCGAAGGGAGTGGCTCGCTGATGGAGTTCCTGTCTCCGGCCAGACTGTGGTTCCTGTTGTTCATCCCGCTCGTCGTCGCGGGGTACATCTTCCTCCAGCACCGGCGAGCGCAGTACGCGCTGCGGTTCACCAACATCGCGCTGCTGGACCGGGTCGCGCCGCGCCGGCCGCAGTGGCGCCGGCATGTGGCCGTGGTGCTCGCGTTGCTGGCGACCGCGTCCTGCATCCTTGCGTTCGCCCAGCCGAAGGCCGAGGTCAAGGTGCCGCGCGAGCGGGCCACCATCGTGGTCGCGATCGACGTCTCGCTGTCGATGATGGCGACCGACGTCGACCCGAACCGGCTCGAGGCGGCCAAGAAGTCGGCGAAGAACTTCGTCAACGCGCTGCCGGCCAAGTTCAACGTGGCGCTGGTGAACTTCGCCGGTACGGCGTCCATCATCGTCCCGCCGACCACCGACCGGTCGACCGTCGTCCGGTCGATCGACGGGCTCGAGCTGGCCGAGTCGACCGCCACCGGTGAGGGCATCTTCACCTCGTTGCAGGCGCTGACCCAGGTCCCGCCGGACCCGGAGCATCCGAACGATCCGGCCCCGGCGCGCATCGTGATGCTGTCGGACGGCAAGCGCACGGTGGGGCGGACGGCGCAGGAAGGCGCGCAGGCGGCGAAAGCGAAGAACACGCCGGTCTACACGATCACCTTCGGCACCGACTCCGGCTTCATCGAGATGGACGGCATCCGCCAGCGCGTCCCACCGGACCGCGCCGAGCTCCGCAGCGTCGCCGAGATCAGCGGCGGCGAGGCGTACACGGCCGAGTCGGCGGGCGAACTCGAAGACGTCTACAAGGACATCGGCTCCTCGGTCGGCTACGACAAGGTCGACAAGGAGATCACGTCGAGATTCGCCGGGATCGCCATGCTCTTCACCCTCGCCGCGGCCGGCGCCTGCGTCGCCCTGGCTTCTCGTTTCCCGTAACCAGAGCGGCCCGCCGTACCGGCGTACGGCGGGCCCTCGGTTTCAGCTGTGACGACCGGTGCTGTCCGCGAACGCGGTCATCCAGGCGAGTGCCGAGTTCCAGTTCACCGCGACCTCGTTGGTGGAGTAGGACCCGATGTCGTCGAGGTAGCAGGTCGCCGGGGCGCAGCCCTGAAGGTTGCGCTCGGCAACGGGATCCTGCAACCCTGAGTTCGGTCCACCCGCCAGGGATCCGGGCGCCGGCGACGGTAGCGACGGATCGAGCGAGTGCGCCCAGAACCGGTGATGCTGGTTGTGGCTGGCCCGCTCGCCGTACCCGGTCACGTACGACTGGTTGATCGCGTTGCGCCCGAGCAGATAGTCCATCGCCTCCAGCGCCGCATCGCGGTACCTGGCCCGATGGGTCAGGTCGTAAGCCGTCGCCATGATCATCGAGTTGTTGGCGACCGCGCTGTTCGATCCCCAGACGTACTTCCCGTCCGCAGGCAGGAACGGGTTCGCGAACCCCTGCCCGCGCAGATCGGCGACGTACTTGTCGGCCACCTTGCTGATCCGTACGACGAGCTTCGCCAACTCCACCGGCGACAACCGCCACGGCATCCGTGCCAGCGCGAGATCCGCAAGCCCGCCGGTCTCCTGCCACGAGAAGCCGTCGGCGGCCGAGAGCGTCGTGGTGACGAACTTCTTGTACGACGAATCGCCAGTGGTCGCGAACAACTCAGCAGCCGCCCACGAGAACTCGTCCGTCACCTTCGTGTCGTCGTACGCGCCGCCGCCTTCGCCTCCAGCGGGCGCGTAGATCGCCGGATGCGCCAACGCCGCCTTCCATGCCGTCCGGGCAGCCACCAGACACCGGCCGGCGAGCTTCCGGTCCCACAGTGCGTAGACCCGCGCACATCGCGCACCGACCGCCGCAAGGTTCAGCGTGGCCGCCGTCGACGGGGGATAGAGGTACCGCTGCTGCGGATCCGCCGCCGGCGCCAGCGGCAGCCCCGTCCACTTCTCGTCGTGAATCTTGTGGTGCACCATCCCGGCGAGCGGCTGCCCGGCCGGGACCTGCATCCGGAGCAGGAAGTCGAGCTCCCACTTCGCCTCGTCCAGTACGTCGGGATCGCCGTTCCCCGCTTCGGGAATCCGCAGCGTCCGGTCGGCGACACCACGATCCCGATGCGTTGCGGACCGCTCGTACAGATCCAGCAACTGCCACGCCGCGAGCGCGCCGTTCACGACGTACTTGCCGTGATCGCCCGCGTCGTACCAACCGCCCCGTACGTCGAGGCTGTAGTCGCAGGTCCCCGGGAAGCACGGCACGGACGTGTCGCCCTTGTTCGGCGCGATCCCCAGATGCCCGGCCGCCCGCGCATAGGCGTCCCCGACGTACTGGGCCTCGATCGGGATGCCGCTCCGGTTGTTGTAGAAGTACGCGAGCGCATCACCGCGGAGCGCCTTATAGATGTCGTCGCCGATGTCGAACGGCTCGCTCACGTCGTCACCGACGGCCAGGCGATAGCCCTGTCCCTTCGAGCGAAATGCTCCGAAGTCGATCCGTTGGACGTTCTCGCCCGACATCGCGTCCGCGCCGTACGGGCTGGTGCTGCCGGTCGCGACGGCGGTGCCCGCTGCGTCGAGAAGGCGCCAGCCGAGCGGGCCGGTCGCATCCGTCACATACGTGGCCCGCTTGGGACCGGTGGTGAGATAGCCGACCTGGTTCACCCGCACCGGCGAGCCGAAGTCCCGTACCCCACCAGGTGGCACGATCCCGCCGACGAAGCTGATGTTGTCCAGGCACAACGTGTACGGCGTGGTCGCGCCGCCGACCTGGAAGGTGACCTGGCCGTGGGCGCTGTCGACTGTGGAGTTGGCGGTGAAGGCGAACGTCTGCGGGGTCGTGCCGACGCTGACGGTCTCGTTCAGCACCGAGGAGTACGGCGCAGCGCCCAACTGCACCACGGACCGGAAGTCCACCGCGCGAGAGGCCGACGCGTCGAACCGCAACGTGTACGGCTGACCGCTCTCGAACGGGATGTCGTCCTGCCCGATCAGTGCGTCCCACGGGTTGACCGTCCCGGCCGGGATGTCGGCGCACAACCGGCCGTCGACGACGCTCGCCGGGGTGTTACCGCTGGTCCACCAAGGACTCTCGCTCCCGGAGTCGAAGGTCCCGTTCAGCACCCGCTCGTACTGCGTGGCTGCGGCGAGCGCCGCGGTATCCGTGGCGACGACTGCCAGTGGGACGGTGAGAACCAGAGCGGTCAGGGCGGTACCTGCTCGCCGTCGGAAAGGAAACATGAGGCGGCCTCCGGGAGGGGAAAATGTGCTGGGAGCGCTTTCAGTTCGACGGTCGAACCACCGGCGTCCCTCAGCATGGTTCCGAGGGCGCTCCGGCGTGTCAAGGGCGAGAGTTGCTCGGAAACCAAGCACTTCCAACCTCGATCCATTTGCTCTATGGTCGACTGGAAGCGCTCCCGGAAACAGGTCCCGATCACCGTGCTCGGGGTCGACCGGCGCGTGTGCCCACCGGACGGGCGAAGGTCGGTGCTCCCCGGCCGAGTTGGGACGACTACCTTGGACCAGGTGACGACCGATACGCCCAGGCGGCAGCCGACGCTCGACGAGGTCGCCGAGCGGGCGGGGGTGTCGCGCTCCGCCGCTTCGCGCGTGATCAACAACGCGCCGCACGTCAGCCGCGCCAAACGCGAGGCGGTACTCCGGGCGGTCGACGACCTCGGATACGTGCCCAATGCAACGGCTCGTGCGCTGGCGACCCGGCAAGCCGGCTCCGTCGTCCTGGCGATCTCGGGTGACGACCCGGCGATGTTCGCCGATCCGTTCTTCGCCGAGGTGGTGGTCGGCGTCAACGCCGTACTGGAGGAGACCGACCTCGAGTTGATGCTGTCGCTGGCCACCTCAACCCGCGGGCAGGCACGGCTCGAGCAGTTGCTGCGGACCCACCAGGCCGGCGGGGTGATGCTGATGTCGCTGCACGGCGACGATCCGCTGGCGGCGCTTGCCCACCAGGCGTCGGTGCCGGTCGTCTTCGGCGGCCGGCCGCTCAACATCGAGGCGCGGTACTACGTCGACGCCGACAACCGTGGCGGCGCGAGGCTGGCCACCGAACACCTGATCGCGTCCGGCCGGCGCAAGATCGCGACCATCACCGGCCGCATCGACGAGGGTGCCGGAATCGCCCGCCTGCAAGGGTTTCAGGAGGCCCTCGCGGTCGCCGGCCTGGACAACTCGCTGGTGGAACCGGGTGACTTCAGCGAGGACGGCGGCAGTACGGCGATGGGCCGGCTGCTCGACCGGGCGCCTGAGCTCGACGCGGTCTTCATCGCCTCGGACCAGATGGCGATCGGCGCGCTCCGGACGCTCGCGCGCGCCGGCCGCACGGTCCCCGGCGATGTCGCGGTCATCGGTTTCAACGACATCCCGGCCGCTCGCCACACGACCCCGCCGCTCACCACTGTCAACCAGCCGATCGAGGCGCTCGGCCGGGAGATGGCCCGCATGCTGCTCTCGCTGATGTCGGGCGACCGGCCCAGCCCGCTCATCCTCCCCACCCGCCTGATCCATCGCGAGTCGGCCTGACTGTCGGCGCCTCCGGATAGGGTCCTGTCGACAGCGGCAGAGGAGGTGAGTGGGGTGGCGACCGAGGTGGCGAGCTTCGATCAGCTGATCGAACCGTTCCGGTCGGAGTTGCTGGCCTACTGCTACCGCATGCTCGGCTCTGCCCACGACGCCGAAGACCTCGTCCAGGACACCTACCTTCGAGCGTGGCGGGCCCGCGATCAGTACGACGAGTCCCGCAGTTCACTGCGCACGTGGCTCTACCGGATCGCGACCAACGCCTGCCTGACCGCCTTGGAGGTCCGAGGTCGGCGGCCGCTGCCGTCGGGCCTGGTGCCCCCGTCGGACCCTCGCGGACCGCTCGTCCACGGCGAGACCCCCTGGCTCCAGCCGCTGCCGGACTCGTTGCTGGGTTCAGGTGATCCGGCTCGCGCGGCTGTCGACCGCAGCAGCCTGCGCCTGGCCTTGGCTGCCGCACTGCAACATCTGTCGGCTCGTCAGCGTGGTGCGCTGATCCTGCGCGACCTGCTCAGCTTCTCCGCGGCAGAGGCCGCCGAGGTCCTCGACACCACCGTTGCCTCGGTCAACAGTTCCTTGCAGCGGGCGCGTAGCCGGGTGAAGGAGGCCGGCGTCCTGCAGGACCGGTCCCGTGAGCCGTCCGCGGCCGAGCAGCGCGCCTGGGTCGACCGCTACATGCGGGCGTTCGAGCGAGCCGACATCGAGGGTCTCAAGCGGCTGCTCACCGAGGACGTGCTGATGGAGATGCCGCCGATGATCAACTGGTTCGTGGGCCGCGGCAACTACGGCGTGTTCATGGAATGGGTCTTCGACAAGGCCGGTACGGATTGGCGCCTGGAGCCGCTAGCGGCGAACGGGCAGGCCGGCTTCGCCGCGTACCGGCGTACCGGCGACGGGTATGAGTTGCACACGGTGCAGGTCTTCACCGTCACCACCGAAGGCATCAGCCGCAACTCGGTGTTCCAGGACACCGAGGTCTTCGCCTCCTTCGGTCTGGCGACCCGGCTCGACGACTGACGAAGCTCCCTGCGCAAAGTTTTTCGGCGCGCGCGATGAGTTCCGGCCTTCCCGCCGGTATGTATTCGCGAGTTCACCGGATCACCCGGTGGAACCGCTCACAGAGGAGATCTCGATGTCAGACAGTCGTGTGCAGGACGAGGCCGCCATCCAGGCCGTGCTGGTCGACTCCTACAAGGCTTGGGAGGCCGGTGATGCCGCCGGGATGGTTGCCGACTACACCGAAGACGCCACCGCGATCATGCCCGGCTCGCTCCGGGACAGCCGCGACGTGATCCGCGAAAGCATGGCACAGGCGTTCGCAGGACCACTCAAGGGCAGTTCGACGTACAACAAGCAGCTCAGCCTCCGCTTTCTCGGCGACGACGCCGCGATCGTCGTCAGCGAATCCGGCATCCTGTTCGCCGGTCAGAGCGAGGTGCCGGACAGCGCCAAGGTGAACGCGACCTGGGTGTTCGAGAAGCGCGACGGCGAGTGGAAGATCGCGGCGTACCACAACAGCCCCGCTCAGTGAGCCGTTGCTGGTGACCGAGCAACCGCAGGACCGTTGACGGTCGGTCCCGCCGCGTGAAGTCCCTCGCCGAAGTGGCTAGCAGCCGCGAGGGGCTTCGCGCGGTTTGCGGGACCGCGACACGACGGTGATGTAGTTGACACGGCGAGGTTGCTGGTGTTGGAGGGGTGGGTGGTGCAAGATGTACCTGCTGTCGCCGGGCTTTCCGGTCCATGTTCGAGAACGCTGGGGAAGGCGCCCCTCGAACACAGGAGGTCCCGGTGGCGACAACTCGTGGCGTGCTTTACGTCCACACGGTGCCGTCGGCGTTGTGTCCACATGTCGAGTGGGCGGCGGGCGGCATACTCGGCGTGCCCGTGAAACTCGACTGGACGCCGCAGCCCGCGGCTCAAGGGAGCTACCGGGCCGAGCTGTCGTGGCAGGCCGAAGCCGGGACGGCGGCCAAGCTGGCGTCGGCTCTGCGCGGTTGGCAGAAGCTCCGGTTCGAGGTGACCGAGGAGCCGAGCAACGGCGTCGAGGGCGAGCGCTACTCGTTCACTCCCACGCTCGGCATCTTCCACGCGACCACCGGCGTGCACGGCGACATCATGGTGCCGGAGGAGCGGCTGAAAGCAGCGATGCTGAAGGCTGCGAGTGGTGAGGCTGATCTGACCGAGGAGGTCGAACGTTTGCTCGGCCGGCCCTGGGACGACGAGCTCGAACCGTTCCGGTACGCCGGCGACGGCGCGCCCGTTCGTTGGCTTCATCAGGTCGTCTAGGAGTTTCCTGAGAAGTTCAGAAGAAAGCCCGCAAAGGGAAGATTTCTTCGAGATTTTCGAGCATGCTGAAGGCCAGACGTTGAGGCCAAGGTGGGGAACAAGACCGTGGCCGCTGTGGCCACCGGGTGTCGGGACACCCCCGGTTGTCGTACAACAGCGGCCGCACCACGTGGAAAGGCGCGGACCATCCGGTCCGCGCCTTTCTCTTTGTCTGTTGGGTTTTCTAGAGCGGGATGTTGCCGTGCAGC
The DNA here is from genome assembly GCF_004365175.1 of Kribbella voronezhensis. Taxonomy (NCBI): domain Bacteria; kingdom Bacillati; phylum Actinomycetota; class Actinomycetes; order Propionibacteriales; family Kribbellaceae; genus Kribbella; species Kribbella voronezhensis. The sequence continues at coordinate 956,649 of NZ_SOCE01000001.1, read as the reverse complement.
CCGCGGACTCGGCCGCCGGCTTCGGCGGTTGCGATGGCGGCGGCGAGTGCGGAGCGGGTCGCGCTCGGCTCGACGACTTCGTCCACGACGCCGATCTGGCGCGCCCGCTCGATCCCGCCGGCGATCTTCTCGTGCTCGGCGGCGAGCTCGGCCTCGACCTGTGGCCGCAGCTCGATCGGCACCTCGGCCAGCTTGCGGCGGTGCAGGATCCGGATCGCGGCGATCGCACCCATCACAGCGACCTCGGCGCGCGGCCACGCGAACACCCGAGTCGCGCCGAGCGACCGCGCGTTCATCGCGATGTAGGCGCCGCCGTACGTCTTCCGGGTCACCAGCGTCACCCGCGGCACCACCGACTCCGCGAAAGCATGGAGCAGCTTGGCGCCACGCCGTACGACGCCGTCCCACTCCTGCCCGACGCCCGGGAGATAGCCCGGTACGTCGACCAGCACGACCATCGGTACGCCGAAGGCATCGCACATCCGCACGAAGCGGGACGCCTTCTCGGCCGACAGCGCGTCCAGGCAGCCGCCGAGGCGGAGCGGGTTGTTCGCGATCACGCCCACGGTCCGGCCGCCGAGCCGGCCGAGGGTGGTGACGATGTTCGGCGCCCACCGCTGGTGCAGCTCGACGCCGGACTCCTCGTCGAGCACCCCGCCGACCAGCGGATGGACGTCGTACGCGCGTTTCGCCGACTCCGGCAGCAACCCGGACAGGTCGGTGTCCGGTACGTCGGCGGACACGTCGCCCTGGTTCGCGAACAGATCCGCCAGCCGGCGCGCCTTCTCGATCGCCGCGGCCTCGGAGTCAGTGGTGATGTGGACGACGCCCGATCGCCGGCCGTGCGGCTCGGGACCGCCGAGGCGCAGCATGTCGACGTCCTCACCGGTGACCGAGCGGACCACGTCCGGACCGGTCACGAAGATCCGGCCCTCCGGCCCGAGGACGACGACATCGGTCAACGCCGGACCGTACGCCGCTCCGCCGGCCGCCGGGCCGAGCACGACCGAGATCTGCGGGATCTTGCCCGAGGCCTGGGTCATCTCGAAGAAGATCTTGCCGACCGCGTGCAGCGACAGCACACCCTCGGCCAGCCGGGCACCGCCGGAGTGCCACAGCCCGATGATCGGCAGCTCCTCCTGGCGGGCCACCTGGTACGCCTTGACCACGACCTCGCAGCCCTGGTCGCCCATCGCCCCACCCATCACGGTGGCGTCGGAACAGAAGGCGATCACCGGAGCGCCGCTGATCGTGCCCCGGACGGCGAGCATGCCGGACAGGTCGTCCGGCGTGATCAGCTCGAGCGTGCCGGGGTCGAGCAGCGCGGTGAGCCTGCTGACCGGATTGCGCGGGTCCTGCTCGCGCGGCAACTTCGCCGGCTTCACGGGTGCAGTGGTCATCAGGCTCTCCAGGTCGGGCGGACAGGGGCTACGTCAGACGGAACTACACAGATTTGAAGGCGAGCGCGACGTTGTGCCCACCGAAGCCGAACGAGTTGTTCAGCGCCGCGATGTCGCCGTCGCCGAGCTTGCGCGGCTCGGTCGCGACATCGAGCTGTACGCCGTCGTCGAGCTTGTCCAGGTTGATCGTCGGCGGCACCACCCGGTGGTGCAGCGCGAGCACGGTGGCGATCGACTCGACCGCGCCGGCGGCGCCGAGCAGGTGGCCGATCATCGACTTCGGCGCGGTCGCGACGGCGTGGTCGGCGGCGCTGCCGAGTGCCTTCCGAATCGCCACCGCCTCGGCGACGTCGCCCGCGGGCGTCGACGTGGCGTGCGCGTTGATGTGCACGATGTCGCCGGTGGCCAGGTCGCCTTCGCGCAGCGCGAGGTTCATCGCGCGCTCGGCGCCGGAGCCGGTCGGGTCGGGCTGGACGATGTCGTGACCGTCGGCGGTGATACCGGAGCCGGCGAACTCGGCGTAGATCTTGGCCCCGCGGGCGACCGCGTGGTCGTAGCTCTCCAGGATCAGGACGCCGGCGCCCTCACCGAGCAGGAAGCCGTCGCGGTCGACGTCCCACGGACGGGAGGCGCGCTCGGGGTCGTCGTTGCGCTTGCTGAGCGCCATCATCTGGCCGAAGGCGGCCAGCGGTAGCGCGGTGATCGATCCCTCGGCGCCACCGGCGACGACGATGTCGGCGCGGCCGAGCCGGATCTGGTCGGCGGCCAGCGAGATGGCCTCGTTGCTGGAGGCGCAGGCGGAGACCGGGGTCTGCACACCCGCGAGCGCGCCGAGCTCCAGGCCGACGTTCGCGGCGGCCGAGTTCGGCATCAGCATCGGGATCGCCAGCGGCGAGACGCGGCGCGGCCCCTTCTGCAGCAGGTCGTAGTTCGCCAGGGTGGTGAGCAGGCCGCCGATGCCGGTGGCGATGGCGACACCGAGCCGGGTCTTGTCGAGCTCCACGTCGGCCAGGCCGGAGTCGGCCCACGCCTCGCGAGCGGCGACCACGGCGAACTGCGCGTTGCGGTCCAGCCGCCGGGCCTTGACCCGCTCGATCACCTCGGTCGGTTCGACGGCGGCGGGCGCGGCGATCTTCACCGGTAGCTCCTCGACCCAGTCCGCGGTCAGCAGCTTGGCGCCGGACTTGCCGGCCAGCAGTGCGTCCCAGGTGCTGGCGACGTCGCCCCCGACCGGGGTGGACGCTCCGAGCCCGGTGATGACGACTCGGGTCTTCGACATGGTTACCTCATCCTTCGGCGTGAGAGCTGTGGGTCGAGTAGGCAGGCGAGCTGTGGATCGGGTGCAGCAGCAGCCATCGGTACGGCGTACCGCGCGGCCGGTGCCTGCTCACCGGGCCACAGGGTCCGGTGAGCAGTACGGCTGCCAGCACAGATCGAGTGGTCTCGATCAGCCGTTCTGGGCGCGCTCGATGAACGAGACGGCGTCACCGACGGTCTTCAGGTTCTTGACCTCGTCGTCGGGGATCTTCACGCTGAACTTCTCCTCGGCGGCCACGACGACCTCGACCATGGAGAGCGAGTCGACGTCGAGGTCGTCGGTGAACGACTTCTCCAGCTGGACGTCCTCGACCGGGATGCCCGCGATCTCGTTGACGATCTCGGCGAGGTTGGAACGGATCTCTTCGGTGCTGGCCATCTTTGTGGTTTCCCTTTCGGAATTTGCTGTGACAATCGCCGGGCCGGCCACCTGAGCCGTCCCGGACATCTTTTAGGGGAGCCGGACCACCTGGGCGGCGTACACCAGGCCGGCGCCGAAGCCGATGATCAGCGCGAGGTCGCCGGACTTGGCTTCACCCTCCTCGCGCATCGTGGCGATCGCGAGCGGGATCGAGGCGGCCGACGTGTTGCCTTGCCGCTGGATGTCGCGGGCGACCTTGACGGTCTCCGGCAGCTTCAGGGTCCGGCGCATCGCGTCGGTGATCCGCTCGTTCGCCTGGTGCGGGATGAACAGGTCGAGATCCTCGGCCTTCACCCCGGCCACGTCGAGCGCCTGCTGAGCGGCCTTGGCCATCTCGAACGAGGCCCACCGGAACACCGGGTTGCCGTCCATCGTCAGGTGCGGCCACTGGTAGCTGCCGGCCGCCTCCTGCCAGGACTCCTTCTGGCTGATCACCTGGTGCTGCGTGCCGTCCGAACCCCACACGACCGGGCCGATGCCCGGCTCGTCGGACGGACCGACAATGGCAGCCCCGGCGCCGTCGGCGAAGATGAACGCCGTACCGCGGTCGGTCCGGTCGGTGATGTCGCTGAGCCGCTCCACCCCGATCACCAGCACGTACTTCGCGCTGCCGCCGCGGACGAGGTCGCTCGCCATCGCGATGCCGTAGCAGAACCCCGCGCAGGCGGCCGAGATGTCGAAGGCCGCGGCCGTCGGTGCGCCGACCGCGACGGCGAGCTGGGTCGCGATCGCCGGGGTCTGGTAGAGATGCGTGACCGTGGCGACGACGACGCAGCCGATCTGGGCCGGGTCGATGCCGGAGTCGGTCAGCGCTTCCTTGGCCGCGTTGGTCGACATCATCAGGATCGTCTCGTCCGGATCGGCCCAGCGGCGCTCCTTGATCCCGGACCGGGTCTGGATCCACTCGTCGCTGGAGTCGATCTGCTCGAGGATCTCCGCGTTCGGCACGACGCGGCGGGGCCGGTACGAGCCGAGGCCCAGGACGGCGGCGTGCTCGGCGCCGATGGACTGGTTGATCTGGCCGCCCATGTCAGTTCCCCGCGCTCGGGTGGAGCCGGACCAGCGGCTGGCCGGGGGAGACCGGGTCGCCCTCTTCCACCAGCCACTCGACCACGATGCCACCGTGCGGGGCGCTGACCTCCAGCTCGTCACGCAGGCTCTTCACCTTCGCCACCACCTCTCCGGCCGCGACGGCGTCGCCGGGCTCGCGTTGCGTCTGACCCTCGCGGGTGAACGTGCCCTTCATCGGAGCCACCAGCAGCCGCCAGGTCGGCGACGCGTCGATCTCGGAAGGGCTGCCGTGCTTCTCGACGAACGCGCGGGCGTCGTCCAGTTGGTCCGGGGTCTTCAGGGCGAACGTCTCGACGCCCTTCAAGGCGCGCTTGGCGATGCCGGTCAGGGTGCCGGCCGGCGGCATCTCCAGGATGCCGGTGACCTGCAGGTCGGCCATCGTCTGCATGCACAGGTCCCAGCGGACCGGCGCGTTGACCTGCTGCACGAGCCGGCGCAGTACGTCCTGACCGTCGTGCACGATCTGGCCGTCGCGGTTCGAGATCAGCCGCGACCGCGGGTCGTGGGTGGTGATCGAACGCGCATAGCCGGCCAGCGTGTCGACGGCCGGGGCCATGTGCTTGGTGTGGAACGCACCAGCCACCGACAAGGGGACGAGCCGGCTCTTGGCGGGCGGATCGGCCTGGAAGGCGGCCAGCTCCTCGACGGTGCCTGCGGCAACGATCTGGCCGGGGCCGTTGTCGTTCGCCGCGGTCAGGCCGTGCTCGGCGATCTTGGCCAGCACCTCTTCGCGGTCACCGCCGAGCACAGCGGTCATGGAGGTGGCGGTCTGCGCAGCGGCAGCGGCCATCGCCTTGCCGCGCTCGCGGACCAGCACCATCGCCTGCTCGGCGCTGATCACGCCGGCGCCGACCGCCGCGGCGATCTCACCGACGCTGTGCCCGGAGACCGCGCCCATCTGGGCGAACGCGTCGGACGGGTGCGGGAACACCGCCAGCGCGGCCAGCATGCTGGAGGCGACCAGCAGCGGCTGCGCGATCGCGGTGTCGCGGATGGTGTCCGCGTCGGCCTTGGTGCCGTAGTGGGCCAGGTCGAGCCCGGCGACCGCGGACAGCCAGTGCAGCCGGTTCTCGAAGGCGGGGTCCTCGAGCCAGGGCTCGAGGAAACCTGGGGTCTGGGCGCCCTGTCCGGGCGCGACGATGACGAGCACGTGACAACTCTCCCTGAGCCGAGCGGTTTCCGGGCCACAATGTGGCACGAATTCTACTGGGCCGACTTTGTAGGAATCCTATAAAACGCCAGCGCCGGGCTCCGGGTTGAGCAGGCGCCCGAGGCTCAGTGCGACACGCAGTGTGAAACTGTCGCGCGGATTGCCGGGCGAGTAGCCAGTGATCTCGCCCACACGTTTCAACCTGTACCGGACGGTATTGGGGTGGATGAACATCGCCCGGGCCGTCGCCTCGATCGAACCGCCCGAATCGAGGTAGGTCGAAACGGTGTCCAGCAGCACTCCGTCGCCCATGGTGAGCGGGCCGTAGACGTCGGTCGCCAGTTGACGCCGGGCGTGACCGTCGCCGGACAGGGATCGCTCGGGCAGGAGTTCGTCGGCATGGACGGGTCGCGGCGCACCCGGCCACGCGGGTGCCGCGCGGAGCCCGGCCACGGCTGCGCGAGCGGAGGTGACGGCCGACATCAGGTCCTTGACCAGCGGTCCGACGACGATCGGACCGGGCCCGAAGAACTCGGCGAGCGTTTGTACGATCTCGACAGGTTTACTCGTACCACCGAGAACTATCACCAGCCGGTCGCCCTGCATCGCGCACAGAGCGTCGGCGCCGGCTTCCCGAGCGGCATGCCGTACGGCGTCGGCCACATTGGTGCTGCCCGGCTCGCTCGAGGGCGCCCGGCCGACGACGACGGCGACCTCGGCGGAACCCGCGGTACCGGCATTCGCAGTACCGGAGCCGGTCCAGCCGAGTGCGGAGGCGCGGGAGCGGACCGACTCGTCGGCCTCGCCGCGGATCACCGAGTCGACCACGAGGGCTTCCAGTCGTGCGTCCCAGGCGCCGCGCATCTCGGCGGCCTGCGCGTAGACCGTCGCGGCGGCGAAAGCGACCTCGCGGGCGTACCGGTTCATCGCCTCGTGGACGAACGGGATGTCCTCGCTCGGCAGCAGTTCGCCGATCGTGTTCTCGATCATCTCGATCGTGGTCCGGACCAGGTCGACCGTCTGGTGCAACGAGATCACCCGGGTGAACTCCCGCGGCGCGGATCCGAACATCCGGGTCGGCATCGACGAATGCGCGTCCGGGTCGCGGAACCAGTCGACGAACGCGGTGATCCCGGACTGCGCGACGAGCCCGATCCAGGACCGGTCCTGTGCGGAGAGCTTCCCGAACCACGGCAACTTCTCGTCCATCGCAGCCATTGCAGCCGTCGCCAGCGCCCCGGTCGCGTTCTGCAACCGCTCCGCCCGCGCCTTGTGCCCTTTGGCTGCCATCCTCCGACCCTAGCCCCCACCTTCTATACAGAAGCTCACAGTTGTCCCCCCGAGGCGCAATGATGTGGGCATGAGTGACAAGGCGGGTGTGGCGGAGGCGGTCGAGGCGCTGCGGGCGATCGGCTACTACCTGGAGCGGGACCGGCAGCCGACGCACCGGGTGAAGGCGTACCGGCGGGCCGCGGACACGATCGAGGCGCTGCCCGCGGCCGAAGTACGGGCCCGCAAGCGGGCCGGCACGTTGACCGAGTTGCCGGGGATCGGGCCGAAGACCGAAGCGGTGATCGTGGAAGCGATGGACGGCGCGACCCCGTCGTACCTCACCAAGCTGGAACAGGCCGCGGGGTCGTTGACGGATTCCGGTACTGCGATGCGCTCCGCGCTGCAGGCCGATCTGCACCTGCATTCCGAGTGGTCCGACGGCGGCAGCCCGATCGAGGAGATGGCGCGGACGGCGGCTCGGCTCGGGCACAAGTACATGGCGCTGACCGACCACTCGCCGCGGCTGACCGTCGCCAACGGGTTGTCCCGGGAGCGGCGCCTGCAGCAGATCGAGGTGGTCGCCGAGCTGAACAAGAAGCTCGCCGACGAACTCGACGGCTTCACCATCCTGAACGGGATCGAGGTCGACATCCTCGACGACGGCTCGCTCGACTGCGACACCGAGATCCTCGCCCGCCTCGACATCGTCGTCGCCAGCGTGCACTCCAAACTGCGGATGGCCTCCGAACCGATGACCGAGCGCATGGTCCGGGCGATCGCCAACCCCCACGTCGACATCCTCGGCCACTGCACCGGCCGCCTCATCACCGGCGGCCGCGGCACCCGGCCGGAGTCCGAATTCGACGCCGAGGTCGTCTTCGAGGCCTGCCGCCAGTTCGGTACCGCGGTCGAGATCAACTCCCGGCCGGAACGCCTGGACCCGCCGAAGCGCCTGCTCTCCTTGGCTGTTGAGACGGGTTGCGTCTTCTCGATCGACACCGATGCACACGCCCCGGGGCAGTTGGACTGGCAACCCTACGGCTGCGAACGCGCCGAAGAATGCGACGTCGCAATCGAGAACGTCATCAACACCTGGGACGCCAAGAAGCTGTTGGAGTGGACGAACGCCTAACAGCACCCCTTTCGCGCCCTCCTCCGTCGGCGCTCACCCACCCACCCGATCTCGCCGCTCCTCCGTCGCGGCTCAAATGCTCGCGCCGCAGGCGGATCCCCGTCGAACTGGGGCGAGCGTTCGCCGCCTCCTTCGTCGGCGCTCGGCCCGCTCGCCGCTCCTCCGTCGCGGCTCAGTTGCTGGCGCAGCGAGTCGGACTCCATCAAGTGAAGCCGGTTGCTTGCCGCTCCTTCGTCGCGGCTCAGATGCTGGCGCAGCGAACTGGACCCCGTCGGGTGAGCCTGTAGCTCGCCGCTCCTTCGTCGCGGCTCAGTTGCTGGCGCTGTGGGTCGGATCCCATCGGGTGAAGTCCTCAGTTCACCGCTCATGTGTCGTCCGGCTCAGCCGTCGTACTCGCTCGTATTTGCCCCCACCCGTCGTACTCACCGCGCGCTTGTTGGCTGGCGAAGTCGTCCTGCTCGCTCGCGTCGGCCCGCCCGCCCGGCGTACAGGCACTTCCGTCGGGGCTCGACTCCCTCACGGGGCGAACTGCGCCGCGGCTACTCGGCGGCAACTGTGTAGATGTCAGGCAGCGACGGCCAGCGTTCTGACGCCCAAGCCGACCAACTGGCGTGATCCAGGGGGGCGGGTGGGATGTGGGTGCCTTGGAGCTCCTCCTCGTCTGGGGCCTGGAATTGGAGGCGCCATTGGGTGAGTTCTACGTCGCTCATCTGGAAGGTCTCGTGGGGCGTGGTGGCGAAGCGGGTGGTGACTCGTTTGCGTTGTTCCTCGTGGTCGATCGGTAGGTAGACGACTTGGCTGCGGGCGCCGATGGTGCCGGCGATCCAGCGGAGGGCTGAGCGTTCGTCCTTGCCCCAGAAGCCGAAGTCGAAGACGACATTGGTGCCGAGTTCGGCGGCGCGCATTCCGAGTTGGATGAGTTTCCCCTCGACGAGGTCGCGCTTGTCCGGCGGGTTCTGGTCGCCGAACAGGGCGAGCTGCCATTCGTCCGGTGTCAGTCGCAGGGCCGGCGCGCTGAGTTCCAGTTCCTTGGCGCGAGTTGTCTTCCCGGCGCCGGGGAGGCCGACGATCAGGTAGATGATCGCGGGTTCGAGAGGTCGAAGCATGCGACGAGGATGACGTACAACGTCCACCTGTTGCCAATAGTTAACAGATGCTGTAACTATTGACGCATGGTGGACGATTCGGTGGATCGGTTCTTCGAAGTACTGGCCGACCCCACCAGGCGGCAGGTGGTGCGGTTGCTGGGCGAAGGGCCGCAGCGGGCCGGTCGGCTGGCGCAGGCGACGGGGACCTCGTCGCCCGCAATGAGCAGGCATTTGCGGATTCTGCTGTCGGCGGGAGTCGTCACCGACGAGCGGGTCGCGGACGACGCGCGGGTGCGGGTGTTCCGGTTGCGCGCCGAGCCCGTGGTCGCCGTACAGGCCTGGCTCGATCAGGTGCAGGCGCACTGGCAGGAGCAACTGGGAGCGTTCAAGAAGTACGTCGATCAGACTGGGGAGACATCGTGACCAAGCAGTCCGCATCCGCGTCCGTCGAGGTCGGTGCCGATCCGCTGACGGCGTTCCGGATCTTCACCGACGACATCGACCTGTGGTGGGTCCGCGGCCCGATCAACTTCTTCGACTCCGCCCGGGCGGTGGGGATGAAGATCGAACCAGGCGTCGGCGGCCGGATCCTGGAGGTCTACCAGCCGGCCACCGAGACAGCCGCCGAGGACGTCCTCGTGCTGGGCAAGATCATCGTCTGGGCGCCGGGCGAGCGATTCGCGTATCGCAGCGAGGTGGACGACACCGAGACCCGGATCGACTTCGAAGCGTTCGACGGCGGCACCAGAGTCACCGTCGAGCAGGCCTTGGTCCCAGGTGGCGAGAAGGCGTTCTACTTCTGGCCGAACGTCATCCACTGGTTCCCCGCCTGGGTCGCCCGCCGCGACTCCGCGCCGGGAGAGCCGCGCGAGCTCGACCGGCTCAGCATCGCCTTGTACTACGAGGATCCCGCCGCGGCCGCGCGTTGGCTGCACACCGTCTTCGGACTGGAGTCCTGGGACAAGATCCCCGCCGAAGGCGAGCAGCCGGACTGGATCGAACTCCAGGTCGGCCGGCGAGCGATCCTGCTCTTCAAGCTCGAAGGGCACCCTGTCAGCGAACGGCCGGTCGACCACGCGATCTGGCTGTACGTCGACGACCTCGACGCGCACTTCAGCCGGAGTTCGGCGTACGGCGCGAAGATCGTCTCCGAGATCCACCAGCACGGGTACCGCCGCTACGAGGCCGAGGACCTCGAAGGGCACCGGTGGACGTTCGCGCAGGCTCGGCCGACGATGAGTTGACCGCCGAAGTACATACTCGTTGTATGAGTGACCTGGAGAAGGATCCGGACGAGATCGTCTGCCCGGCCGGTGTGGCCGACGGGCCGGTGGAGGAGTTGCTGGAGGCCCGGCAGGTGGTGCTCGGCCGGACCACCAAGGTCCGCCGATTACTGCCGAACAAGAACCGCAGGATGGTCGGCGCCTGGTGCTTCGTCGACCACTACGGCCCCGACGACCTGACCGGCCGGGTCGACTCGTACGACGTACCGGGTGATCGCGGGATGCTCGTGCCACCCCACCCGCACACGAGTCTGCAGACGGTGAGCTGGTTGTTCGAGGGGGAGATCGAGCACCGCGACAGCGTCGGGTCGCACGCGATGGTCAGGCCCGGCGAACTCAACATCATGACCGCGGGCAACGGGATCGCGCACTCCGAGGTCTCGCTGCCCAGCGCGCCGCCGACCCTGCACGGCGCACAACTGTGGGTCGCGCTGCCCGATTCGGCGCGTACGGCCGTCCCGCCCGCGTTCAACGCGTACGCCGACCTGCCGACCCTGGTGCTCGACGGCGCCGAGGCGACGGTGATGCTCGGGACGGTCGGGGGAGTCACCTCGCCCGCACCGGCGTACACACCGCTCGTCGGCGCCGACCTCCGCATCGAACCCGGCCGCACCGTCTCGCTCCCACTGACGGCAGCCTTCGAGTACGCCGTACTCGTGGTGGACGGATCCCTGCGGGTCGGTGAGCTGTCACCGGGATTCGGTGAGATGGCCTACCTCGGCAGCGGCCGCGAGTCGGTCGAGCTGACCGCTGCCCCGGACGGCGCCCGTTGCCTGTTGCTCGGCGGCGAACCGTTCGAGGAGGAGCTCGTGATGTGGTGGAACTTCATCGGCCGCACCCACGAGGAAGTGGTTGCCGCACGCAACGACTGGATGACGTCGATCGAGTCTGGCGGAAGCCACCGCTTCCCGATGGTTCCCGGTTACGACGGCGCACCCCTGCCGGCGCCCGCCCTCCCCGGCACACGGCTGAAACCACGCCCCCGCTCACGCTGAAGCCTGCTTGCCTGGGGCAACCATCCTAGGAGCTGGCCAGAACCGCGTGCGGCTGCCGCTCGAGGCGTCGGCGCCGCCAATAGGCCCAGGTCAGGACGAGGAGCGCCGGGCCCCAGAGGTTGAGCGGGGCGTAGCAGGCCACCATCAGGATCTCGGCTGCGGTGGAGGAGAACGCCAAGAAGTCGCCGGTGAACCCGTCACGGAAGGCGAACGACCAGATGGCGATCAGGGCGAGGCTGCCCAGCGTCGCGGGGATGATGGCGGCGTACGGCGCGACGCGGCGGCCGCCCAGCCAGGGGATCCAGCGCGGCACCACCTCGCCCCACCGCCTGACCATCCCGAAAGCGGTCAGCGCGACCGCCTCGGAGAACAGGCTCAAGCAGACGACGTAGAAGTGTTCACCGAAGCCGTGCAGATACGCCCGGCGGCCGGCGTCGTCGAGCACGCCCATCGACGAGCCGGCGACCAGGCCGAGTCGCCAAAGACTCGACGGGAGGACCAGGAACGGGATCACGTGCGCGAGGCGGTCGGCCCAGCGCGGTACCGGATGTTCAGTCACCTGTCGAGCATCGCCGGATTGCGATGCCCGATCCTCACCCCGCAGCGGGAACCAGCTCCCTCCCAAGGTTGAACATGCCCGCGCCGCATCGATTCCGTCCGCAGATTGCATTGGACCGAACGGCACCCGCGCGGCGAGCCTGAAGGGCATGCAACCCAGCTTCGGCATCCTCCACGACTTCCGCCAACCGCTGCCACACCGCGAGTCCCTGACCACGTACTACACCGAGTGCCTCGAAGAGCTCGTCATCGCCGAGGAGCTCGGCTTCGACACTGTCTGGATGCCCGAGCACCACCTCGCGGCAGACGGGATGTTGCCCTCCCCGCTGGTGATGGCGGCAGCGATCGCTGCCCGCACGCAGCGGATCCAAATCGGGACCAGCATCCTCGTCCTCCCGCTCCACCACCCGCTCCGGATCGCGGAGGATGCCGCGGTGGTCGACCTGCTCTCGGGTGGTCGGTTGGTCCTCGGCATCGGGCAGGGTTATGCGGCGGAGGAGTTCGCCGCGTTCGGCGTCGAGCGCCGGCGCCGTGCGCAGCTGCTCGAGGAAGGCGTCGCGGTACTGCGTCAAGCCTGGTCGGGATCGCCCGATTTCCAAGGCAAGAACGATCTGCAGGTGACCCCCAAGCCCGAGCGCCCGATCCCTCTATTCATCGGCGGAGTCACCAAGGCGGGACTCGAACGCGCAGCGCGGCTCGGGGACGGCGTGATCGTGTACTGCGCGACGCCGGCCGACCTCCTCGCGCGGCGCCGCCTGCTCGATGAGCTGGAGATCGACCTACCACTGGTGTGCACGAGCGTGCTGCACGTCGCCCCGGATCCGGACCGGGCGTGGGCCGAAGCCGAGCCCGGAATCGCTTATCTGGAAGGGCAGCTAGCGCAGTACGCCGGCCAGGGGAAGCAGCAGAGGCTGAACCGCGACGACTATCTCGTCGGTACTCCGGCCGAGGTTGCGGACCGGTTGATCGCGCTCGGCCGTGAGTTGCGGTTCAGCCAGTTCGCGCACTGGGCCCGGTTGCCCGGGCTGTCCCATGCGCGCGCGTCGGAGACACTCCGGCTGGTTGCTGCCGAGGTGATTCCTGCCGTGCTCAGTGCGCTGAGGTAGCTGCGGTGTCGTCGTGCACGTCAGCGTGCCGGCGGATCCAGGGGGCCAGGAAGTAGAGGATCAGGGCGAACGCGATGGTCACGGCGGCGAGCCAACCGAAGTACGCCGTGTCCGAGATGCCCGTGGTGGCTTGGACGACCTGGGCGGTGATCGCCTGGCCGGCTGAGGGAGCAAGGAACCACAGCGCCATCATCTGGCTGGTGAACGCCTTCGGCGCGAGCATCGTGGTCGCTGCCAGGCCGACGGGGGAGAGGAACAACTCACCGAGGGTCTGGATCACATACACGAGCACCAGCCACAGCGGCGAGGCCAGGTCCTTCCCCGAGATCGACGACGCCAGCGCCATCACCGCGAACGAGATGCCGGCCAGCAGCAGGCCGGTGGCGAACTTCTGGCCGATGCTCGGCCCGCGATCGCCGAGCTTGATCCAGATCACGGCGAAGATCGGCGCCAGCACGATGATGCTGAACGGGTTGACCGACTGGAAGAACTCCGGCGAGATCGAGATGCCGAGCAGGTTCAGCTCGGTCCGGTCCGCGGCGAACGTGGTCAGCGTGGTCGCGGCCTGCTCGAACAGCATGAAGAACAGCATCGCGGCGATGAACAGCGGGATGTACGCCCGGACGCGGCGGCGTTCGGTCGGCGTGACCAGCGGGCTGCGGAGCAGCATGGTGAAGTAGGCGATCGGCGCCAGGAAGCACAGGTAGGAGATCGCGTCGACCACCGGTTTCGGGCCGACACCGCCGGAATGCCAGGCGGACAAGGCGAACACGACGACCAGCACCGCGGCGACCGCGGCAGTGATCTTCAGCATCGTCGGCCGGTCGTCGGCGGTGAGCGGGTTCGGCGGGGTGTCACCGCGGCCGTGCAGGGTCCGCCGCCCGAGCACGTAGGCGACCAGCGCCAGCGTCATACCGACCGCGGCGGCCGCGAACGCGACGTGGAACCCGAACTCGCGGCGCAGGAATCCGACCACGAACGGCGCCGAGAACGAGCCGATGTTGATGCCCATGTAGAAGATCGAGAACGCGGAGTCGCGCCGGGTGTCGTCCTTGGCGTAGAGGTTCCCGACCATCGTCGACACGTTCGGCTTGAGCAATCCGGTGCCGAGGGCAACCAGTGCGATACCGGCGTACGCCATGCCCTCGACCGGCAGCGCCAGGCAGATGTGGCCGGTGACGATCACGCCACCGCCGTACAGGACGGTACGGCGGGCGCCGATCACCCGGTCGGCGAGCCAGCCGCCGAGCACCGAGAGCAGGTAGACCGAGGCGCCGTAGATCGAGACCACGGCCTGGCCGAGCGACTCGCCCAGGCCGAGGCCGTGCGCCTTGTCGGTCAGGTACAGCAGCAGGATCGCGCGCATCCCGTAGTAGCTGAAGCGCTCCCACAGTTCGGTGGTGAACAGCGTCATCAACCCGCGCGGATGCCCGAAGAAGGTCTTCTCCCCGGCGGTTGCCTGTTGCGTTCCGGACACGCTCGACTACTCCCTGTCCATCGAAAACCGGTCCTGCCGACCGTAGTTGGTTGGAAACCCCAACCACCAATCGGGGGTGTCGAAAGTCAGCAGGGCGGCTCACCGGGTAGACCAATGGCGGGGCAGGGCTGACGTGGTCCACTCCGGTCCGCTCCGGTCGTTACGGGGGCCGGCGTCCGGCGCATATCTTCGCGGCGACCGCACGTCGCTACGGGCACTGGAGGCATCGTCATGGCCGAGCACCTCAAGACCGGATGGCCGCGGCAGGTCGAGCGGCAGCCGGAGGTGATCGACACCGTCAGCCGGATCCTGTCCGAGGTCGAGCACGAAGGGCTGCCGGCGATTCGGCGCTGGTCGGTGCGGCTCGACGGCTGGGATCCGCGGTCGTTCGTCGTACCGGCCGACGAGATCAAGGCGGCTGTTGTCGACGACGAGCTCGCTGAGCAGCTGGAGTTCGCTCGCAGCCAGGTCGAGGGGTTCGCCCGGGCTCAGCGGGCGACGATGACCGACCTCGAGGTCGAGACGATGCCGGGGGTGGTGCTCGGCCACCGGCACCTGCCGATCGCCAAGGTGGGGTCGTATTCGCCCGGCGGCCGGTATCCGTTGATCGCGTCCTCGATCATGACCGTCACCGTGCCGAAGGTGGCCGGGGTGGACACGGTCGTCGCGGTCGCGCCGCCCCGGGACGGCCGCGGGATCTACGGCCCCCAGCTCTACACGATGAACCTCGCCGGAGCGGACGTGATCGTCTGCCTGGGCGGCGTGCAGGCCTTCGCCGCGCTGGCCTTCGGCGTCGAGGACGTCGAACCGGTGGACTTGGTGGTCGGTGCTGGAAACGCGTACGTGGCGGAGGCGAAGCGGCAACTGTTCGGCACGGTCGGCATCGACCTGCTGGCCGGGCCCACCGAGGTCGCCGTGATCGCTGACGAGTCGGCCGATCCGCGCCTGGTAGCAGCCGATCTGCTCGGCCAGGCCGAACACGGCCTCAACAGTCCGGCGTTGCTGATCACGACCTCGCAGGCCTTCGGTACGGCGGTGATCGCCGAGGTCGAGCGCTGGCTGACAGGGGACTGGCCGACCGTCGAGGTCGCCGGCGGCGCTTGGCGCGACCACGGCACGGTCGTGGTGTGTTCGTCCCGCGAGGAGGTCGTCGAGGTCTCGGATTCCTACGCTCCGGAGCATCTGGAGATCCAAACGAGTCAGGACGACTGGTACGCCGAACACCTTCGCAACTACGGCTCGCTCTTCATCGGCCCGGAGGCAACCGTCGCCTTCTCCGACAAGTCGATCGGCACCAACCACGTTCTCCCCACCGGCCGGGCCGGCCGCTACACCGGCGGCTTGTGGGTGGGCAAGTTCCTGAAAACGGTCACCTACCAGCGCCTGACGACCGAAGGCGCCCGCACGATCGCCCCGTCAACCGCGGCGATCGCCGACGCCGAGCTGATGTTCGGCCACGCCCTCACCGCGCGCCTGCGGATGGAGTGAGGCCGGGGATCAGAGGTCGATCCAGTAACGGCGGGTCAGGCCCAGCCAGGTCTCGCGGACGTCCTCCAGGACACCGCCGTTGCGCTGGATCGTGCGGGCCGAGGCGAGGTTCTCGTCGTCGCAGGTGACCAGCACGCGATCCAGACCGCTCGCGCGAGCCCGGTCGAGCATCTGCCCGAGCGCCCACGAAGCCAGACCGCGACCCCTGGCCGACGGTCGTACGCCGTACCCGATGTGGCCGCCACCGTCGAGCAGGCGCTCGTTCAGCTCGTACCGCAGCGTGATCGCACCGGCGTACTCACCGCCGTCGACGACCCACCAGTACGACGCCGGCACCCGACCGGGCTCGACCACTCCGTCACGTTGCCGTCGCAGCCGCTCGATCCAGCGGACGAATCCCTCGACCGTCCCGACCTGGTCGTCCTCCTGCAGACCGGACCCGTGCTGGGTCTCCGATCCCCACTCAGCCGCCGACTTCAGCCAGGAATCCCGCAGGTCGACGGTGGGTTCGATCAATTCAGGCATGGGCCCAGGCTAGGTCCGCCGCTGCGTCGGCCTCACCCTGTTTTCGAGCGCCACCTACCTACGAGCGCCGCAGGCCTAGAGGAGATCGTGCTCGCGGGCGTACGCGACCGCCGCTGTCCGGGACGGGACGTCGAGCTTGACGAAAATGTTGGACAGGTGCCGGGCAACGGTCTTGTCGCTGAGGACCAACTGCTGAGCGATCTCGGTGTTGCTGTTGCCGGCCGCAACCAGTTGCAGCACTTCGAGTTCGCGCTGGGTGAGACCTCCGGGCGCGTTCCTGCCGAGCAGCTTCTCGACCTCCTGCCGGCCGGCCACGGCACCGACGTCGCTGAAGATCCGGAGCGCGGCGGCCAGCTCGGCGGTGGCCGAGTCCTCGTCGCCCAGGCTCCGGAACGCCCGCCCGACGAGGACCATGGCACGGGCAACCTCGTACGGCGCCTGCAGGGTGCTCCACAACTGCTTCGCCTGCCTGGCCTGGGGGAGAGCGCGGTCGGCGTCACCGGCTGCGGCCGCCACCAGCGCGGCGCAGTATGCGGCCATCGCCCGCAGACCGCTGCACCCGAAGCTTTCCGCGACCCTCGTCAGCTCGGTCGCGGCTGCTTCGGCTTCGTCGCTCTTGCCGGTGGCGACGAGGACTTCGACCGCTGCTGGAAGTAGCCGGGACCTTTGCACCGGCCCTGGAGTCTCGGCCAGCAATCGCCGTACTGCGGCGCCGGCCGCCGGCGCGCGGCCCCGAGCCAGCCACAGCAGGGCCAGCCCGGGCTGAGGTTCGTAGCCGAACCCCGAGGCTTGCTGGTAGCAATCCTCCGCCTGCGGGTAGGCGCCGCGGATCCGCAGTACGTCGCCGGCCTCGCTCATCGCGAACCCGGCCGCAGACTGGACACCCGACGCGGCGTAGCGGCGACAAGCCCGTTCGAACTCCTCGAGTGCCTCCGCGAACTCTCCCCGAAGGCGCAGGATCTGACCGCGGTGCACGGCGCACTGACCGGTGAAGGGCACCAGCCCGGTCTGACCGTCACACCAGCGGGTCAGCGCCGTGGTCCACGCGGAGGCACGGCCGAAGTCCAGCACCTCCTGGCAGGCCTCGATCATCGCGCAGTAGACGTTGCCCGCGAAGATCGGCGACAGTTCGCCGGCAGCCACCGCGACCATGGCCTCGTCCAGCAGCGCGAGTCCTTCCGGCACCTGGCCGGCGTACATCAGGGTCCGGCCCTGGCAGACCAGGCCCTGGGCCAGCAGATCTGGTTCAGCATGCCGGCGGCCGAGTTCGGTGATCTCGGCCGCGACCCGCACCGCGCCCGGGAAGTCCTGCTGGTCGAGGTACCGGAAGAAGTCGTGGATCAGCAGGTAGCCGCGTTCCACCACGTCGGCCGGCTGGTCCGCGAGCAGTCGCTGGGCCCGGGCGGACCAGCCGCCGGCGACGGCCACCTCGCCGCGAACGCTCAGGACCAGGCCGAGCCAGAAGGCGAACCGGACCGCTCGCAGCGTGTCACCGCCGTCGACCGCGACCTGATAGCCGCGCTGCAGAGCCCGGACGCACGCGTCGTCGTCGCCGGCCAGGTACGCCGCGGTGCCCAGCTTCAGCAGGTCGTCCGGGCCCAGGTCGGCCACTACCGCCAACTGGTCGTAGGCGGTGGCCCAGTCCCGCTGTTCGAACGCCTTGCGCGCCTGCTCGAGGTCGTCGACGATGCCCATCGCGTAGCCCCCTCCCTGCCGAGGATACGCGCGGGAGAGCATCACGCGGCAGCGGCAGAACGGATCGCTCCCGAGCGGGCCACGATGCGCTCGGCAACATAGTGCGCGTCCCGGCCCACGCCCGGCAGAGTCATCGAGGCGAAGGCGAACTGGAAGCACAGGCCGCAGAAGAACAGGCCAGGCGCGCCGGCGGCGACCCCACGCACCTCCTCCGGCCACCCGTCCGGTCCGAACACCGGCAGGTCGATCCAGTCGAACACCTGCCGGAATCCCGTGCTCCAGACGACGTTGGCGACGTCCAGCACCCGTCCGTCGTCGAGAACCGGCCGCCCGTTGCTGACCCCGGTGACCCGGTGGTGGACCCGCTCGACCCCTCGCCCGAGCAGGTCCGCCCGCTTCACCCGGAGCATCGGGCCGCCGTGGTAGCGGATCTCCTGCATCTCCTTGCGGCCCATCGGCGTCCGGCGGGTCAGCAGGTACTTCCCGACGAAGAGGAAGACCGGGAAGAAGACCCGGGCGCCCTTCTTCTCCAGCCGGACCGGGATCTGACCCGGGTCGCGGCCGCAGAGCACGGTCGGGTGGGTCAGGGCAACCTCGTAGGCTATGTCGGTCCCCGAGTGCGATCCGCCGACCACGAGCACCGGTCCGTCCTTCAACTGCCCGGGACGCCGGTACTCGCTGGAGTGGAGCTGCCGGATGGCGGGATCGAGATCCACGGCGTACTCCGGCAGGTACGGCGTACGGCCGAAGGTGCCGGTGGCAACGACGACGTTCCGGGCGAGGATCCGGTGGTCACCGATCGTGACGGCGTACCCGTCCTCGGCCGCTTCGAGCCGGTCCACCCGGGTGCTGGTCCGCACCGGCAGGTCGAATCGGGCGGCGTAGGACTCCAGGTAGTCGGCGACCTCGTCCTTGCCGGGGTACGACCAGCGGTCGCCGGGGAAGGGCAGACCGGGCAAGCCGTCGTACTTCCTCGGCGTGTAGAGCCGTAGGCTGTCCCACTGCGCCCGCCAGTTGTCGCCGAGCCGGGCGTTGCCGTCCAGGATGACGAACTCCCGGCCAAGCTTGCGCAGGTGGTAGCCGGTGGACAGGCCGGCCTGCCCGGCGCCGATGATGACGGTCTCGATGCTTTCGGTGTTCATGTGAGCCTCCGCTCGGTGTTCAGCGCGCCACGGGGCTGGGCGTGCCGGTAGCGCAAGCACCACAGCAGCATCAGTCCGGACGTCACGACGTAGAAGCCGTGCAGGGCCCAGATCGGGCCCAGCGGCAGGTGCACCACGTAGATGCAGTGGACGGCGTTGCCGACGTTGGCGAGGACGAGGTTCGCGAGGCTGTACGACGCGAGATCCCTGGTCCGGAGCGCCTTGAACATCATCGGCAACGTGCTCGACGCGAACAGGACGGTGGAGATCGTCCCCGCGAGGAGAGCAACGCTTGCGCCAGTCATGTCACTGACGGTAGGAAGCGCGGGGCATCGGTCGCGTCGGACGGAATGCCCAATTCGGGTGTGGCCGGTGATGGGTGATTTGTCGTAGGGACGCCGAAGGGCCGCCCACCCGATCGGTGGACGGCCCTTCGAGGTACTACGTCAGGCGCCGGCGCCTTCCTGCTTGACGCCGGCGACTGCGGTCGGGTCGTCGATGCGGTACTTGCGGGCGGCCTCGGCGGCCACCTCGCGCTTGACGTCGCCGCGCTTGGCCAGGATTTCCAGCGTGGCGACGACGATCGACTCGGCGTCCACGTGGAAGTGGCGGCGGGCGGCCGCCCGGGTGTCGGCCAGACCCCAGCCGTCGGTCCCGAGCGAGGTGTAGTCGTTCGGCACCCAGCGCGAGATCTGGTCCTGCACCGCGCGCATGAAGTCGCTGACCGCGACGACCGGGCCCTTGGTGTCCTTCAGCTGCTGGGTGATGAACGGCACCCGCTCGTCCTCGTCGGGGTGGAGCAGGTTGTGCTCCTCCGCGGCGATCGCGTCGCGACGCAGCTCGTTCCACGACGTCACCGACCAGATGTCGGCGGCCACGGAGTACTCCTCGGCGAGGATCTGCTGGGCCTTGCGGACCCACGGCAGCGCCACGCCGGACGCGAGCAGCTGCACGCGCGGTACGTCGTCGCCCTCGGCCGTCTCGTACTCGTTGAAGCGGTACATGCCCTTGAGCAGGGCCGCCACGTCGAGGTTCTCCGGCTCGGCCGGCTGCGGAACCGGCTCGTTGTAGACGGTCAGGTAGTAGAAGACGTCCTCACCGAACGGCTTCTTCTCGTCCAGCCCGTAGCCGTACATCCGCCGCAGGCCGTCCTTGACGATGTGCGCGACCTCGTAGGCGAAACCGGGATCGTAGTGCACCGCCGCCGGGTTCGAGGAGGCGAGCAGCGGCGAGTGCCCGTCGGCGTGCTGGAGACCCTCACCGGTCAGCGTCGTACGGCCCGCGGTGGCGCCGATCAGGAAGCCGCGGCCGAGCTGGTCGCCGAGCGCCCAGAGCTGGTCGCCGGTGCGCTGGAACCCGAACATCGAGTAGAAGATGTAGAACGGGATCATCGGCTCGCCGTGCGTCGCGTACGCCGTACCGGCAGCGATCATCGAGCCCATCGCGCCGGCCTCGCTGATGCCCTCGTGCAGCAGCTGGCCCTTCTCGGACTCCTTGTACGACAGCAGCAGGTTGCGGTCGACCGCCTCGTAGGTCTGCCCGTGCGGCGAGTAGATCTTCGCCGTCGGGAACATCGAGTCCATCCCGAAGGTCCGGTACTCGTCCGGGGCGATCGGCACGATCCGGTGCCCGATCTCCGGGTCCTTCATCAGGTCGCGGAAGAGCCGGACGAGCGCCATCGTGGTCGCCACCGGGGTCTTGTCGCTGCCCTTGCTGAGCGGCTTGTAGACGGCGTCGCCAGGAAGCTTCAGCGTCTTCGGCCGGACCCGGCGCTCGGGCAGGAAACCGCCGAGCTGCTTGCGCCGCTCCATCATGTACTGGTGCTCCGGCGAGTCGGTGCCGGGGTGGTAGTACGGCGGGTTGTAGGCGTCCTCGAGGTCCTTGTCGTCGATCGGCAGGTAGAGCCGGTCGCGGAAGGCCTTCAGGTCGTCCGAGGTCAGCTTCTTCATCTGGTGGGTCGCGTTGCGGCCCTCCAGCGCCTCGATCGTCCAGCCCTTGATCGTCTGGGCCAGGATCACGGTCGGCTGGCCGACGTGCTCGGTGGCGTTCTTGAACGCGGCGTACACCTTGCGGTAGTCGTGGCCGCCGCGGGGCAGCTTGCGCAGGTCCTCGTCGGACAGGTTCCGGACCATAGCCTGCAGCCGCTGGTCGCCGCCGAAGAAGTTGTTCCGGATGTAGTCGCCGGACTCCACCGAATAGGTCTGGAACTGGCCGTCGGGGGTGGTGTTCATCTTGTTCACCAGGACGCCGTCGTGGTCCTGCGCGAGCAGCGCGTCCCACTCGCGGCCCCAGATCACCTTGATGACGTTCCAGCCCGCGCCGCGGAAGAACGCCTCCAGCTCCTGGATCACCTTGCCGTTGCCGCGGACCGGGCCGTCCAGCTGCTGCAGGTTGCAGTTGATCACGAAGGTGAGGTTGTCCAGCTCCTCGCGGGCGGCCAGGCCGATCGCGCCGAGCGACTCCGGCTCGCCCATCTCGCCGTCACCGAGGAACGCCCAGACGTGCTGCTGGCTGGTGTCCTTGATGCCGCGGTGGTGCAGGTACCGGTTGAAGCGGGCCTGGTAGATCGAGTCCAGCGCCGCCAGCCCCATGGAGACCGTCGGGTACTCCCAGAAGTCCGGCATCAGCCGGGGGTGCGGGTACGACGACAGGCCCTTGTGCGGGCCGCGGGAGACCTCCTGGCGGAACCCGTCCAGCTGGTCGGCGCTGAGCCGGCCCTCGAGGAAGGCGCGCGCGTACATGCCGGGGGAGGCGTGACCCTGGATGAAGATCTGGTCGCCGCCGCCGGGGTGGTCCTTGCCGCGGAAGAAGTGGTTGAAACCGACCTCGTACAGGCTGGCCGCGGACTGGTAGGTGGCGATGTGACCGCCGACCTCGAGCCCCTTGCGGTTGGCCTTGCTGACCATCACCGCGGCGTTCCACCGGATGAAGGCCCGGATCCGCCGCTCGATGTGCTCGTCACCGGGGAACCACGGCTCGCGCTCGGGCGGGATCGAGTTGATGTAGTCCGTACTGCGCAGCGCCGGCACTCCGACCTGCCGCTCCCGGGCCCGCTCGATCAGCTTGAGCATCAGGTAGCGCGCCCGGCCCTTGCCGCGTTCGTCCAGCACGGCGTCGAGCGATTCGACCCATTCACGAGTTTCGTCGGGGTCGATGTCGGGGAGCTGGGTCGGCATCCCCTCGGTGATGATGGCTGGTGGTTCGTGTCCGGAAGCCACGGTGTCCTGCCGTTCTCTCTAGGTCGGTCCTCCCGGCAATCCTGTCACCTGTTCGGAATGCGTTCTACTTTGCATCCACAACGATGCACTTTCTCCCCGCCCGGGCCCGGTCGCAGCGGACACGGAACGTCCACGGCACGCGCATACCGGACACGTCACGGAACCCTCGTGCATACTTGCGCGACGCGGTAGGCCACGATGGACTACTGCTACTAACGCCTACCCCCGGGCCTGCGGGGACGACGGAGGAGGACACGTGAGCGCGACCGCGGACCACGCGGACGGCAAGCGCGGCGAGCCGAACATGGCCGCCCGGCTCGGCTTGGAAAGCGGCTGGGTCGTGCAGGAACTCGGCTACGACGACGACTGCGACGACGATTTCCGGGACGCCATCCAGGAACTGACCGGCGAGCCCTTCGTCGGGGAGGAGACGGACGAGGTCGTCGACGCCGTTCTGCTCTGGTTCCGGGAGGACGACGGCGACCTGGTGGACGCCTTTTTCGACGTGCTGACCGACCTGAAGGCCGGCGGCGTGGTGTGGCTGATGACTCCCAAGGTCGGCCGCGAGGGCTACGTCGACGCCAGCGAGATCGCCGAGGCAGCACCGACCGCCGGACTGTCCACGACCAGCAGCCTGACCCCGACCGAGGACTGGTCGGCCACGAAGCTGATGATGCCGAAGTCGCCCCGGGTCAAGAAGTGATCCGCCGGTGACCGCTGCCGTCCCTGGGGTCGGCAGCCAGGCACCGGACTTCGTCGCCCGCAACCAGCACGGCGAATCCCTCCGGCTCTCGGACTTCCGGGGCCGGCGGGACGTCGTGCTGGTGTTCTACCCGTATGCCTTCAGCGGGGTGTGCACGAGCGAACTGACGGCCCTGCGCGACCGGCCGGACCTGGCGGCCGCCGCGGAGGTCCTGGCTGTCTCCTGCGACCCGATGTACACGCTGCGGGCGTACGCCGACTCCACCGGACTCGAGTTCGGCCTGCTGAGCGATTTCTGGCCGCACGGCGCCATCGCTTCGCAGTACGGGGTCTTCGACGCCGACCGGGGCTGTGCGGCCCGCGGGACGTTCGTGATCGACCAGGCCGGGGTGATCCGGTGGTCGATCGTCAAACCGATCTCCGAGGCACGCGACCCGGACGACTACCTGAGGGCCTTGGCGGAACTTCACCCAGGTCTCGGATAGACTCCTCGCTCGGTTCGGCAAGTAGTAGCTCCAGGGCGCTTAGCTCAGCGGTAGAGCGCTTCCCTTACAAGGAAGATGTCGGGGGTTCGATCCCCTCAGCGCCCACCTTCAATTCCGTTCCCGGTGCGATCTGACCGTACTGCGGACGTCTTCGGTGGATGCGTATCGCGAGCCGCCGACGCTCGTTGACCCCAGTAGCGGTCGGCCGGTTGATTCTTAACCTTCGGCTGCAGGAACTGGCTCTGCCAGGCCGGTCTGTGGCTGGTAGGGTTCACGGCTGTCGGTCGGACGATGACGCACCGGGTACGCCTGGTCGCGGACTCGCGTCGATCGACGGTTTTACGGGGCCTGTTCTGTCGGTGAGAGCTAGCGAGACGGGTGTGCCCTGAGCCCGGCTCCGTCCAGTGGGGGAGGCGTGTGTCCGTGGGTCGCCGACTGGCTGCCAGCCTCCGCCGCGTCGGTGCCGGCCTGACGAGGCCGGCCTTGGAGTTCGCCCTGGAGCCGGCCCTGGAGCTCGCATGGTGAGGAACGGGGCGGATCGGCCGGCGATCAGTACCGGGCCGGCGTTGATGATCCCCGCCGGGTATCCGCGCGACCTGCCCAGCGCGCTGCTGCGGGCCGCCCGCGACTTCAGTACGTCGGGCGTCGTCGAGATCGGCCCGGACGGCCGCGAGACCCGGCTCGACTTCCCGACCCTGCTCGAGCTCGCCGCCCGGATCCTGGCCGGCCTGCGCGCGAACGGCGTACGGGCTGGTGATCCGGCCGTCGTGCACTGCACCGAGCCGGTCGGGTTCTTCGCCGCGTTCTGGGCCTGCACGCTCGGCGGCATCAGGCCGCTGCTGATGGCCCCGGCCGCCGAGGGCGACCGGACCGAGGAGGGGCGCGAGCGGCTGCGCAAGGTGACCGACCTGCTCGGCTGGACGGTGCTCATCGGCCGTCCGTCGGACCTGCCGGACGACCTCGGGCTTCCTGTCCTCGATCCGGACGCGCTGGCCGGGCACGAGCCCACCTCGGAGTTCCACCGGCCGGCCGCCGACGACGTCGCCGTACTGATGATGTCGTCGGGCAGCAGCACCGGGACGCCGAAGATCATCCAGCTCACGCATCGCGGCCTGGTCGAGTTCGCCGCCGGTACGCCGGCGATGCTGCCGGTCCGCCCCGGCCAGACCACGCTGAACTGGCTGCCGCTCGACCACAGCGGCGCCTTCCTGCTCTACCACCTGCTGCCGGTGTTCGCGGGCTGCACCAACATCCACGTCGCGACCGACTGGGTGCTGTCGAACCCGCTCCGCTGGCTCGACCTGATGGACGCCCACCGGGTCAACCACTCCTGGGCGCCGAACTTCGGCTACCGGCTGGTCACCGCCGCGATCGCCGGCGAGCCCGATCGCCATTGGGACCTGTCGGCGCTGCGGAGTCTGGTCAGCGGCGGCGAACAGATCACGGTGCCGGTCGTGAGCGAGTTCCTTCGGTTGACGAACCGTTTCGGCGTCGTACCGGAGACGTTCGTCGCGGCCTGGGGGATGACCGAGACGGTCACCGGGATCACGTTCGCGCGACCGGGGCTGACGCCGAACGTGCACCGCGTCCGGATTCCACCGACCGGCGTCGTCGAATGGGTCGACCAGCGGACGACGGCCGGCAAGGTCGCCGTGGCTCGACCGGGAAAGACCCGGGCGGAAGCTCCCGGCGTCCTCTCGCTGGTTTCCGTCGGTACGCCGGCGCCCGGCGCCACCGTGCGCATCGTCGGCCCCAACGGCGCCGTACTGCCCGAAGGCCGGATCGGCCAGCTCCAGATCGCCTCCGCCCGGGTCACGCCTGGCTACCTCGGCAACCCCGACGCCGACCGGGCCGCCTTCCCCGCCGGGAACTGGCCGGCCCGCAAGTGGCTGGCGACCGGCGACCAGGCCTTCATCACCGGCGGCCAGGTCGTCATCACCGGCCGCGACTCCGAACGCATCATCCTGAACGGCCAGAACTACTACGCCCACGACATCGAGACCGTCGCCGCCTCGGTCCCCGGCGCCGAACTCGGCCTGGTCGCCGCCTGCGGCATCGCCGACGCCTCGTCCGGCACCGAACGACTGGTCATCTTCTTCGCCACCACCGAACCGACCGCGGACGGCTCACCCGACGCGGTTGCCGAGGCGATGCGAGCGGTCCTGCACGACCGCCTCAAGCTGACGGCGCAGGTGGTCGGCGTACCGCGCCGCCACTTCCCGACCACCCCCGGCGGCAAGATCCTCCGCCCCCTGCTCAAGCAACGCTTCATCGACGGCAGCCTCAACGCCCCCAGCTCCCCGTACGGCGAACCGCTCCGCGCGAACACCCCGTACGGCGCCCCCGCCGGGGTGGAGGACGACTCCGAGCAGACAACAGAACTCCCGGTCGTCCGCCTCGCGTGGCGCCGCACCCTCGCAGACTCCATCCCTACCCCGCCCCAACGCCCCACCCTCGGCGCCAACCGCCACTCCGCCGCCCCAACCATCGACCCCGCGGACGCCGACGAGCCGCCGGCAGACGGGTCGTCGGTTGGCGAGCACCCGACCGAGGCGATCGCACCAGAAACCCCCGAAGAAGCCGGCCTCCCGCCAGAACCCGCCCACCCAACCGAAACCACCCCGGAACAGTCGGAGCAGGCCCAGCCAGACCCTCGCGATTCCGCTGCGCTCGCCACACCTGAGCACCCGGAAGCCGACTCCGCAGAGACCGCCGACCGCGAGATGGCCGACGCCATCTCCGCGCAGCAATCTGCCCCGGAGCTGAACGAGCCGGAACAGCCCACCGATGTCGACGCCTTCACCACGGCCCCGATCCACGACACCGACGAACAACCGGCAGAGGAAACCGCACCAGGAATCACCAACGAGCCGGCCGAAGACGACGCCGTCGACCCAACGCGCGCCCAACCCGCCGACGCATCCGCAGAGCCCACCGACTCGACGACACCCCTCGAACCAGCCGAGCCTGCTGAGTTCGTTCACCCGACCGAAGCCACCCCGTCCGAGGCAGCCAGCGAACCCCCCGCACCAGCGGCCGACTCCGAGCCGGCCGCCCCATCGGACGAGGCGGCCGCTGCCGACACTGATCCCACGGAAGCGACCGAGACTGCCGATCCGGCGCCCGCCACCTCCGCGGACGCCGAGCCCTCGGAGACCGCCGAGCCGCCGCAGTCCGACCTGGCACCCACGACGGGTGAGGCGAACGCGCAGGCGCCCGTGAAGGGTGAGGCGAACGCGCAGGCGCCCGTGACGGGTGAAGTGAACGAGCTGGCTCCCGACGGTGAATCCACGGAGCCGCCCGCCGAGGCTGAGCCCAGCGAGCCGGATGCGGATGCCGAGTCCATGGAAGCGCCGGAGACTCTTGAGCCGGCTGTTGCCGTCGCATCCGCCGATGCCGAGCCTGCGGAGACCGCCGAGCCGACGGAGCCCGCATCGGCTGCCGTGACGAGTGAGTCGCCTGCACCGGCCCCCGACGGCGAGCCTGAGGATCCGTCCGCTGTGCCGACGGAGCCCGCATCGGCTGCCGCGACGAGTGAGGCGCCTGCGTCGGCCTCCGACGGCGAGCCTGCGGAGCCGTCCGCCGAGGGTGAGTCAACGGAAGCGCCGGAGACAACTGATCCGGCTGCTGCCGTCGTATCCGCCGATGTCGAGCCCGCGGAGATCGCCGAGCCGGCAGAGCCCGCGCCGGCTCCCGACGGCGAACCTAAGGAACCGGCTGCCGAGGTCGAGCTCAGCGAACCGACTGCCGACGGTGAGCTGGCGGAGGCACCGGCTGCTGAGGATGAGCCCACCGAATCGATCGAAGCTGCTGAGGCGGCGGAGGCCGTCGCGTCCGCGGGTGTCGAGCCTGCGAAGACCGCCGAGTCGGTGGAGTCTGTGCCGGTTGCCGTGACGAGTGAGGCGGATACACCGGCTTCCGACGGTGAACCAACGGAACCGGCTGCCGAGGCCGAGCCCACCGAACCCGCTGCCGAGGCCGAGCCCACCGAACCGGCTGCCGAGGGTGAGCTGGCGGAGGCACCGGCTGCTGAGGCGGATCCCGCCGAACCGGCTGCCGAAGCTGAGGCTACGGAAGCGATTGAAGCTGCTGAGGTGGCGGAGCCCGTCGCGTCCGCAGCTGCCGAGCCGGCGGAGGCCGCCGAGGCCGCGGAGACCACCGAGCGTACGGAGGCCGCCGAGCCGAGGGAGTCCGCGGCGGCTCCCGCGACGAGTGATGCGGACGCGCCGATTGGCGACGGTGAGCTGGCGGAGGCACCGGCTGCCGACGCTGAGCCCCCAGAAGCACCGGCTGCTGAGGCTGAGCCCACAGAAGCACCCAAGGCTGCTGAGCCGGCGGTTGCCGTCGCATCCGCAGCTGCTGAGCCCTCGGAGGTTGCAGGACGCGCCGAGATCGCGGACTCGGCGGAGGCCGCGCTGGCGGTCGTGACGGGTGATGTGGACGCGCCGGCTTCCGACGGCGAGCCTACGGAGCCGTCCGCCGAGGTTGACCCCACCGAACCGGCTGCCGCGGCTGAGGCCACGGAAGCGTCGGGGGCTGCTGAGCCGGCGGAGGCCGCGCTGGCGGTCGTGACGGGTGATGTGGACGCGGCGGCTTCCGAGGGTGAACCTACGGAGCCGGCTGCCGAGGTTGAGCCCATCGAGGCGGCTGCCGAGGCCGGACTCACCGAAGCGACCGAGGGTGCTGGGCTGGCGGTTGCTGGTGAGGACTTCGATGTCGAGTCTGCGGCGATGGTCGAGTCGGTTGGGGCCGAGTCGGCTGACGTGGCGCGGGGAGCTGACGCGCCGGCGGCCGGTGAAGGGGCTGAGGCGGAGGAGGTTGACGCATCGGCGGATGTCGAGGCTTCGGATGCGTCAGGTGATGAGGAGATCGCTGAGGCGATTGAGGCTGCGGACGAATCCGATGAGGTGCCGGCCGAAACCGACGAAGTACCAGTACGAGCCGGCGAAGTACCAGCCCAAGCCGACGTAGTACCAGCCCAAGCCGGCGAAGTACCAGCCCAAGCCGACGTAGTACCAGCCCAAGCCGACGAAGTACCAGCGCGAGCCGATGAGGTGCCGGACGAAACCGGCGTAGTACCAGCCCGAGCCGGTGAAGTACCAGAGCGGGCCGGGGAAGTCTCGGTTCGGTCCGATGAGGGCTTGGCCGGGGGTGCGGGCGCTTGGGTGGGGGATGTTGTTGGGGTGTTCCGGGCCGTGTTGGGTGAGGAGGTTGACGAGCGGACCGGGTTGATCGGGCTGGGCGTCGACTCCGTCGCGATGGTGCGGGTGCATACGCGGTTGCAGGATGTGCTGGGGATCGAGTTTCCGCGGGCGGTGATGTTCGAGCAGGAGTCGATTCTTGCTTTGAGCAACTACCTGGAGCGGCATGCGGACGAGTTCCGTAGTACGGCGGCGGCGCATTCGAGTGAGCAGGCGCGGAGTCAGGTCAAGCCGACGAGGAAGCCGGCCAAGAAGCAGGTCGTCGAGCCGATCGCGATCATCGGGCTGGCCGCGCGGTTCCCGGGTGCGGACACGCTCGAGCAGTTCTGGGACAACCTGGCCGGCGGGGTGGAGAGTCTGCGCCGGTTCACTCCGGACGAGGTCGGCGGCGCGAAGGATGCCTTCGGCAACGAAGAGCTGGTGGCGGTGAGCGGTGCGCTGGACGACGTGGAGTCGTTCGACGCGGAGTTCTTCGGGTTGAGCGACCGGGAGGCCGAGCTGACCGACCCGGCGCAGCGGATCTTCCTCGAGGTGTGCCAGCACGCGCTGGAACACGGCGGTCACGCCGGAGCAGCCGGCCGGATCGGCATCTTCGCCGGGTCGGGGATGAACCTCTACACCCAGCAGAACCAGCCGCCCGACTTCCTCGCCACCAGGGTCGCCTACCGGCTCGGACTCACCGGCCCCGCGATCGGCGTACAGGCTGCGTGGTCGTCTTCGCTGGTGGCGGTTCACCTTGCCTGCCAGGCGTTGCGGTCCGGCGACGCGGATCTCGCGCTCGCCGGTGCCGCCGCAGTACACGTGCCGCAGGCAACGGGTTATCACCCGAGCCCGGAGTCGATCCTGTCGCCGACCGGGCATGTCCGGGTCTTCGATGCGGCAGCCGACGGCACCGTCGGCGGCAACGGTGTCGCGGCGGTCCTGCTGAAGCGTCTCGACCAGGCAGTCAAGGACGGCGACACGGTGTACGCCGTGATCCGTGGTTCCGCGGTCAGCAACGAGACCGACCGGGCCGACCTGGTCGAGCACGCGCTCGAGAAGGCCGGCGTACCAGCCGATTCGCTCAGCTACATCGAGGCGAACGCGACCGGAACCGCCGTCGAGGACGCCCGCGAGTTCCGCGCACTCGCGACCGTACTGCGCAAGCACACCGACAAGGTCGGCTTCTGCACGATCGGCTCGGTCAAGCCCAACATCGGCCACCTCGACAGCGCCGCCGGCATGGCCGGGCTGATCAAGACCGTGCTGATGCTGCAGCACCGCACGCTGGTCCCGACCATCAACCACACGAAGGTCGACCCCGAACTCCCGATCGCCAACAGCCCGTTCGTGATCGGCACCGAGTTGCGCGAGTGGGAAGCCGGTACGCCGTTGCGCGCCGGAGTCAGCGCGCTCGACGTGGGCGGCACCAGTGCGCACGTGATCCTCGAAGAAGCACCTCGGCAGGTTCGCCGTGGCGACGACGGCCCGGTCGTGCTGCCGCTGTCGGCGCCGGATCCCGAGGCGCTCACCGAACTCGTCGACCTGTTCCGCGTCGACCTGGAGCACGGCACCGGCCACCGCCTCATCGACCTCGCCAACACTGCGGCACTCGGCCGGCAGGCCCACCGTCATCGGGTTGCTGTGACGGGCTCGTCCGAAGAAGAGCTGGCCGAAGCACTCGGTACTACGCAAGCCGTCGCCGTACCGCGCGGTGGACCCGGCCCACTCGGCTTCGCCTTCACCGGTCAGGGTGCTGCCCGTCGCGGGATGGCTGCGGGGCTTGCTGCGCGGTTCCCGGTCTTCCGGTCGGTGCTGGACGAGTGCGACAAGGTGTACGCCGAGGAGTTCGGCGGCAGCCTGCTGGAGCTCCTGCTGACACCCGCTGGCTCGTCGGAAGGCGTGTGGCCGACCGAGACGGCTCAGCCCGCGCTGTTCGCCTTCGAGGTAGCGCTGGCGCGGCTCTGGCAGTCGTTCGGTGTGCAGCCCGCGTTGGTTGTGGGTCACAGCGTCGGCGAGTACGCCGCGCTGTGCGTGGCCGGTGCCCTGTCGCTGGCGGACGGCGTACGGCTGACGGCCAAGCGCGGCGAACTCATGCAGCGCGGGACTGTGCCGGGCGCGATGGTGGCGGTCCGTGCCGACGCTGACCGCGTACGCGAGCTGGCGCAGTCCTCCGGCGTGGAGATTGCCGCCGGCAACGGACCGCAGTCGTTCGTGCTCACCGGTACCGAGGTGATCGTCGGGCAGCTCGCCGAGCAGCTCGACCGGCTCGAGGTGTCGTGGCAGCGACTGGATGTCGATCGGGCGTTCCACAGCTCGCTGGTGGATCCGATCCTCGGTGAGTTCGCCGACGTGGTCGCGCAGATCTCGCTGCGCCCGCTGCGGATGCCGATGGTGTCGAGCTGGTCCGGTGAACTGCTCGAAAGCGGTACGGCGCTCGACAGCGACTACCTGGTCGGGCAGTTGCGGCAGCCGGTGTTGTTCGGTGACGCGGTGGAGGCGTTGACCGCGGCCGGGTGCCGCCGGTTCCTGGAGCTCGGGCCGGACGCAGTACTGAGCCCGGCGGGCCGGCGGATCGCACCGAACAGCACCTGGATTCCGGCGCAGCGACTCGGCCAGGACCCGGTGCTCGCGACGATGAACGGCCTCGCCGAGCTGTACGCGCAAGGCACCGAGATCGCCTGGTCGAAGGTCTACCCGAACGCCGGACGCGTACCGCTGCCGCTCTACCCGTTCCGCCGCGTCCACCACCCGGTCGACACCACCACTCCGTCGATGGCATCCGCGGCACCTTCATTGCCCGGAGCAACAGACCTCGGTACTACGGCGCGCCCGGTCATGCGCGCCGAGGGTGCCGACGCGGGTTTCCGCCCGGCACTGAAGAAGATCCCGCTGGACCCGCCAAGCTCCAACGGGCTCACCGAACAAGCCCACGAAGAGCCCGAGGAACACTCCCCGTTCGCTCTCCCGGCAGAAAACACCCACCCCACCAAGCCCACAGAACTCAAAGCGGCCCCGACGCCGCCGACCACCGCCAAGAACACCGAAAACTTGGCGAACCCCGACTCCGAGTCAGCAAACGACGCCGAGTCGCGGCCCGATGTCGAGCCGCCGAGCGACGCCGAGCCGGCCGTCGAACCCGAGTCGCCGGACGCTGCTGAGTCGTCGAGCGACGCCGGACAGCTTGTCGAGGCGGAGACACCAGGCGCTGTCGAGCCGTCGGGCGACGCCAGGCAGCAGGCGGAAGCGCTGACCGGCACCGAGTCGTCGGACGACGACGAGCCGGCGGCCGTGACCGAGCTGTCGGGTAGTGCTGAGTCGGCCGGCGACCCCGAGCCCGAGTCAGCAGACGACGCCGAGTCGCGAGCCGGTGTCGAGTCGTCGGGCGACGCCGAGTCGTTGACCGACGCCGAGTCGTTGACCGACGCCGAGTCGGCAGTCGAGGTCGAGTTGCCGGATGCGGCTGAGTCGTCGAGCGATGGCGGGCAGGTAGTCGAGGCGGAGGCCTCGGGTGGTGTCGAGTCGTCGGATGACGCTGGGCAGGTTGTCGAGGCGGCGGCGCTGGCCGGACGGGCTGGGGGTGGTGCGGATGAGGTGGCGGAGCGGTATCGGGATTCGCTGGGCGTCGTACTCGATCTGACCGGGGAGCAGTTGGGGCTCGAGCCGTACGACGTGACGGTGGATCACACGTTCGCCGAACTCGGTGCGGATTCGTTGTCGATGTTGCGGGTTGTCGAGGAGGTCGGGCAGCGGTTCGGTGTCGAGCTGGCGGTGAGCGAGCTGTTCGACGAGCTGGACACGCCGCACAAGCTCGCCTCGGCTGTTGCCTCGCGCAACCTTTCCGACGGCGCGGTCGATCCGCTCGACCTGCTGCGTCCGGCGGCGCCGGAGAAGGCGCAGGCGGATGCTGCTGAGGCGAAGGATTCCCGGACGGCGCTGGCTGTCCTCGGGTCGGGGCTCGCCGAACTCGCGGCGAAGGTCGACGCGGCCGCCGCGGCGACGAGTGAGGCCGATCTACCGGGTTCGGGAATGGCGGCGCTGATGTCGCAGCAGCTGCGCGTCGCCGGTCAACTGGTCGACGGCGTCACCAAGCTGATGCACGAACAACTCGCCCTCCTCAACGAATCCACCCAGCAGACGCGCGCTCGAACCCGCGCTGAAGAAAAGGCGATGCCGGCAAAACCGAACGCCGAGCCGGCCAAGGCTCACCCCACGAAGAACCCACCAACCGCAAAGAACGTGGACACTGCGAGCACCGCGAAGGACGCGGGACTCGCGCAGGCTGCGGAGAACATAGGATTCGCCGCGAAGGACGTCAGTGTCGCGCAGGCTGCGGAGAACATGGGATTCGCCGCGAAGGACGTCAGCGTCGCGCAGGCTGCGGCGAACATGGGATTCGCCGCGAAGGACGTGAGTGTCGCGCAGGCTGTGGTGAGTACGGAGACTGCGGGTGCCGGCGAGAACGCGGGGGAGAAGCAGGCTGCGGATCTGGGGTTTTGGCAACGGGTGTTGGCGGGGGCGCAGCCGCTGGTGCTGCCGACGGATCAGCCGCGGCCTGCGGCGCGGCCCGAGGTGGCGTCGGCATCGCTGGAGCTCGATTCCGAGCTGGGGGACGCGATTTTCGTGTTCAGTCGGGAGCGGCGGGTCAGTCCGTTGATGACGATGCTCGCGGCCGTCGGCACGGTGCTCGGGCGGTTCGCGGCGCAGGACGACATCACCATCGGCACGGCCGCTCTCCGCGGAGCAGGCAACGCTCCCACCAAGGGCCCGCGCGCGCTCCCACTCCGCATCGACCTGTCCGGCGAACCGCAGCTCGGTGATCTCGCGCAGCGGGTCGGCGAGATCACGATCGCCGCGTTCGACCACGCGAGCGCCGACCTCGCCGTACTGGAGCAGGATCCGCTGTTCCAGGTCCTGGTCGAGTTCGAGCCCGGTGACGACGAGCTGGCGCCCGACCTCGATCTGCGCCTCCGCCTCGCGCATCACCCCGGCGGCATCCGCTGTACTGCGGACTACCGGTCCGGCCTGTTCGATCACGCGACCATCGAGCGCGTCCTGCACTATCTCGAAGCCGTACTCCGGCGCGCGATCGCCGAGCCGGAATTGAGCCTCCCGGACCTGATGCTCCCGATCGAAGCCGACCGCGTACTCCTCGCCGAGTTCGAAGGCGAACCGTCACCGACGGGCCCGATCGGTCGCGTACGCCGGAACGCCGTGGTCGCCGGTGAGCTCAGCGGCTTGCACACGTTGTTCGAGCAGCAGGTCGCCAGGACACCCGATGCGGTCGCCGTGATCCAGGGCGACCGGGAGTTGACGTACGCCGAGTTGAACCGCCGGTCGAACGCGGTCGCCTGGCAGTTGGTGGACCTGGGCGTCAAGCCGGGCCAACTGGTCGCCGTACGGGTGGCTCGTGGTGCGGAGCTGGTGATCGCCGTCCTCGCCGTTCTCAAGTCCGGTGCGGCCTACCTCCCGCTGGACCCGGGCGTACCGGAGTCGCGGTGGTCGTTCATGGTCGCCGACTCGGGCGCGGTCGCGCTGGTCGGTGATGACGCCGCGCTGGCCGATCGGCTCGGATTGCGGCTGGTTCCGGTGACCGCTGTCGACGGGGATCTCCGCGCGAAGCAGGCGCCGCCGGTGCGCGCCGCGGCCGATGATGTTGCCTACTGCATCTACACGTCCGGCTCGACCGGCAACCCGAAGGGCGTCGCGGTACCGCATCGCGGCCCCGTCAACCTGGTTCGGCACTACCTGCGGACGAGGCGCTCGTTGCGGACGCTGCAGTGGACCTCGTTCGGTTTCGATGTCCACGTGCAGGAGCTGTTCACCGCGCTTGCTTCCGGCGCGGCGCTCGTGGTGATCGGCGAGGACGACCGCTACGACCCGGACGAGGTGGTCGCGGCGCTGACGAAGTACGAGGTCGAACGGCTGTTCATGACGTTCACCCCGCTGACCGCGCTGCTGGCGACGATGCCCGAGCTGCCGAAGTTGCCCGCGCTCCGGGAGATCGTCGCGGGCGGCGAGGCGATGGTGCTGACGCACGGGATCAAGGAGTTCCTGGCGGCGCACCCCGACTGCCTGCTCTACAACGAGTACGGGCCGACGGAGGCGTCGGTGGTGACCACGATTCATCAGGTCGACCCGGCCGAGGAGCGGCCGTCGATCGGGCGGCCCATCGACGGCGTGGTGGTCCGGCTGCTCGACGAGGCGCTCCGCCCGGTCCCGGTCGGTGCGATCGGCGAGATCCATCTGGGTGGTGCATCCGTTGCCCAGGGCTACCTCGGGCGGCCGGACGAGACCGAGGCGGCGTTCGTCGACGACCCGGCGCATCCGGGTGGGCGGCTCTACCGCAGTCGGGATCTCGGGCGCTGGCGGGCCGACGGCACGCTCGACTACCTCGGCCGGGTCGACGACCAGGTGAAGATCCGTGGTCACCGGGTGGAGCCGGGTGAGACCGAATACGTGCTCGCCGACCTGCCCGGAGTGGTGGACGCGGTCGTGGTGGCCAACACGGATCCGGCCGGCGACACCTGCCTGATCGGGTACGTCGTCCTGGAGGACAGCGACCCCGCGGTACTGGCGCGGTTACTGCTCGAACTCACCAAGGAACTTCCGATCTACCTGGTCCCGGCCGATCTGATCCCGATCGAGGAACTCCCGCTCGACGCCAGCGGCAAACTGGACCGCGCCCGCCTGCCCGAGCCGGAGTGGCTCAAGGGCTGAGGCTTCCGCCGGACGCGGGGCCTCAGGACGTCGGTTCTGCACCGTGGACGGGGGTGTTGCCCCAGTGGCGGCCCTCCCGCAGCCACCGGCCCACCGTCCGCGGTGCAGAACCCGCGTCGATCCTCATCCCTCCCGAGGATCGATCGCACTCCCGGCCCTTCGGCGCAACAGCGCGAAGGCGCTGATCACGCAGATGAGCAGGGAATAACAGGCCCAGACGGGTCCGACGTTGCCGAGCTCGGGTCCGTTCCCCAACGACCCGAGCGCGATCACGACGGTGACCACGCCCAGCGCGATCAGTGGGCCTGTCCAGCCCAGCACACCCATCCGCAGCGGTTCCTCGATCTCGGAGTCGTCCGAGGCCGGTGCCGACGAGATGGCCTGGCCCCGGAGGGCCTCGTGCAGGGCCGCGACGCCGCACGACGCGGCGACGTTCAACAACAGCAGGCGGCCCGCGACGTCCTCGATCGCCCTGCCGCCCGGACCGACCGTGCCGTGGATCACGGCGTACAGGTCGACGGGGACGGTGGCGAGGGCCGCGAGTACGACCACCAGCTGGAAGAGACGCGGCCGGCGCACAGCAGCGCGCAGCCGGCCGTTCCCGGTCATCGTGAGGGCCACGAGGACGGTGAAGAAAACTGCGAAGATCAGGAGTACTACGACGTCCATCTGGACCTGTCCCTACGGTCGTGCACCGCGCTCGGCGGTGCTGGTGGACGTGCATCCCTCCACTGCTCTGCACGCGCGGGCGGCGGAAGGTCGTCCTTCCGCCGCACACGCGTACGGTCAATCCCTGGCATGCAGGCCCCCCTGATTGCCCTTGGATGACGTGCCCCCACCCCATCCATCCGTTGCATCGCGTGGACAGGGCCAATCGTTACAGGGTTTTGGGCAATTGAGTAAAAACTGCACAAAATTGCTCGGGAGACCCTTTTCCGCACGGATCAGATGTGTGCGAAGAGTTGCTCACCGTGTCAGCACGGTGACGGTGGCGCCAACTGCCGGACGCGCCTACCCGGAGGCATCCACCGTGGTTGGTTGCCCCAACCTGGGATCGTTGCCGGAGCCGGCACCCGGTCGCGGGCTTCTGTCAGATTGTCCGGCAGTTGCGAGACCGGCCGGTTCCAGTGCGTCCCGGCCGAGCCGGGCGGCTCCGATCAGGCCGGCATTGGGAAGCTGCGCCGGTACGACGGTCAGTTCGGCGACGAACGGTAACTGCGCGAAGCGCTTCACCCACCGCTGGACCGGGTCGAACAACACCGGTCCGGCCTTCGCCACCCCGCCACCGATCACCACCGTGGTCAGGTCCACGGTGACCGCGGTCGCGACGATGCCTGCGGCAAGCGCTTGGGCGCCGTCGTCGAAGACGGCCAGCGCGATCTCGTCGCCGGCGGCCGCGTCGGCGGACAGCACGGCCGCATCGACGGCCTCGTCGCTTCGCCAGCCGCGCCGCTTCGCCCGGGCCACCATCCGCGGCCCGCTGGCGTACGTCTCGACACAGCCGAACGACCCGCACGCACACGCTTCGCCATCGAGGTCCACCACCATGTGACCGAGGTGGGCCGCATTGCCCGACTGGCCGAGCAGCGGCTTCCCGTCGAGCACGAGGCCGGCGCCGACTCCGGTGGAGACCACGATGCCGAGCAGGTTGTCGACGGTGCGCCCGGCCCCGGTCCAGAACTCACCGAGCGCGAAACAGTGACCGTCGACCCCGAGCCTGACCGGTACGCCGCCGACCAGGTCGCGCACCCGGTCCACCAGCGGGAAGTTCCGCCAGCCGGCGATGTTCACCGGCGAGACCAGACCGTACTGCTGGTCGAGCGGCCCGGCCGACCCGATCCCGACCGCCGCCGGGGTGGCGTCGTCACGGATCCGGTCGATCAGCTCACCCAACGCGGCGAACACCTGGTCCGCATCGCCGGCCGGTGTCGGGATCCGGTCCTCGCGGACCAGCCGGCCGTCGGCGGAAACGATCGCGGCGGCCATCTTGGTGCCGCCGATGTCGATGCCGAGTACGGTCACTGCCTCGTCGCTCATGGTCCCCCCGTCAGTGCCGGTGCAGATTGTCAGGTTGAGAGCTGTCGCCCGGATGCTCGAGGCCGTGCACCAGCCGGACCCGTTCGTGCAGGGCCGCATTCAGCCAGCGAGCGAACGACTCCAGCCGGGCACTGTCCAGCAACTCGGCGTGCCAGCGGGCGACCGGTACGTCCGGGTCGCTCGGTGGCTCCTCGCCGAGGACGTCTGCCGCGTACTCGAGCTGAGCGCGGGGGATCCGCACGTCCTGGCTGACCAGGGCGGCCAACCGGCGTACGGGCTCTGAGCAGGCGATGGCGGCAGCGGTGATCGAGCCGACCGCGATCGCGGTGGAGACGTCCAAGGGCTTCGCGGGGGTTTGCGGTACTACGTCCTCGCGGCGGGCCAGTTCGTCGATGCATAGCTGCTCGGTGAGGACGACCTGGGCGACCCAGCGGGCGAGCTGGCGACCCTCTCGGCTGTCCTGTCGAGGCAGTACGCAGGCGATGTCGCTCGCACGGAGTGTGGCAAGACGGTCGTCGAGCAACCTCCGCGGTACGGGCTCGCCGTTCAGATATCCCATCACCTCCGGCGGTGCGTGCTCCGCGCCGTGACCATGTCCATGACCGTGACCATGGCCGTGCTGGAGGGTGGCCGTCACGAGATCTCCAGCCGGACGGTCGGTGCGTACTGCGCCCGCCCGAACCACATCACCTTCGGCAACACCCACGCGTGAGCCGGCGTGGCATCCGCCGGCGCCACGACAGGCACCGGGACGACCATCGACGACCTGGGCGGTACTACGACTGCCTGCACCGGCTCGGGCAGCCAGGACCAGGTCCCGTACGGCGACGCAAGCTGCAGCTCGGCCCGGATCTCCGAGAAGGTGTTGTTCGCGAAGGTGAGCTCCAGGGTCTGCGTGGTGCCGGGTGTCAGTCGCAAGTCCTCGGTCGATGGGGTCACGGTCAAGCCGGTGGGCCGTCCCGGTTCGCCCTCGACGGCACCGGATCCGTGCTCCGGTGGCTCGGCGGGTGGCAGTGCGAAACCGATCGTCGCGTTCAGTTCGGGGCTGTCGCCGAGGAACACGGTGACGACGTCCTCGACCGCCTGTACTCCGGCG
This sequence comes from Kribbella voronezhensis, assembly GCF_004365175.1. Classification (NCBI taxonomy): domain Bacteria; kingdom Bacillati; phylum Actinomycetota; class Actinomycetes; order Propionibacteriales; family Kribbellaceae; genus Kribbella; species Kribbella voronezhensis. The sequence goes on along the minus strand of NZ_SOCE01000001.1, from coordinate 918,091 downwards.
CCGCCGGCCAGCTCGTCCGTCCGGGTGGTCACGCGGGCCGCGACGAAGTACTGCCCGGGTTCGGAGTCGGCCGGCGTGACTTTGGCGAGGTGGCGGACGTAACCGCCCGGCTCGAGCTCGAGCTGGACGTCCGGTTGGTCCGAGGTCCAGCCGGGTGGGAGGTCGAGGGTGAGGGTGCCCCGGGCAACGGAATCGACGTACTGGTTGGCGATCACCAGCTCGACCTCGAAGGGCTTGCCGGCGGTGCGGGCGATGGTGGGGGAGATCGAGAGGCTGACCGGCAGGAAGCCCATCTGGGCGGGGCCGCGGTTGTGCAGCCAGTAGCGCGAGTACGACGGCTGGGCGAGCTCGGCCTGCCGACCGAGGATGACGGGCTCGGCTGGTTCGGCGGTGTCGACGTCGAGGACGAAGGTGTCGACCGCCGAGCCGGCGAGGTCGACCGTGAGCTTGCCATCGGCAACATCCAGTGGTGCGCCCCGGTGTTCGAGGAGGTCCGCATGGCAGGCGCCGGTGATGGGGACGGCTGAGGTGATGGTCGCCGTCGCGCCGAGGCCGGTGGCCTCGATCAGGCGGAGGGTGACGCCCTCGCGCGGGTCGGACGGCGTACCGGAGCCGTGGGCGATCGGGTTGCCGGCCGGCTTGAGGGTGGAGACCAGGACGTCTCGTTCAGGGGAGACCTGGAGGAGGGAATGGGTGGCGGGCAGCAGGCCGTCGTGTGCCGTGGTGGTTGCTGCTAGCAACGGAGATGAGAACTCCTGGCCGCGCGACGGCAGGTGCTGTGCGCGCCAGTCGCCGTCGCCTGCTGTCAACGCGTACCGGAATTCGTGGGTCCAGTGCTGCAGTTGGAACGACGAGCCGTCGGGTGTCGACCGACGCGGCGGGTCGATCCAGATCCCCGCCGGCCAGCCGCTGCAGGACCGCAGCAGCGAGGCGTGCAGCGCGCCGGTCGCATCCACTGCGAAACCAGGCAATCCATAGGTGAGCAAGGCAACGGTCGCGTCGACAAACTCCTCGACCACGCCGTCGCCCACCACCGTCGCGCTGATCCGAGCCTCCGCCAACTCCGCAACAGCCCGCTCCACAGCAGCCGCATCCGGCAACACCAGCGCCGAGATCGTCCGCACCCCCCGCACATCCGCATTCGGCTGCCACACCTCACCCAACGCGGTCTCAGCAGGAACGAAGTGCGCCGCAGCTCCAGCGCCTTCGGCGCCGCTCGCCCCAGGCGTGCTTGCGCCGGCTCGCGCCTGCACGCCCGCGCCGGCACCAGCGCCTGCGGCGCCGTTCGTGCTCTTGCTCAGGAGGGAATCGGTGAGAGGACTGTTGCCGACGAGGATTCGGAGGTCGGGGAGGTTGGAGTCGACCTTGAGGTTGCCGTAGCGGGAGCCGCCGGCCGGCGAGGTGGTGGCGGTGACGCCGACCCGGGCCAGGGCGACGACCAGGTCGCGGACGTCGGCCGGTTCGGTGTCGTCCGGTACGACGATCTCCGCGACCGCCACCGGGCGGGTGCCGACTTCGTTGCCCTCGGCATCGAGGAGCGAGATCCGGGCGGTCGAGCCGAGGCCGAACCAGGTGTTCGCCGGGTTGTCCAGCGTCCACGGCGCCTGCTCGCTGTCGACGTCGATCAGGCCGAAGCCGCGACCCACCACGGCGCCGGCGACCTCGCTCAACGGCAGTGCTCCCGGCACGTCGGCGGGGAACTTCACCCGGACGAGCCGATCCGACTGCGCGTGGTCGAGGATCCGGGTGGTGAACTCGACCCGGTCGAGCCCGGCGTACAAGGTGATCACGGACTCGTACGCGATCCCGTCCACCTCGCCGCGGCTCACCACCCTGCTGCCGAGCGGCCCGCTCTGGGTGAGCACCTTCGCGGGCCCTTCGGACGAACCGACCACCGGCCCGGACGGCGTGAGATGCCACGGCCCCTCACCGAACCGCGGGTGGTCCGGGTACTCCTCGTAGACCCGGAGCTCGTTGCCGAGGCCCTTCAGTACCTGACGTCCGGACCGCTTCTCCAGGATCGAGCTGACCGCGCCACCTCGCGACGGATCGACCGTCACGCGGAAGAACTCGTTCTCGACAGCATCAGCAGAATCGGCCGGCCCCCACGACCCCGCAGTACCGGCGGTCAGCTGGTAGGTGCGCCATCCCAGCGACGGCACGTCCTCGGCGAGGAACGTCAGCCGACCGCCCTCCACCACCGACGGCAGCTCGACGCCGTCGGCCGTCAGCACCCTCACGTCACCTTCGACTGGGACGGAGACGAGGTCGGTGCGGGTGAAGGAGAGCGTGTTGGTGACGACCACGACATCCGAGCCGAAGGTGCTCGTGTCGATCCGTGCCGCGAACGCCTCCAGTGCTGCGGACCGCGCCGCATCGGAGAGGTCGTGCGCCTCCCGCCAGCCGGTCAGCAGGTCGATGTAGACCTGGTCCGACTCCGAACCGGTGATCGCGTCGTGGTGCGCGCCGTACGCGAGCTGTCGCCAGACCTTGTCGAGCGAAGCCTCCGCGAACCGGCCGAGCCCGAGCAGTTCGGCGTACGTGCCCAGCTTCTCGGCATCGACGGCAGCGACCTCGGCAGCACGCTGGGCCTGCTTGGTGTCGATGTACGAGACGTCCTTGCCGGTGTAGATCGGGTTCATGTCCCGCGACTGCGGTGACGGCTTGCGCCCGGACTCGTCCAGCTCTGTCCGCACGCGATCCATGAACTGCTTCGTCGTACCGCAGACGAACTTGGGCCACGCATAGCGGTCCGCCCAGTCGTGGTGCAGTGCGGTGATCCATGTGCTCGGCGGCGAGTAGTCGTCGCCGACCGGCAGCAGGACGTTCTTGGTCGCCGCGACCGTCTTCAGCCGTGCGAACAGCTCGTACGCCGTTTCGCCGGCCGCCGTCACGTTCGGTGCGTGCTGCAGCTCCCAGCCGGAGCCGTAGTGGTCGGGCATGTAGTGGGTGAGTACGCCGTCGCCGCTGGGGCTGATCCACTCGAACTCGCTGTGGAACTGCATCACCGTGGCGCTGCCGGACCTAGGGTCGCTCCAGGCCTGTCGCAGCGGTCCCCACTGGTGGAACGGTCCGCGGGCCCACGCACTGCCCGTCAGCCCGGCCTTGGCGAGATACCCGGGGAACTGCGGGTCGTGCCCGAACACGTCGAGCTGCCACGCGTTCTGTGGGTCACCGCCGAGGATGTCGCGCTGGTAGCCCACGCCGTACACGATGTTGCGGATCGTCGTCTCCGCGCCGGTCAGGTTGGTGTTCGGCTCGTTGTAGGTGCCGCCGATGATCTCCACGCGGCCCTCGGCGATCAGGCGCCGCAGTACGGCCCTGTGCTCGGGGAAGGTGTCGAAGTACGGCTTGAGGTAGTCGAGCTCGGCCAGTACGAAGCAGTACGCCGGGTCGCGGAGCGCGAGCTTCAGGTGCGCGTCGACCAGGCTGAAGGCGTTGTGGGTGTACACAGGTCGGGTCGTGCCGTCCGCACCGAGCAGGTCCCAGCCAGTCGTGTACGCCGCTTGGGTGTTCCACCAGACCGGGTCGTAGTGGAAGTGGGACACCATCACCATCGTCCAGCCCGGCTCCGCGATGGTGACCTGCCCACTGTCGGCCGCCAGCTCACGGTCGCCCGCGACAACTGTCACCGTGGCGTCAACGGAGGTCCCGTACTGCGTACGCAGCGCCGCGGCGACCTCGAGGGGCACCTCCAGCAGGGTGGCGCCGTCCCCGGCCGCGACCTCCGCAGTACCGGAGACGCCGTCGCCCGCGACCTGCACGGTGAACGCGCCGTCGGCAGTGGATCGGTCGAGCTCGATCCGCAGCACCTGGCGCGGGTCGTCGTCGTGGCCGACGAACAACTCGGGTGAGGACACGCGGGTGATCTGCACAGTCACGGTGATGGAGCTCCGTCGAAGGCGGCGGACAGGTCGGGAGACAACGTTATCCGTAACCGGGTCATTGAGCGAGAGGAAACGGGGGCCAATCCCCGGTGAACGCGCAGGTCACCGCCTGGGATGTGCCCGGACAAAGCCTGACAACGATGGCCTCCAGCCTCCCCAACCGCTCGATTTCCACGCCTTTCGTCACACCCCGCCACAGCATTGCTCCCCACGTGGTCGCGGTCGGCTGTGTGATGGACGCCGGGTGGCGGCGGGGTGCGGAAGCGGGAGAGGGTGGGCAGATGAGTGAACAGTTGAGGACCTTCGCCGCCCCGCCGCCGCAGTCGCTGGATCGGGATGCCGCCGGTGCGCTGATCGTCGGGTTCAACGGGACGACCGCTCCGGACGACCTCCGCCGTGCCGTCGCGGCCGGGCTCGGGGCCGTCATCCTCTTCACCCGCAACGTCGTCGACGCCGAGCAGGTCTCCGCGCTGACCACCACGCTCCGATCCGAGCGCCCCGATCTGCTGATCGCGATCGACCACGAGGGCGGCGAGTTCAGCCACCTCGCGCCGGCGAACCCCTGGCCGCTCGCCTCACCACGTTCCCTCGGCGAACTCGACGACCTCGACCTGACCCGCTCCTCGGCCCGCGACGCGGCCGCAACCCTCGCCTCGCTGGGCATCGACCTGATGCTCGCCCCGTCCGTCGACGTGAACAGCAACCCGGCGAACCCGGTGATCTCCACCCGCTCCTTCGGTACGACGGCTGCCGTTGTCGCCCGGCACGGCGTCGCCTTCCTGGAAGGTGTTCGCGAGGCCGGGATCGCCGGCTGCCCGAAGCACTTCCCGGGCCACGGCGACGTCGCCGTCGACTCCCACCTCGCGCTGCCCCGCGTCGACCGCTCGATCGAACAGGTCACCGCCGTCGAACTCGCCCCCTTCAAGGCCACCATCGACGCCGGCGCCGACGTGATCATGAGCGCCCACATCGTCTTCTCGGCGTACGACGACCAGCCGGCCACCTTGTCCCGGCGCATCCTGCACGGCCTGCTCCGCGAGGAACTCGGCTTCACCGGCGTGATCACCACCGACGCCCTGGAGATGCAGGCGATCACCGCGACCCGGTCGATCGAGGACGCCACCGTCGCCTCGATCCGGGCCGGCGCCGACCTGGCGATGATCGCGATCGGCGAAGCGGACCCGCACACGCTGACCGCCCGCCTGGTCGATGCCGTCGGCAACGGAACCCTCGACGAGGCCCGCCTCGCCGACGCCGCGGGCCGCGTCCGCTCGCTCGCCGCCTCGCTGGCGACCCGCAACCGGGCGCCCGGACTCGACGGTGCCCCGGTGCGAGAGGTCGCCGCCCGCATCGTTGCCCGCCAGGAGTTCCCGGCGCTCGGCAGTTCGCCGTACGTCGTCGATCTGACCCAGGGCCTGCACCCCGCCTGGAACCCTTATTTCAGTGGACTTCCGGAGGTCTTCGCCCGCGTCGCACCGACCTCGGACGGCGTCGTCCTCCGCGGTGAGGACTCGGCCGCCCTCGCCACTGCCCAGAACGCCGCCATCGGCCGCCCGCTGGTCGTCGCCCTCCAAGATGCAATCCGTACGCCGTGGATGCGCGCTGCCCTCGACCACCTGCTCCAAAGCCACGAAGGCGACATCTTCATCCTCTGCACCGGCATCCCCGAAGACCGCGCCATCGTCCCCGCCGCAGTCCCCACCGCCGTCACCTACGGCCGCAACCTCGTCGTCCTCGAGGAAGTAGCCAAAGCCCTCACCAGACAACCCTGAGTTCGCCCCGCGTCGTGTCGGCGGCCCCCGATTTGGTGGACCCGGATTGGACGGATCCGGGACGGTGGCTGGCCGACGCGGCGCGGGGCGTCGTACGGCTGACGGTCGGGGTCGACTGAGCTACTGCAGATTGGTGAGGGTGGAGCCGTCTGGCCAGCCGCAGATGCAGAGGCGGTTGCCGGCGCTGTCGGCGAGGATCCAGCTGCGGGGGGCTTCGGAGTCGTCGACGATGCGGCCTCCGGCAGCCAGGGCGGCCGCAACGCGGGCCTCGACGTGTTCGCGAGCTACGGAGACGTCGATATGCATCGCGTGCCGCAGAGGCTTGTCCGGGTTGAGTTCCTGCATCCAGACAGTGGAGCCGTGGCCGAGCGGATCGATGGCGTTGTCGTCGTCCAGCGGCGAGTATCCGAGCGCGGCGCGCCAGAAGCCGACTTCGATCGACTCGGGCTTGGCCGCGATCGCCAGCGAGACTTCCTGTGCACTCGCCCGATCGGCGACGGCGCCGTACTGTCGCGCAGTCGCCGAGATCGCCCGCCCGAGCTCGATGTGGCCGGCCTCCAGCTTCCAGACGCCGCGATTCAACCGCACGCTGAGCTGCTCGCCGTCGATCGACAGCCGGACGCCCGAGCCTTCGACGCCCGAGGTCTCGGCGATCGCCACGGCAAGGCGTGCGGCATCGCTCAACGACTGAGTCCTGAAGACAGCAACCGCGCCGCCGTGCAACACCACCCAGTCGTCCAGGCCATCGGCCGTCAAGAACTCGCGCCACTCCTGCTCACTCATGCGGGCCTCCCGACTGGAAACAAACTTGCACCTGGCGATTGTTTCTTTCCACCTGGCTATCCCGCCAGCCCTCGGATCGTTGGTCAGGGGCGTGGGTGGAGGTCGAGGTCGAGGGCGTGGGTTTCGACGTAGTTGAGGGCGTGGCGTACTGCGCCCACGCCGACGATCGCGTCGCCGAGAGAGGACGTGGTGACTCGTGGTGGGGTGGCGGTGAATGTGGCCAGGTCGGCCTCGATCTGGGGGAGGAGGGAGCCGGCGGCCGAGGCGACGGCGCCGCCGATGACCACCAGGGCGGGGTTGAAGACGATACCGAGGGTGGCGATGACGCGGGCCGTTCGGGTGGCGATGTCGTCAAGGATGCCTTGGGCAACTTTGTCGCCGTCGGCCGCGGCGGCGAAGACGAGTTCGGCGGTGACCGGCCCGGGGAGCTCCCGTAATCGGGTCGGAACGGATGAGGCGACCGCGGAAAGCCCTTGTTCACGGGCGATCCGGGCGATCCCGTGGGTGTCGCCGACGCCTTCGACGAGCTTGAGGTAGACCATCTCGCCGGCCCCACCGCGGCTGCCGTGCAAGAGCCGGCCCGAGTCCATCAGCCCGGAACCGAAGCGCTCACCGGCCAGCAGTACGACGAGGTCGTCGACCCCGCGGGCCTCGCCGCGCCAGTGTTCGCCCAGCGCCGCCAGGTTAGCGTCGTTCTCCAGCAGCACCGGCCAGCCGTGCAACGACGTCAGCCGCGTGGTCAGCCCGGTGTCGAACTGCCGCCAGAACTCGTCGTCGACCAGGATGTTCCCGTCCCGATCGACCGGCGCGGCGACGCCGACTCCCGCGGCCAGCACCGAAGCATCCGTGATCCCCGCAACGGACAACGTCTCGACGACCGCGTCGTGCACGTGCGACGTGCGCTCGGCGGCAGAAGTGGACCGCTGGAACGAGCGCCCGGCCTTCGCCACCGTCTCCCCGCGCAGATCCGCGAGCAGCACCGTCGTCTTGGCCGCGCCCACGTCGATCCCGAGCACATACCCCGCGTGACTGTTGAACTCGAACCGTCGCGACGGCCGGCCGACCAGGCTGTCGTCCCGGCCCGGGTCGTGTTCGACCACCCAGCCCATCGCGATCAGGTCGTTGCAGACGGCATGCACCGTCGCGCGGGTCAGGCCGGTGGCCTCGATCAGGCCGGTGCCGGTCATCACGCCCGTGCTCGACAGTACGCCGAGCAGTTTCCCGGCGTTGACCCTGCGTAACAGCGGTGGTGTGGCCGCCGACGTCTTCGTCATTTTCCCCCTTGACCTCCTCGCAACCGCCCGCGCACAATACTGCAGAATCTAAATTTAGAGTCTATATAAATCAACCGGCAACCCCGCCGCCATCCGCCGGAAACACCGCGGACCGCCGGTCGCCGGAACCAACCGAGTGAGGCGCTCTTGACCAGCACAGATCAGGTGATCCCCGCACGTGAATCGTCCGACCCCGACTGGTGGCGGCAGGCCGTCGTCTACCAGATCTACCCGCGCAGCTTCGCCGACTCCGACGCCGACGGCGTGGGCGATCTGCAGGGCATCATCAGCCGGGTTGCGTACCTGACCGAGCTGGGCATCGACGCCGTCTGGCTGAGCCCGTTCTACCCCTCCGCCCTGGCCGACGGCGGGTACGACGTCGACGACTACCGCAACGTGGACCCCCGGCTGGGCACGCTGACCGACTTCGACGAACTGGTCGAGGCGCTGCACACCGCCGGCATCAAGCTGATCGTGGACATCGTCCCCAACCACACCTCGGACCGGCACGAGTGGTTCCGCGAGGCCCTCGCCGCCCCGAAGGATTCACCTGAACGCGACCGGTACATCTTCCGCGACGGGACCGGCCCGGCCGGAGCAGAGCCGCCGTCGGACTGGGACTCGGTCTTCGGTGGATCCGCCTGGGCCCGGACCGAGGACGGCCAGTGGTACCTGCACCTCTTCGCGGCCGAGCAGCCCGATCTCAACTGGCACAACCAGGAGGTCCGCGACGACTTCCTGACCACCCTGCGGTTCTGGTCGGACCGCGGCGTCGACGGGTTCCGGATCGATGTCGCGCACGCACTGGTCAAGGACCTCAGTGAGCCGCTGCCGTCGAAGACCACGCTGCCGCGCCAGTCGGAGTCCAACGGCCTGCACCCGTTGTGGGACCGCGACGAGGTGCACGAGATCTACACCGAGTGGCGCAAGGTGCTCAACGAGTACGACCCGCCCCGCTCGGCCGTGGCCGAGGCATTCGTCCCGGCCGCCCGCCGCGCGCGGTACGCGAGTGCCGACGGGCTCGGCCAGGCCTTCAACTTCGATCTTCTGCAGGCCGACTGGGACTACGCCAAGTTCCGCAAGGTGATCGAGGAGAACCTGGCGCTTGCCGAGGACAACGGTTCGTCGAGCACCTGGGTGTTCTCCAATCACGACGTCGTCCGGCACGCGACGCGGTACGGGCTGCCGAACGATCCGGAAGGCGCCTGGCAGGACGGCAAGGCGTGGCTGCTCAGCAACGGCACGGAGCCCACAGTCGACGTAGTACAAGGGTTGCGGCGTGCGCGGGCGGCGGTTCTGCTGATGCTGGCGCTGCCCGGTTCGGCGTACCTGTATCAAGGTGAGGAGCTCGGTCTGCAGGAGGTCGGCGAGTTGCCGGCGGCGAGCCTGCAAGACCCGGCGTACTTCCGCTCGAAGGGGGCCGAAAAGGGCCGCGACGGCTGCCGCGTGCCACTGCCGTGGACGATCGGCGGGCTGTCGTTCGGCTTCGGCGCGGGCGGTTCGCACCTGCTGCAACCGACGTGGTTCGGTCAGTACTCCGTGGAGGCGCAGGAAGGCGACCCCGGATCGACGCTGAGTCTCTACCGCAAGGCCCTCGCCGTACGCCGGGGCCTGCAGACCAGCGAGGCCCTCGAATGGGTGGACGGAGTCGAGTGGGCCCTGCACTTCAAGCGCCCGGGCGGCTGGCAGTCGGTGACCAACTTCGGCGCCGCCCCGATCGAGCTCCCCGAGGGCGCGGTCGTCCTGTCCAGCGGCCCGCTCGAAGGCGACAAGCTTCCCTCCGACACGACCGCCTGGCTGATCTAGCAAGAGATTCCCGTACGCCGTGACGCGAGGCGGCTGCCCCCTGCGGCCGTCTCGCGCCTCGACGCGGCAGGATGGTGGCGTGGAACCGACACTTGGTGACGTGCTTGCGGTCCTCGACGCGTTGTACGACCCTGCCTGGGCGGAGAGCTGGGACGCGGTCGGGCTCGTGACCGGGGACCTGGACCAACCGGTGCGGAAGATCCTCTTCGCGGTCGACCCGATGCGGGTCGTCGTCGACGAGGCGATCAGCGGGAACTTCGACCTGCTGGTCACCCACCATCCGCTGCTGCTCCGCGGCGTGAACAGCGTCGCGGCGACCACGCCCAAGGGCAAGGTCATCCACGACCTGATCAAGAGCGGTACGGCGCTGCACGTCTGCCACACCAACGCGGACAACGCGAACCCCGGCGTGAGCGACGCCCTCGCCAGGAAGCTCAACCTGCAGGACACCCGGCCGCTGAAGGCCTTGCCGCAGGACCCGATGGACAAGCTCGTCGTCTATGTGCCGGTCGACGACACCCAGAAGGTGATCGACGCTCTCGCCGCGATTGGTGCCGGACAGATCGGCGACTACGACCGCGCCGCGTGGATGTCGGCCGGCGAAGGCACCTTCCGCCCGCGGGAAGGTGCGAATCCGGCGATCGGCAAAGTCGGTGAGATCGAGGTCGTGCCCGAGTCCCGCGTGGAGATGGTGCTGCCGCGGCATCGCCGGCGGGCGGCGGTCGAAGCGATCAGGAGCGCGCATCCGTACGAGGAGCCGGCGTTCGACATCTTCGAGTTGGCCGCGTTGCCGAGCGACCTCGGCGGCGGGCGGATCGGCGTACTGGCGGAGCCGCTGACGCTCGAGGGGTTCGCTGCGACTGTTGCCGCGAACCTGCCGCCGACGCAGCACGGCGTACGGGTGTCCGGTGATTTGCAGCGGCGGGTCGAGTCCGTGGCTGTCGTCGGGGGAGCGGGCGACTCCGAGTTCGACCGGGTCCGCGCCGCGGGGGTCGATGCGTACGTGACGGCCGACCTCCGGCATCACCCGGCGACCGAGGCACGCGCGTACGACGAGGGCCCGGCGCTGATCGACGTCGCACACTGGGCCAGCGAATGGCCGTGGCTCGAGGACGCCGAGCGGCTGGTCGCAGACCGTCTCGCCTCGCGGGGATTCACCATCAGCACGACCGTGTCGACGATCTGCACGGACGCCTGGACCGCTCGCTACTGAAAGCCAGCTGCCGCTGGACTAGACCCGAACGGCTCTAGGGTGGCGCCCATGAACCTGCGTCTGGGGGCCGTCGCGCTGGTGCTGGCCGGTCTGCTGTTGTCGGCCTGCGGACCCGCCGAGAAGCCGGAGACGAACCCACAGCCGGCACAGCCGACCGGCACGCCGGCCGGCCTGCCCTCGGTGTCTCACCCGAAGGCCGAGGTTCCGAAGGACCGCGACCTCGCCAGGGTCGTCTCGACGCTGACCGGCATCGACGCCTGCCGGTTGCTCGATCCCACCAAGGCGCCGAGCCTCGGCAAGGCGACCGTCCGCAGAACCAGTCCGCATACCTGCGAGATCGAGGGCCGGAACGCTCTGGTCCGCGCCGAACTCGGCGCGTGGGGTGACTGGAGCAAACGGTTCGCGTGGGAGCTCGGCGAGGTGCGCGGTGCCCGGATCTACCGGCAGCGCTTCGATGACGAGTGCACGGTCTGGATGCCGGTGTCCTTCGACTACTCGATCCGCTTCTTCAGCTCCACGAAGTTCACGCGACCCGAAACCGCTTGCCGCGAGGCCGATGCCTTCGCAGCGGCGGCCGTTCCGGTGCTGACCAAGGCGGGTACTCCGGCGCGCGTACCGCTGGCGGGCTGGAGCGGTTGCGCAGCACTGAGCGCGATTCTCGGTCAGCCGGTCGGATCGCTGCAGCTCGGTGGCGCCTCGTCGGACTTCGTCAACGGTTGCACCGGCCGTACCGCGAGCCTCGGCATCTGGTACGGAACCGCGCTGAAGGCGTCCAAGAAGACGCTGCGGATCGGCGGCCGGACGGTCGGGGTGGACGAGTACAAGGAGTGCAGCCTGACGTGGGACCAGGGACTTTCCGGGCAGCCGGCCCCGAACGACCGGATCCGGGTCGACATCACTGCGCCGACGTGCTCCGCGGGACAGCAGTTGGTCAGGAAGGCCCAGACGCTTCTCGCCGGTCCGGCACCGAAGCGAGCCTCGGCGCAGTACCCCTTGTACCTGCGCGCGGACGAACCTGACTCACCTCGGCCGGGTGCCTGCGCGGATCTGAACCTCGACGACCGGACACCGTGCCAGCCCTACGTGCCGGTGGATGCGCCGAAAAGTGCCGCGGAGATCCTTCGCCGAGCGCAGGCGGATCCCAATGTGGTTTGCGCGATCAGTACGGCCTCAGTCGGCAAAATCCTCGGAGCCGGTCTCCAGCCCGTGACCACGCGCGACGAGAGCTGCACGTATGTGGAGCAGGCACATCGCCTCCAGATCGTCGTGGGCATCAGCAACCAGTCGTCGCTCGCCTACCAGTCGGACCTCCAGTCCCCGAAGATCGCCGGTCGCGAGGCGAAGCTCAAGACCGGCGCGGCCGAGAACGTGCTGGTGGTGGACTGCGGGCAAGGGGTCTTCCTCGAGCTCGACTTCGCCTTCTCGAAAGGCCGCGCCGGCCGGCTCGACCCGGCCCGGACGAAAGATCTCGAGCCGCTGGCGACCGAGATCGTCGGCCGGTTCTTCTGATCACGGCAGGTGGATTGCTGCCTTGCGAGCTCGGGGCAGTACCGTGGACACTCACATCTCGACGCTCTGCACCGACGCCTGGACCCTGCGGCTCTGACGGTGCGGTTGCTGACAATTGAACTGAGCTAAAAGGAGCCGACCCTGAACGCCGAGCCCGCCGTCCAACGCCGGTTACTGGACCTGCAGGATCTCGACCTGCAGCTGGATCAGGTCGCCCACAAGCGCAAATCGCTGCCCGAGCACCAGGCCCTGGCCGAGCTGGGCGCGGAGAAGTCCGTGGTCGACCGCGAACTCGTCACCGCCGACACCGAGGTCAGCGATCTGCAGCGCGAGCAGAAGAAGGCCGACAGCGATGTCGACCAGGTCCGCCAGCGCAAGGCCCGCAACCAGCAGCGCCTCGACTCCGGCGCGGTCACCTCGCCGCGCGACCTGGAGAACCTGCAGCACGAGATCGGCTCGCTGGACCGCCGGATCTCCGACCTGGAGGACGCCGAGCTCGAAGTGATGGAGCGGCTGGAGGCCGCCGAGGCGGTGCAGGCCGACCTGCGTTCGAGGGCGGAGGCGTTCGCCGGCCGGCAGGCCGAGCTGGAGAGCACCCGGGACGCCGCGCTCAAGGAGCTCGACGAGCAGCGCACCGTGCTGGGCGACAAGCGCGCGGCCGTCGCCGCGGAGTTGCCGGACGACCTGATCACGACGTACCAGAAGCTGCGTGAGCGCAACGGCGGGATCGGGGCGGCGCCGCTGGTCGGCAAGCGCTGCATGGGTTGCCGGATGGAGCTGGCGCCGTCCGACCTGACGAAGTTCAAGGCCGCGGCACCTGACGCTGTACTGCGTTGTGAGGAGTGCGGCCGCATTCTGGTTCGTACTTCGGAAAGCAGCGTATGAGTTACTCCCACGTGATCGTCGAGGCCGACGGTGGCTCGCGCGGCAACCCCGGCCCGGCGGCGTACGGCGCGTTGGTGCGCGACCCCGGGACCGGTCAAGTGATCGCTCAGGCCGGTGTGACGATCGGCATCGCGACCAACAACGTCGCGGAGTACAGCGGGTTGATCGCCGGCCTGGAGCTGGCCGCGGAGTACGCGCCGAACGCCTCGATCGAGGTGCGGATGGACTCCAAGCTGGTGATCGAGCAGATGGCCGGCCGGTGGAAGATCAAGCACCCGGACATGAAGCCGCTGGCGATGAAGGCGCAGTCGCTGGCGCCGTTCGGGACCGAGTGGACCTGGGTGCCGCGGGCGCAGAACGCGGCCGCCGACGCGCTGGCGAACATGGCGCTCGACGGCATTCCGGTTCCGCGCCACCCTAGCGAGGCGGCTCCCGCAGCAGCCGCCGTACCGACCGAGGCGACCGATCAGCAGAAGGCCATGCGCGGTTGGGGTGCGCAGACCGAGCCGCCGACGCAGCTGATCTTCCTGCGGCACGGCGAGACGCCGCACACCGTGGACAAGCGGTTCTCGGGTGCCGGTGGAGCCGACCCGGCGCTGAGTGAGACCGGGGTGGCGCAGGCGCACGCGGCCGCGCAGTACCTGTCGAAGATCGGTGGCGTCGACGCGGTGATCTCGTCCCCGATGCTGCGGGCCCGGCAGACGGCCGATGTGGTGGCCGGGGCGCTCGGGCTCGACGTGGTGGTGAACGACGCGTGGATCGAGTGCTCGTTCGGCGAGTGGGACGGGTTCACGTTCGCCGAGGTGCGGGAGAAGTGGCCCGAGGCACTCAACGCGTGGATGGAGTCGACGTCGGTCGCGCCGCCCGGTGGCGAGTCGTTCGACGCCTGCGCCCGGCGAGCGAGGTCCGCCCGCGACTCGGTGTTGTCGGCGTACCCGGGCAAGACGGTCGTCGTGGTCACCCACGTGACGCCGATCAAACTGATGGTCCGCGGCGTCCTGCAGGCCCCGATGACGTCGCTGTTCCGGATGGAACTCCGCCCCGCGGCCATCACCGAGATCCACTGGTACGCCGACGGCCTGGCCTCGCTGAAGTCCTTCAACCTCCAGCCCTCGCTAGTCTGACCCTTACAACCCACCACGACGGGGTGGTGGGCTGAGTGGACGGAGTGGTCGGGTGCCGTTGCAAAGGGTGCGTTTCGCCGAGGAAGTCCCCGAGGTGTTCCGGGCGTCGCTGTCGGCGATCCGGCGCGAACTCGACGTACCGGCGGAGTTTCCGGCCGAGGTGGTGCAGGCGGCGCTGACCGCGGCGGACAACCCGCGGCTGCCCGACCTGGACCGGACCGACCTCGAGTTCGTGACGATCGATCCGCCCGACTCGATGGACCTCGACCAGGCCCTGCACATCGAGCGGAACGGCGACGGCTACACCGTGTACTACGCGATCGCCGACGTCGCCGCGTTCGTCCGGCCCGGCGACCCGATCGACGTCGAGGCGCGCAAGCGCGGCGAGACGCTCTACGCGCCCGACAAGCGCACGCCGCTGCATCCGCCGGAACTGTCCGAGGGCGCGGCGTCGTTGCTGCCCGACCAGGTCCGGCCGGCCTTGCTCTGGACGATCCAGGTCGACGCCTCGGGTGAAGGCACGGACGTGAACTGCAAGCGCGCCCTGGTGAAGTCGCGCGCCAAGCTCAACTACGCCGGCGTACAGCAGGACCTGGATGCCGGAACGGCGTCGGAATCGCTGCAGTTGCTCCGCGAGGTCGGCAAGCTCCGCGAGCAGCGCGAGCTCGAACGTGGCGGCGTGAACCTGCCGATCCCGGACCAGGAAGTTGTCAGCGGCAACGGTGAGTGGAGCCTCGAGTTCCGCGCGCCGCTCCCGGTCGAGGGCTGGAACGCGCAGATCTCCCTGCTCACCGGGATGGCCGCCGCGCATCTGATGATGTACGGCGAGATCGGCATCCTGCGCACGCTGCCCGAGTCCCACGACGACCTTCGCCGCAAGCTGGAGAACACCGCCAAAGCGCTGGGGATCGCGTGGCCGGTCGGTACGTCGTACGCGCAGTTCATCCACGGTCTGGACCCGAAGGTGCCGGCCCACGCGGCGATGCTCGCGGCGTGCACGGTGCTCTTCCGCGGCGCCGGGTACACCTCGTTCTCCGGTGGGGTGCCCGAGCAGCCGGAGCACGCGGCGATGAAGTCGGAGTACGCGCACGTCACCGCGCCGCTGCGGCGGCTGGTGGATCGCTGGACCGGCGAGATCTGCGTGGCGCTGTGCGCCGACACCCCGGTGCCGGACTGGGTCCGCGAGTCGATGGACGACATCCCGAAGATCATGGACGAGGCCGATCGCAAGGCCCACGCCTACGAGCGCGCGATCGTGTCGATGGTCGAGGCGGGGCTGGTCGCGGATCAGGTCGGGTCGGGGTTCGACGGCGTGATCACCGACGTCGACGATCGCGAGCAGACCCGCGGCATCGTCGCGCTGTCCACGGTCGCGATCGAGGGCCGCGTCACCGGCAAGACCGCGCTGCCGCTGGGCCAACCGGTCCGCGTCAAGCTGGTCCAGGCCGACATCAGTGCCGGCACGATTGCCTTTGAACTAGTTGGCTAGGTAGTCCTCGACGGCCGCGGTCACGCGATCGGTGTCGCCGGTAGCGAGGAGGTCGAGCAACGCTCCTCGCAACATGGCCAGTACGCCGGTACGCCGTGCTTCGCCGCGGCTACTCGTGCGCTCCTGCTCGGGCTGCGCTGTCGCGAGCAATTCGAGCCAGTCGGCCACCGTCGAGCGGGCGTAGTCGGCCCACGGTCCCTCCGGCGCGACCAGGGACCGTCCGTAGGCCTCGACCCACAAGGTCATCAGCGGGCGTCGCTCCTTGGCGGCGAGCCAGCTCCACAGCTCCCGAGCGATGACCTCGAGCCCGGGCGCATCGTCGTACCGGCTGTTGATCTCTTGGAGGAGCTCCAGCTCGTCGGTGCGGCTCCGGGCGAGCAGGGCGCGGATCAGCCCGTCCTTGCTGCCGAACAGGAACAGCAGCACGCGCGGACTCGAGCCGATCGCGGTCGCCAGCGGACGCAACGACAGATCGGCCAGCCCGTGCGTCAGCGAGTACGCGTAGGCGCGGTCGAGCAACTCGGTCTCCCGCGCGGAGGGGGCTGGTTTCGTCGTGGCCACGGGGTTAGTATCGCTCACTGAAACAGTCGTGTCAGTAGAGCGGGGTAGCCAGAGTGCAGATCAGAGAACTGGGACAGCCGGGGGACCTCGGCTGGGTGGTGATGGCGCACGGGGAGGTCTACCGGCGCGAGTTCGGCTTCGACGAGAGCTTCGAGGCGTTCACCGCGCGGTACGTCGCCGGCTTCGCGAGCAAGCAGGACGCCGGTGGCGGCGCGGCCTGGATCGCGACGGACGACGACGGTCGCCGGCTGGGATGCGCGTTCTGCCTGCCGGGTGACGAGCCCGACACCGTCGTACTGCGTTGTCTGCTGGTTCACCCGGACGCGCGTGGCCTTGGGCTCGGCGGCCGGCTGCTCGACACGGCTGTGGAGTTCGGCCGTACTGCGGGGTTCCGGCGGCTGAAGTTGTGGACGAACGACCCGCTGGTGACCGCGCAGGGCATGTACGCGGGTCGCGGGTTCACCTTGACGCGGAAGCGCCCGCATCGGGCTTTCGGGCTGGACCTCGTCGAGCTGCACTACGAACTGGAGTTGGACGATGAGTGAGACGGTGATCCGGGCAGCTGTGGAGCCAGGCGATCTCGGCTGGGTGGTGATGGCGCATGGCGAGTTGTATGCGGCCGAGTTCGGCTGGGGGAGTGAGTTCGAGCAGTTGGTGGCGGGGATCGTCGCCGACTACGCGGCCTCGCACGATCCGCAGTACGAGGCCGCCTGGATCGCCGAGCTCGACGGGGAGCGGGTCGGGTCGATCTTCTGCGTGCGCGGGCCGGACGACGGTACGGCGAAGCTGCGGTTGCTGTTGCTCGATCCTGCCGCGCGTGGCCATGGGCTCGGGGCGCAACTGGTGGACACCTGCCTGGCGTTCGCGCGCTCGGCCGGTTACAAGCGGATGGTGTTGTGGACCACCGACCGCCAAGTCGCGGCCGGGCAGATCTACCTCGCTCGCGGCTTCCGGCTGACCGGCGACGAACTCGACGAACGCTTCGCCGACGGCGTACTCAGCCAGTACTACGAACTCGACCTGACCGATTAGCGTTCTGGATGTCGAGCCGGGCCGGGCGGCTCCGACGTCCGCAGCGAACGCACTCCGCTCCGGGGTGCCTGTGAACGGGAGAAGTGCATGGAGCTGCCTGAGGTCGTCTCGCGGTCGGAGTGGCTGGTCGCGCGGAAGAAGTTCCTGGCGGAGGAGAAGGAGTTCACGCGGCGGCGCGACGAGCTGAACGCGAATCGCCGCCGGCTGCCGATGGTGCTGGTGGAGCAGGACTACGTGTTCACCGGTCCCGACGGACCTGTGCGGCTGCTGGACGTCTTCGAGGGTCGGCTGCAGTTGGTCGTGTACCACTTCATGTTCGCTCCGGAGTGGGACGCGGGCTGCCCGAACTGCACGTGGCTGTCCGACGACATCGGCCGGCTGGACGGGCTGCACGAAATGCAGACCACGTACGCCGCGGTGTCGCGCGCGCCGTACGAGAAGATCGCCGCCTACAAGGAGCAGCGGGGCTGGACGTTCCCGTGGTACTCGTCGGCCGGGACGAGCTTCAACTACGACTTCCACGTCACGCTCGACGAGTCGGTGCTGCCGCTGGAGTACAACTACCGCACCAAGGCCGAGTGGGAGGCCTTGCCGAGCGGCGGCCTCGTGCAAGGCGAGCAGCCGTTCGACCTGCACGGCATGAGCTGCTTCCTCCGCACCGGCGACGCCGTCCACCACACCTACTCGACGTACGGCCGAGGCACCGACTCCCTGGGCTTCTCCGGCACCGTCATCGACCTCACCGCCCTGGGCCGCCAGGAACCCTGGGAACTACCCGCCGGCCGCATCCCCGCCCCCGACCACCACGCCGACGGCTGCCATTAGGTTCGGGCAGGCCGTCGTCAGTGCGGGTGATGGGTGAACGGGCCGGTCTTTAAGCCGGATTCTGTGGTCGGCGATCATCTATCTACGGTGTCCGTTGCCGGGCACCTCTAGCGGCCTACCCGCGAGCTCGGGCGGGCAGCCCTCGAACGCTCGCGCAGGCGGCGGTTGCCCGCCGCCCTCTTGGCCTTGCTCCACGTGGGGTTTACCGAGCCTCCCCAGTCACCTGGGGAGCTGGTGGTCTCTTACACCACCGTTTCACCCTCACCCGCACTCCGATGAACCACGGGGTCCATCGAAGCCGCTGGCGGTCTGTTCTCTGTGGCACTGTCCCGCGGGTTGCCCCGGGTGGGCGTTACCCACCACGCTGCCCTGTGGAGTCCGGACTTTCCTCGGCGGCCACCGGGTGACCGCGAAACCGCGGCACTACCGATGAACGACGCGATCGCCCGACCGACCCGTTCACCCTCAGGATAGTGCCTGCGCAGCGACTTCCGGCCAACGCCCGTCCGCGCCCCGCTCGTACGGCCGGACCTCGACGACCGCGTCCGGATTGAGCGGCCCGTACAGATGCGGGAACGACATCCCGATCCCGTCCAGATCCTCGTCGCACAACGCCGACACCAGCCGCTCGACCTCGATCACGAGCACGCACAGCGGCTCGGTCACATCGGCGTAGAACGAGTTGGCCACCGTCGCCACCTGATCGGCGTACGAGCAATGGATGAACGCCGCCCCGTCATCGAGCGACTGCCCCCTGGTGGACCACCGATAACACTCCGCCTCCCGTGCCGCTTCCCACTGCTCCACGAACGCCAGATGAAAAATCACCGCCATACCCGAAAGGCTATCGGCGCCACCCCCGAACCGCGCGTACCGACGGACAGGAGGTGTCAGCACGATCACCTGGACGGCACGCTCAGGCAAAGAACCGGCAGAGCTCTCCAGGGTGATACCTCCTGTCGCTCGGTACGCCGACCCTTGCGCTTCCCGGGTTCGCAGTACGGGATGGGGTTTCGCGTGCTGCATGACCTGCCGGCCGGTCGTTAAATTCGTACCGGGGGTGAGGGAAGGCGCTGATAGGTTTTCGGCATGGCGACTCCTGAGACGGCTGGGGAAAGCACTACCGCGGCGGCGAAGGCGCCCGTCGACGATCTCGTCACCACGCGGCACGAGCTGCGGATCGGCAAGGAGACGCTGAAGTACACGGCGACCACCGGCCGCGTCGTACTGCGGCAGGAGGTGCTCACCGAGGGCAAGTTCGACGGGCACCTGCCGAAGGCCGAGGTGTTCCTGACCGCGTACACGCTCGACGACGCGGACGCCTCGCAGCGGCCGGTGACGTTCGCCTTCAACGGCGGCCCGGGATCTTCGAGCATCTGGCTGCACCTCGGGCTGCTCGGGCCGCGTCGCGCGGTCTCCGGCGACGTCGGAGAGCTCGCGCCACCGCCGTACGGGCTGGAGGACAACGCGGAGACGCTGCTGCGGCACAGCGACCTGGTGTTCATCGACCCGGTGTCGACCGGGTACTCGCGCGCGGTCGAGGGCGAGAAGCCGGGGGAGTACCACGGGTTCACCCGCGACCTGGAGTCCGTCGGTGAGGTGATCCGGCTGTGGACGTCGCGGAACGGGCGCTGGATGTCGCCGAAGTTCCTGGCCGGCGAGTCCTACGGTACGACGCGCGCCGCCGGGCTGGCCGCCCATCTGCAGGACCGGTACGGGATGTACCTGAACGGCGTGATGCTGATCTCCGCGGTACTGGAGTTCGGGACGCTCGACTTCACGCCGGGCAACGACCTGCCGTTCGCGCTGTACCTGCCGTCGTACGCCGCGACCGCGCACTACCACGGGCTGGTCCCGGACCGCGAGCTGTCCGACGTGCTCGCGGACGCGGAGCGGTACGCCGCCGGCCGGTACCCGAATGCGCTTGCCCAGGGCAACCGGTTGCCGGACGACTACCGGGCCGAGGTGATCGCCCGGCTGGCATCGCTGACCGGGCTGGCGGAGGACTACCTCGACCGGGTGAACCTGCGCATCGAGCACACCCGCTTCTTCGCCGAACTGCTGCGCTCGCGTCGCCGGGTGGTCGGTCGGCTGGACAGCAGGTTCACCGGCTGGGACGTGGACTCCGCTGGTGAGGTGTCGAACGACGACCCGTCGTTCCGCGCGATCATCGGGCCCTACACCGCGGCACTGAACCACTACGTGCGGGCGGAACTCGAGTACCACAACGACCTGCCGTACGAGTTCCTCAGCCGGGATGCGGCGAAGGACTGGTCGTTCAAGGAGTTCGAGAGCAACCACGTCACGGTCGCCGACAAGCTCGCCGAGGCGATGCGAGCCAACCCCCACCTGAAGGTCCACATCGCCTCCGGCTACTACGACTGCGCCACCCCGTACTTCGCCACGGAGCACACAGTCGCCCGCCTCCAGATCCCCGCGGAACTCCACGCCAACATAGAACTCCGCTACTACCCGGCCGGCCACATGATGTACGTCAACGAAGAATCCCGCCTCCGCCAGTCCGAAGACCTAGCCACCTTCATCCAGAACGCCTCCAACCGATGATCCTGCCCGGCGACGTCGAGTCGGTCACCTCGCAGTACCTGCAACTGATCGACAAGGCGCTGCCGGACCACGTCGTCGGGCTGTATCTGACCGGCTCGGTGCCACTCGGCGACTTCCGGCCCGGTCGCAGCGATATCGACGGGGTAGTGGTGCTCGCCGAGCCGCTGAAGGATGTCGAGGCGGTGCGCGAGGTGCATGCTCGCCTACCGGCGAAGCCCTCCTTCGACGTGACCTACCTGACCGCCGCCGAACTCGCCTCCCCGCCCGATCCTCGTCAGCCGGTGGCGTTCTCACTGGACGGGATCTTCAAGCAAGACCCGAGTGGCGGCCCGGTAGGTCCGGTGTTGTGGTCGGAGATGGCGCGTCAATCCCTGGCTGTTCGCAGGACGCCGGGCCTGGTCGTTCACGACGATCACCAGGCGCTCGTCGACTTCACCCGCGCCAACCTCACGTCGTACTGGCAACCAACCTACGACCAGCTCGAGGCGGCTGTCGCTGACCGACCCGATGATGCGGTGATGCCGGACTGGGCGCTGCCGTGGGTCGTCCTCGGCGTACCGCGGCTGCACGCACTACTTGCTACCGGCAACATCGTGTCCAAGACCGCCGCCGGCGAACACGCCCTGGTCGCCTTCCCCGACTGGACTGGGTTGATCTCGCGCTGCCTGTCCCATCGGGCCGGCGAGCCGATCACCTTCACCACCACCGACGCCAAAACCGCCGTCTCCTTCGGCCGCAAGGTGATCGCCGACGCTCTGGCGCTGTAGATGCTGCTGATTCGCAAGGCCTCGCCGGCGACGACCAGTCCGCTACCCGCGGACGTCGTACTCCGTACGCCGACACCCGTCGACACGATCCCGCTGGGTCGGCTGTACTTCGAGTCGTACGAGCCGGGGGTTGCTTGCGCGAGCGAGGCGGAGGCGATCGACGACATCGGCGCGACCTTCGACGGCGCCTACGGCACGTTGAGTGGCGACTGGAGTTGGCTGGCGGTGGCGGGCGATCAGCTCGTCGGTGCGTTGCTGGTCGTCGAGCGGGCGCCCTGGCCGGATACGCCGGACTGTCCGTTCATCATCGAGCTGTTCGTCGCGCCCACACATCGCCGCCTTGGGCTTGCCCGTGCTCTGCTGGCGACCGTTGGTACGCAGTCGGCGCTGAGAGTTGCCGAAGACAACGTTCCGGCGCGGCGGCTCTACGAGTCGGTGGGTTTCCAGCCGGGGTAGATGCGGAAGCCGCTGAAGGTGTGGTGGGGGAGGGAAGCGTAGAAGTCCTGGGCGGTGTCGGTGACCAGGTCGATGCGTTGGGCACCAGTCAGTGGCATGGCGTATTCGAGGAGAGCTCGGGCGATGCCCTGGCGGCGATGGGTGGCTGCGACCGCCAACTCCGCCAGGTAGGCCTGGATATGGCCGTCGCTCAGCAGGTAGGCGAAGGCGACGACTTCGCCGTTGTCGTCGAGGGCAACGACCGACGTCACGCCGGGTCCGGTCAGTACTGCGTGGGCGCGCTCGTGGTCGGCCGGGAAGCTCGGCCAGCCTTCGGCTTCGCACAGGGCGACGATGCCGGGCAGGTGAGCGCGCTCGTACTGCGTGTAGCGCGCGTTCACGGCAAGGTGAGGACTTCGGCGCCGGTGTCGGTGACGACCAGGGTGTGCTCGAACTGCGCGGTCCTGGACTTGTCCTTTGTCGTCGCGGTCCAGCCGTCGTCCCACAGGTCGTAGTCGTAGCTGCCGAGGGTGAGCATCGGCTCGATCGTGAACGTCATCCCCGGCTCCATCACGTCGTCGAACCGCTCGTCGTCGTAGTGCGGGATGATCAGCCCGGAGTGGAACGAGGTGGCGATCCCGTGGCCGGTGAAGTCGCGGACGACGCCGTACCCGAAGCGCTTCGCGTACGACTCGATGACGCGGCCGATGATGCTCACCTGACGGCCGGGCTTGACCGCCTTGATGCCGCGGTTGAGCGCTTCCTGCGTGCGCTCTACCAGCAGCCGGCTCTCCTCGTCGACGTCGCCGACCAGGAACGTCGCGTTGGTGTCGCCGTGCACGCCGTCCAGGAACGCGGTGATGTCGACGTTGACGATGTCGCCGTCCTCGAGCGGGCGGTCGTCCGGGATGCCGTGACAGATCACCTCGTTCACCGAGGTGCACAACGACTTCGGGTAGTTGCGGTAGCCCAGCGTCGACGGATACGCGCCGCGCTCGACCAGGTACTCGTGGCCGATCGCGTCGAGTTCGTCGGTCGTCACCCCGGGCTTGGCGGCAGCACCGACGGCCTGCAACGCCTGCGCGGCCAGCTTGCTCGCGACGCGCATCTTCTCGATCAACTCCGGCGCGGTCACGTACGAGCCTTCGTACGGCGTGGGCGCGGGCTTGTCGACGTACTCCGGCCGGGGAATGGAAGCGGGTACCGGACGGCGAGGCGAGATGATGCCAGGAGTGAGAAGCGACATGGTGGGATCATTCTAGAGAGTTGCGACAAGCGACCGGGAGGTGGTCATCCTTTATGTCCGACGATCACAGCAACGAGTGGTACTACAACGTGAAGACCGGCAAGGTCGAGCCCTACGAAGGCGACAAGGCCTCCGAGCGACTCGGGCCGTACAGCTCGCCGGAAAAGGCGGCCCGCGCGCTGGAGAAGGTCCAGGAACGCAACGAGGCCTGGGACAACGACCCCAAGTGGAACGACGACTGACTGCTGCGGAAACGCCTGCGGGGCACCACCGGAAACGGTGGTGCCCCGCAGCTTTTCGGCTACTGCGCCGGATCAGGCCTTCTTCGCGGCGGCCTTGCGCGCCGGGGCCTTCCGGGTCGTCGTCGCGCGCTTGGCGACGGTCTTGCGGGCCGGCGCCTTCTTCGCGGCCACCCGAGCGGGCGCCTTCTTGGCGGCGGCCTTTGTGGCCGGTGCCTTCTTCGCGGCGACCTTGCGAGCGGGCGCCTTCTTGGCGGCGACCTTCTTCGCGGCGGTCTTCTTCGCCGGCGCCTTCTTGGCCACGGTCTTCTTGGCGGTGGTCTTCTTCGCCGGGGCCTTCTTGGCGGTCACCTTCTTGGCGGTCACCTTCTTGGCCGGCGCCTTCTTCGCCACCGTCTTCTTCGCGGTCACCTTCTTGGCCGGCGCCTTTTTCGCCACGGTCTTCTTGGCGGCGGTCTTCTTCGCCGGCGCCTTCTTGGCCACGGTCTTCTTCGCGGTGGTCTTCTTCGCGGCGACCTTTGTGGCCGGTGCCTTCTTCGCCGCAGTCACCTTCTTCGCCGTTGTCGTCTTCTTCGCTGCGGTGACCTTGCGCGCGGTGGTCGTCTTCGCGGCGCTGGCCTTCTTGGCGACAGTCTTCTTGGCGGGAGAAGCCTTTTTGGCTGTCGCCTTCCCTGCGGCTGCCTTCTTGGCTGGCACTTCTGCCTCCTTGGTGCGGCTGAGGAAAACCACGGTGGATTCCTCGTCGTCATGATGATGACAACACTTGGTGGCTACGTAAAGCACCTGAAACGTGTGCAGCTTAAGGCGTCCGGATACGCTATCCGGGTGAATAGTGCGAAAATCCTTGTGGAGAAGGGTTTTCACCGCACCCGGAGCATGCCGGAAGCCGGGAAAGATTTGTTGGCGACACGCACGCGAAGTTGCCGCGGATCGGCCGATTCGGTGTGCTCCGGCACAAGTGTTGTCCTCGGCAACCTCTGCCGAACGACCCGGGAAAGACAGGTTTCGCTGCCATGCAGGACGATGTGGGAACAGTGCTCGCGATGCCGTCGCGAGTGCGTCGAGTGGTCAGTATCGTGCCCTCGTTGACGGAAGCGATCGCCGCCACGCATCGCGAGTTGCTGGTCGGTGCGACGGACTGGTGCACGCATCCCGGAGACCTCGACGTGACACGCGTGCGAGGTACCAAGAACCCCGACCTCGAACTGATTCGTGAGCTCGCGCCGGACGTCGTGATCGCGAATGCCGAAGAGAATCGCGAAGCCGATCTCGACGCATTGCGGGCGGCCGGAATCGCGGTCTGGGTGACCGCGCCGACGACGCTCGACGAATCACTCGGCTGTCTTCGCCGGATGCTCTCGGCAATCACCGGTGACGTCCCGCAATGGCTGACCGACGCGACCGCGAGTTGGAGTACGCCGTACGCCGGGCCGCGTCGTCGCGCGATCGTGCCGATCTGGCGGCGGCCGTGGATGGCCTTGGGACGGGACACGTTTGCGGGTGATGTGCTGCGGCGACTCGGCATCGACAACGTGCTGGCGGAATCACCCGAGCGCTATCCGAAGTTCGACCCGGCCGCGCTGCCGGAGTACGACCTGGTTGTTTTGCCGGACGAGCCGTATGCGTTCTCGGTGAATGACGGACCGGAGGCTTTTACCCGGCCGGCCAAATGCGTCTCGGGCCGCCACCTCACCTGGTACGGCCCATCGCTCACCGAGGCCCGAAGCGTGCTCACCGAACAGTTGCAGTGACGTGCGCCACGAAGACTGCGCTGTCAGGTAGACGGTTAGGTATGCCTCACCTACACTCGCCTGGTGCCGTCCGTGACCGCGAAGAAGAAGTGCTGCAAGGACAAGCCGAGGTGCAAGAAGTGCCCGGTGGTCCTGAAGCGGCTGGCTGATGCCGGCTGCGCGGAGCGGCTGGACCGCGTCCACTACAAGGTGGACAAGAAGGTCAAGAAAAAGGTGCTGAAGGAAGCCCGCGCCCGCTAGGGCTCCGGTCTAGGACGCCTTGCGCAACTCGATCGCGTTCACGGCCTGCCGGAGCAGCCCGGGAATGGTGACGTGCGCGGCCTGACCGGTCGCCTCGAGGTCGTCGGGATGCCACCAGCCGTGGTCGCTGATCGTCGCCAGTTCGAGTTCCTCCTGGTTGGCGAAGCTCACCTCGACGGCGTCCACGCGGACCGCGAAGAAGGTCTGGTGCTGGATGATCGGGCAGCCGCCCCAGTGGTACTCGATCGTGTTCGTCGCGACCGGCTCGCCCAGCGAGTCGGCCGGCACCAGCAGAGCGACCTCCTCGCGCAGTTCGCGGCTCGCGGCCTGCGCAACCGTCTCGCCGGCTTCGACGCCGCCGCCGATGGTGAACCAGTACGGCCGCGCCGGAACCAGGGGATCCCACCCGTGCAGCAGCAGGACCTTCCCGTCACCACGGACGGGAAGGACTCGGGCCGTCGTACGCCGGACGACGGTGCCGGGCGGAGGCAGGCGGGAATCGGTCACACCACAAAACGGTAAGCGACGAAGGGCCGCCGAAGACTCGTCGTACGGCGCGTCTCGGCGCGGGTGCTGTTGGTTGCCGGTGAGACGATCGATGACATGACTGCACGGATCGGCCTGGGACTGGCCGCACTCGGACGGCCGGGGTACATCAATCTCGGCCACGACCAGGATCTCCCGCCCGGTCGTGAGGTCGAGGACCTTCGCCGCCGGACGCACGAGCTGCTGGAGCAGGCGTGGCAGGCCGGTGTGCGGTACTTCGACGCGGCCCGCTCGTACGGTCTCGCCGAGGTCTTCCTGGGCGAATGGCTGACTCCTGACCGCCGCAGTCAGCTGACCATCGGCTCGAAGTGGGGTTACACGTACGTCGCCGATTGGCGCGACGACGCAACGACGCACGAGGTCAAAGACCACTCGCTGCAGACCTTCGAACGCCAGTGGCCCGAGACGCTGGCGGCCCTCGGCGGACGACCGGACTTCTACCTGGTCCACAGCCTCACCTCCGACAGCCCCGCGCTCTCCGACGGCAAGCTGCTCGATCGCCTCGGTGAACTCGCGGCCGACGGCGTACGGGTCGGCCTGTCGACCAGTGGGCCCTATCAAGCCGAGACGCTGCGCGAAGCCTTGAAACTCGGCGGCGGCCCGTTCACGGCTGTGCAGTCGACGTGGAACGTCCTGGAGCCATCGGTCGGTACGGCGCTTGCCGAGGCGCACGACGCCGGATGGTTCGTGGTGGTCAAGGAAGCCGTGGCCAACGGGCGCCTCACCTCCAAGGCCGGCGAAACCCCCTTCAACACCTTCGCCGCCGAACACGGCGTGGCCCCGGATTCGCTGGCGATCAGCGCCGCAGCTGCCCAACCGTGGGCCGACGTAGTACTCAGCGGCGCGACCACCTCAGAGCAACTCGAGAGCAACCTCAAGCACGCCACGGCCGAGCCCCTGACCGAGTTCGCACAGAAGCCCTACGAGTACTGGTCGGAACGCTCAGCCCTCCCTTGGATCTAGAAGGTGTGATCGTCGGTCGGGAAGGCGCCGCTGGCTACTTCGGCGGCGTAGGTGGTCGCGGCTGTGGTGAGGATGCTGCGGAGGTCGGCGTACTGCTTGACGAAGCGGGGCATCGGGCCGGAGCGGAGGCCGGCCATGTCCTGCCACACGAGCACCTGCGCGTCGGTGTCGCGACCGGCGCCGATGCCGATGGTCGGGACCGAGATCCGCTTGGTGATCTCCGCGGCGACATCGCCGGGCACCATCTCGAGCACGACCGAGAATGCGCCGGCTTCGGCGAGCGCGACCGCGTCGTCGATCAGCCCAGCCGCCTGGTCACCACGACCCTGCACGCGATACCCGCCGATGCTGTGCTCGCTCTGCGGAGTGAAACCGATGTGCGCCATCACCGGGATGCCGGCCTGCGTCAGCTTCTCCACAGCCGGTACGACGGTCCGCCCGCCCTCCAGCTTCACCGCGTGCACGCCCGCCTCCTTCATGAAGCGCACAGCGGTGTGGAAAGCCTGCTCCGGTGATCCCTGGTAGGAACCGAACGGAAGGTCGGCCACCACCAACGCGCGCTGCACGGCACTAGCGACCGCACGCGCCAACGGAATCAGTTCGTCGACAGTGACTCGCAGCGTCGTGTCATAGCCGTAGACGTTGTTCGCGGCGGAGTCGCCGACGAGCAGCACCGGAATGCCGGACTCGTCGAAGATCTCGGCGGTGTACTGGTCGTACGCGGTGAGCATGGCCCACTTCTCACCGCGGTTCTTCATGTCCCGCAGGTGGTGAATCCTGTACCGGCGTGGGCGGTTCGGAGAGTCGCCGGGCGTACTCGGGGTGGACGGCGACGCCGAAGTACCGGCTGATTCGCCTGGTGCGGTGCTGGCGATCGGTTGCGCGCGGCGGGCGGCTCGGTGGGATGCGGCCGGCTCAGGGACCTGGCTCGGTGCGTCCTGCTGCACGTCGGCACGACGGCGGGCGCCGACCGGCCTACTACCGCCTTGCTGAGCAGCCGGGGCCTGCGGCGTGGCCGGGCTCTGCTGGCTCGGAGCAGGGTTGCGTGTCGACGGAGTCGCGGCCGAACTGATCGGCGCGTTGCTCTCGTACTCCGCTGATGGGTCGGAGGGATAGCCGTTGGAGGCGTTGGGTGTCTGGCCGGTGCTCGGCGCCTGTCCACTCCAACCGGTCGGCGCACTCGACGCAGCAGGAGCCGCCGGGCTCGGTGCGTTCGGTGCGTTCGGTGTGCTCGGTGCGCTCGGCGCCGGCCTCGTCGGCGCCGGACCGGCGGCGCGCGGCGGCGATTGCTGCGAAAGACCGTTGCTGAGCGCGCCGGTCTGGGACTGCGATGACGGCTGCGACTGCGACGTGCTCGGAGGCGACGGCTGAATCCAGCCGTTGCTGCCGGCACCGTGCGCGGTCGAACCGTTGCTGGACTGCGGCTGCGGCGGCCGCGGCGCTGACTGCGCGGGTCCCTGCGCGGAACTGGAGCTGACCGTGCCGTTGGAGCTCAGCCCGTTGGAAGCCGGGGTGCTCGGGCGGGGAGTGGAAGGCGCCGCCGGCTGTGGTGGGTGGCCGCTGGTCCCGTTGCGGTTAGGAGCGAACGGACTCTGCGACGGCGGAGAAGCCTGCTGGGAGCCCTGCTGGGGTCCCTGCGACGAAGCCGGTGGTTGCTGAGGCCGGAACGAGGTGGGTTCCTGGTACGGCGTACGCGGGGCGAACGGCGACTCGTCGTACCGGTCGGAGCTGGGCTCGCTGTAGGAGTCGCCGTACGAACGGGACGGCTCCGAGTACGGCTGCTCGCCGTACTGCTGGCCCGACTGCTGCTGGCCCTGGTAGCCGCCTTGCTCGCGCGACGGCGCGGCCGGCGGGGGACCGGGCAGGAACGGCGGCTTCGGCACGTACGGCTGCTGGGGCACCGGGCCGCGCTCGTACGACCGGGGTGCGTTCGGCAGTGACGGGGCAGGGTCGAGCCCGTCGAGCGCGGTCGACCGATCGCGCCACCCGTCGCCGGATCGATCCGGTTCGGTGTAGCTGTAGTCCGAGCGGTGGTGCTCCTCGGTTGTCCGGTTCTTCGGTCCGGTCCCGTACGGCGCCGGCAGCTCGTCGTCGGCGTCGCCGTTGGTACCGGCCGACATGAAGTTGTCAACCATGGCCTCATCGTCCCACCGTTGCGGTGAGTGAGCGCCACCGGCTGTCGGTGAGGGATCGCTCACATCGTCCTCGTCGCTGTCTTCGGGCAGGCGGAAGCCGCCCGTCCGCGGGAAGGAGTCGTCGGAGTAAGGGCGGTTACGCCACGATCCACTCAGCTCTCGGTCGCCTTTCTTGCATCTTCACGCCAGGCGTTGGTGATCGGCAGCCGGCGGTCCCGGCCGAACGCCTTGTGGGTGATCTTCGGACCCGGAGGATACTGCCGCCGCTTGTACTCCGCTTTGTCGACCAACTGGATCACCTTGGACACGACGTCGGTGTCGAATCCGGCGGCGACCAGTTCGGCGCTGCCGCGGTCCTGTTCGACGTAGTCGTCGAGGATGTCGTCGAGCAGGTCGTACGGCGGCAGTGAGTCGGTGTCGACCTGGCCGGGCCGCAGCTCCGCCGACGGCGGCTTCACGATCGAGTTCTCCGGGATCGGCGGCTGCTTGCCGCGCTCCTTGGCATCCGCGTTCCGCCACTTGGCCAGCCGCCAGACCACCGTCTTCGGCACGTCCTTCAGCGGCGCGTACCCGCCGACCGAGTCGCCGTAGATGGTCGAGTAGCCGACGGACAGCTCCGATTTGTTGCCACAGGCAAGCACCAGGTGGCCGTCGGCGTTCGACAGGCCCATCCAGATGACGGCCCGGACCCGCGCCTGCAGGTTCTCCTCGGCCAGTCCGGTCAGGCCGAGCGTGTCCAGGAACGGCTGCACCATCGGCTGGATCGGTACGACGCGGTAGTTCAGGCCGGTCCGGGCGGCGAGCTCGGCCGCGTCGTCGCGTGAGTGCTCGCTGGAGTAGACGCTCGGGTTCGAGATGCCGAACACGTGCTCGGGACCGATCGCGTCACAGGCGATCGCCGCGACCAGCGACGAGTCGATCCCACCCGACAGGCCGAGCAGGACCGACCTGAACCCGTTCTTGCGGACGTAGTCGCGCAAGCCGGTCACGATCGCGCCGTACATCTCGGCCTCGTCCGACAGTCGCGGCGCCACCGCCGCGGCGATCGGCTCGTACGCCGGCAGCGGGTCCTCCTGCAGCACGGTGTGCACGATCCGGATGCCCTCGTGGTCGCCACCCGGCGTACCGGTGGCGGCCGGTAGGTCCAGGTCGACCACCATGCTGCCCTGCTCGAACTGCGGTGCCCGCGCGAACACCTTGCCCTCGGCATCGGCAATCAGTGAGTCCCCGTCGAACACGAGCTCGTCCTGGCCGCCGACCAGGTTCACGTACGCCAGTGCGCAGCCTGCCTCGCGAGCCCGGCGGGTCACCAGCTCACCCCGGACGTCGTCCTTGTTGGCCTCGTACGGCGAACTGTTCACCACCAGCAGCAGACCGGCCCCAGCAGCTCGGGTGGCCGCTACCGGGCCACCGTCCTGCCAGAGGTCCTCGCAGATGACCAGGGCGACGTCGATGCCGTGGATGCGGACGACCTGGAGCGAGTCGCCCGGCACGAAGTGGCGGAACTCGTCGAAGACGCCGTAGTTGGGCAGGTGGTGCTTGACCGCCGACGTCACCACCTTGCCGCGGTGGATCACCGCCGCGGAGTTCGTCGGCGAGCCCTTCGGCCGGCCGAGGCGGTCGACGCCCATCGCCGTACCGGTGGCGCGGTCCAGGTAGCCGACCACGACGACGATCTCGCCAAGGCCCTCGGCCGCCAGCCGCTCGGCCAGCGTGTGCACTTTGGCCTGCGAGGCGTCGACGAAGGACCCGCGCAGGGCCAGGTCCTCGACGGGGTAACCGGTCAGCGCGAGCTCGGGGAAGGCGACCAGGTGCGCGCCGCGGTCGACGGCGTTGCGGGTCCAGGTGACAACCTTGTCGAGGTTCCCGTCCACATCACCGACCGTGACGTTGAGCTGAGCAAGAGCAACCCGAAGCTGAGGCACGCCCCGAACCCTACTGCCAAGTCGGGCCCGCGCTCAGCCAACTCCCCGGGCGACTTTGTCAGGAGTAAGTCGGTGAGTGATCTGGTTGCCTACGGCAACTGTTGTGCCGGGCTGGACCAAGGTGGAATCGAACAGGGCTATTTCTTAACGAAATGGGGCATTCCGGACCACTTCCGCGGGGGCGTAGGTTCCAGTCACACCCCCGAAGGATGCGGATGGGAACCGAGATGATCCGCCGAAGACCTGTCAGCACGCATGTGCACGGACCAGCTGCCCGGATCGGCTGGTTCCTGCTCTATCTCGAAGCACTCCTGGTTCCGCTGTTCCTCAGTTGGCTGTCACTGGGCTCGCACGACCTGTCGGTCGGCGAGGCGATCGCGTTGAGCCTCGGCCTGGTGGCCTTCTCCGCGCTGGTGGTCGCGGTGATCCTGCCGGCGCGGGTGTCGCCACTGATCGCCGCGTTCGGGATCGAGACCATCCTCAAGATCCATCGGTCCATCGCGAAGGCGGCGGTGGTCCTGGTACTGCTGCACCTGGTCGCGGTGCTGATCGAGGACCGGCGCCACTTCGCCATCTTCGACCTGGCACACACCACCTGGGCCGCTCGGGCGGCGACCTGCTCGACGCTGGCGCTGATCCTGATGGTCGGCCTCGCGATCACCAGGCCCAGCCGCCAGCCGCGGTACGAAGGGTGGCGACTGGTCCACAACGCACTCGCGTGGATCGTGCTGCTGACTGCCTGGCTGCACGTCTGGTGGCTTCGGCACCTGATCTCGAAGCCGCTGCTGGCGATCTGGTTCTGCACGACGGGACTGCTGGTGGCGGCGCTGACCGTACGCCGGTGGCTGTGGTTGCCGCTGCGTGCGAGCCGACGGTCCTATCTGCTCGAGCAAGTACGACACGAGCCTGGCGACGGAGTCACCCTGACGATCCGGGCCGACCGGCATGCCGGCGTACCGTTCAATGCCGGGCAGTTCGCCTGGCTCAAGTTCGGCTCCACCGCCTTCGTGTTCGAGGAGCATCCGTTCAGCATCTCCTCGACGGCGCAGCGGCCCCAGGTCAAACAGTTCACGATCAAGGCACTCGGCGACTACACCGAACTGCTCAGTGGTCTGCGGCCCGGCCGCCGGGTGTTCCTGGACGGCCCGTACGGCGGTTTCACGATCGAGGGGTACGACGGCTCGTCGGGGTTCATGATGATCGCGGCCGGCGTCGGCATCACCCCGCTGCTGAGCATGCTCCGGACGCTCGCCGATCGCCGCGACCGTCGCCGGCACTGGCTGATCATTGCAGCCCGGACCGTCGAGGAGTTGATGCTCCGGCCCGAGATCGAGGAGGTCCGCCAGCGCCTCAACCTCAAGGTCGTCGAGGTGATCAGCCGGCCGGGGCCGGAGTGGATCGGCGAGGCGGGCCGGATCAGCGGCGAACTGCTCAACCGCTACCTGCCCCGCAACCCGGCCCGGCTCAACTACTTCCTCTGCGGCCCGGCGCCGATGGTCCATGCCGTCAGCCACGAACTCTCCGCCCGCGGCATCCCGCTGCGCCGCATCCACACCGAACGATTCGGCGCGGTCTGACGCCTGCGCCGTAGATCTGCCGGTCGATGGCAACCGGCGACGGCCGGGTATGGAACCATGTCGCGGCGGCTGGGGGTCGCCCCGGATCCGTCGGCAGATGCAGGAGTCAGCTCGTGGTGCACTTCGTTGGTCGTCGGCTGGTCAGCGCCCTCAGCGTCGTCCTGGTCACGCTGGTCGCGACCTTCACGTTGTTCTTCGTCGCGCCGACCGACCCGGCCGGCGCGATCTGCGGTGAGCGCAACTGCACCCAGCAGCGCTACAACGAGATCAAGCGCAACCTGCATCTGGACCGGCCCAAGGTGCAGCAGTTCGCGGAGTACGTCGAAGGCATCGTGGTGGGCCGGGACTTCGTGACGTCCGGCTTCACCCAGCACTGCCCCGCGCCGTGCCTCGGCTTCTCCTTCAAGAACGACCGGCCGGTGTACGACATGCTCTCCAGCAGGCTGCCGGTGACGGTGTCGCTGGTGGCCGGGTACGCCCTGCTCGTGCTGACCATCGGTGTCTCGGTCGGCGCGATGGCGGCGAAGCGGCGAGGTACCGCGAGCGACCGGTTCCTGATGAGCACCACGCTCGTGGTCAGCTCGGTGCCGTACTACATCGTCGGCCTGATGGTCGCGCTGTACCTGACCATCCTCTATCCGATCCTCCCGCGCGGAGGCTGGACGCCACCGTCGGAGAACCTGGCGAAATGGTTCGGCGGCCTGCTCACGCCGTGGCTCGTGCTGGGCATCTACAGCTGCACCGACTACGCCCGCTACTCGCGCGGCTCGATGGTCGAGACACTCAGCGAGGACTTCATCCGTACGGCGCGCGCCAAGGGCCTGTCGGATCGCATGGTCACCTACAAGCACGCCCTCCGCGCCGGTCTCATCCCGGTCATCACCATCTTCGGCCTCGACATCGCCGGCAGCCTCTCCGGCGCGATCTTCACCGAAAAGATCTTCGACCTCCCCGGCCTCGGCAACCTGGTCGTCGACAGCGTCAGCAACTACGACCTCCCCGTCATCATGGGCACGGTCCTCCTCGCCTCGGTCATCCTCGTAGCCATGAACCTCCTGGTAGACATCACCTACAGCCTCATAGACCCCCGAGTCCGCCTCACCTGACCCCGGTCCGAGCTACCAGAATCTCGGCGAACGTCTCCCACCCCAACCGGCTGTAGAGCGCCCGACCTTCACGCGACGCAGCCAGCAACCCCGTAGTCGCGCCGGCCCTCCGCGCCTCCTCGACCAGCGCCGACATCATCGCGCCGGCCAGCCCTTGGCGTCGATGCTCCGGCTCGGTCCAGATCAGATCGGCCACCGCGTCCTTACCTATGACAACCAGCTGTCCGCTCGCGGCGACCACATCTCCCGCGCGAACCTCCGCCGCAACGACCCAGTCGCCGCAGAGTTCCACCTCAACCGCGTACGGCGCGGGCGCACGGCGTACGGACTGCCGGTCCAAGGCAACCGTCATCAACCATTCGGTACGCCGATAGTCCAGCCCCTCCGCCTGGATCCGCGGCAACACCCGACTCGTCTCGGTCGTCACCACGCTCAGCCAGGAAAGCCCAGCCGGATACTCGTCGTCGCGCGCCAACTGGGCGGCGTACGGAAGGTCTTCGTCGGCGGCTAGGTAGGACACCATCCGCTCGGGATCCCCGATGCGGAGCACGATCACGCCGTGGTCCTCGGACACATCGCTCCACCCGCGGCTGAGCTGCCGTCCTGCCTGCCATCGGCGCGCAAGTTCTCCGAGCATCTTGGTCCCTTCTCTCCGTCCTCTTCATACCTTGGTCAGGGGGCCGGGTACTTTGGCTGATTTCTGGTGATGGGCCTTGCCGGTTGGCTGAGTGCGTGGACAGTTCAGGTGGGCCTACCGGGTTGGGGCGGCGGGCGTTGGGGCCGGATTTGGCGCGGGGGTTCATGTTGTTGTTCATCGCGCTGGCCAACTCGCATTACTTCTTGCAAGGGGCGGTTGTTCGGGGTGGGTTTCCGGGTGGGGGGTCGGGGGTCGATCGGCTGGTCGCGGGTGGGATCTCGACGCTGGTGGACGGGCGGGCGTTTCCGATGTTCGGGGTGTTGTTCGGGTACGGCGTGGCGCGGATCGCGGCGCGGCAGACCGAGCAAGGGGTCGCCTGGCGATCGGTCCGGTGGCTGCTCTGGCGGCGGAGCCTGGTGCTCGTCGGGCTCGGGTTCCTGCACGCGATGCTGCTCTACATCGGCGACATCCTGGCCGCGTACGGTGTACTGCTGTTCGCCGGTGTCTGGGTGCTCCGGTGGAAGGACCGCTGGATCCTCCTCGCGGCGCTCGCGTTCTTCGTGTTGACCATTCTCCCGAGCGACGGGTCGATGGCGGTCAGCGCGGATCCGCCGGACCCGTCGATGCTGCCGCCGAACTTCCTCGACGGCCTGCAAGCCCGCCTCCCGGTCCAGCCGGTGATCGCGCTCCTCGGCCCGATCGGGTTCGCCTGCCCGTACCTCGTCGGCGTCTGGGCCGGCCGCCGGCGCATCCTCGAGCGCCCCGAGCAACACAAGGCTCTACTGCAAACAATCGCAGTACTAGGCATCGGCGCTGCCATCGCCGGCGCGCTCCCGGTATCGCTCTGGATCGCCGGCTTCACCAGCGAACCGCACCCACTCGACCGCTTCGGCCCCTTGCACGACGCCTGCGGCACGCTCGGCGGTTTCGGGTACGCCGCCCTCATCGCGCTGATCGCCATCCGGCTCAAGGACCACCCCGGCCGGATCACCCTCGCGATCTCCGCGGTCGGCCAGCGATCCCTCACCTGCTACCTCACCCAGTCGGTGATCTGGACCGTTGCCTTCACCCCCTACCTGGCAGGCCTCGCCGACAATCTTTCGATCACCACCACCGCACTCCTCGCGACAGCGACCTGGCTCCTGACCGTCCTACTGGCCGACCAGATGCGCCGCGCCGGCTACCGAGGCCCCTTCGAAACCCTCATCCGCAGCATCACCTATCGACGGCGGCTTCACTTCACGGCGGAGGAGTCGACCTCGACGGTGTAGGTGGTGATCTTCGTGAGCGCGCCCTGGGTGAACTCGTAGATGTCGCAACTGGAGACGAAGGTGCTTTTCCACTTGGTGTCCACGTAGCGGGCGATCGCGTCGACGGCGACCACCTCGGGACCGGCCGCGGTCTTGAAGCGGAGGAACTGGGTGGTCGTCCGGGCCAGTTCCTGCAGCGATCCCTCGCAGGCCGCCACCACCTGGTCGCGGCCCTCGAGCTTCGCGGCGCCGACCAGGATCCACTGGATGTCGGGGTGGAAGAAGTCGTAGACCTCCCGGAACCGGTGCGCCGAGAAGGCCTCCGCGACCTGCTGGATCGTCGCCATCAAGTGTCCCTTTCGGTAAACGTCTGCCGATATTCTCACTGCGGCGGGCCGTGATCGTGACACCGGCCTGAGGTGGGCGCGGCACCGCCTTGGTGTGTAATGACCGGCGTGAAGGTTAGCGACGACCGCACCGGGGACGTGCGGCTTGGCAGGATCGGCAAGGGCGTTCGCGTCCTGGTCGCACTGGCCGGGATCGGGCTGCTGATCAACGGCTCGGTGCAGGCCAGCGACGACGCGTGGCCGTTCGGGCCGATGTCGCAGTACGCCGGCAGCGTGGCTGACGACGCCTCCATCACCTACACCCGGATCACCGCGCGGACCGACGCCGGTACGACGGTCGACGTACCGCTGAACATCGAGGGCGCCGGGGTCGCGCGGGCCGAGATCGAGGCCCGCACCGGCGAGATCGTCGCGGACCCGGCCAAGTTGCAGGCGGTCGCGGACGGCTGGGCGAAGAAGCACCCGGACAAACCGAAGTACGTGAAACTCGAGCTGATCCGGGACACCACGACGCTGGTCAAGGGCCGTGTCGTCGGCCCGCCGAAGTCCGAAGTACTGGCCACCTGGCAGGTGCGCCGATGAAGCCGGTCGCCAACTGGTTCACCCCACCGATCGCGCTGGCCCGGATCGCCTGGCTGCGGACGATCCTGTACCTGTTCGTCATCCTCGACATGCACGCGTTCGTCCGCGACACGCGACTCAAGGGCGAGCACCCGGACCTCTACAAGCCACTGTTGCTGGAGCGCCTCTTCCACCTGCCGACGCCGTCGGTCGCGAACACGACAGCCCTGTACTACGTACTCCTCGTCGCCTGCTTGATCGCCGCGACCAACCGCCTCCCGCGGCTCGCCGGCTGGGTGGTCGCCCCGGCCTTCACCTGGTGGGTGCTGATCGGCATGAGCGACGGCAAGGTCGACCACGACCACCTCGCGCTGACGGTCGCGCTCTGGGTCCTGCCGACCGTGGCGTCCACCAGAGCAGGCAATCCGTACGCCGACCAGACCAGGTCCGAGGCGGCCGGCTGGGCAGTCCGGTGCGTTCAGATCGCGGTGATCTGCACCTACTTCCTGTCGGCGATCGCGAAGCTCCGGGGCGCGGGGTGGACGCTGGCCTGGCCGGGCAGCGCCATCCTGACCTGGGCGATCGTGCGGCGGCCGCATCCGGTCGGGGAGTGGTTGCTGCATCACCCGTGGATGCTGCACGTGATGCAGTGGGTCGGCATCATCGGCGAGTTCCTGTCGCCGGCGATTCTTTGGCTGAAGGGCCGCTGGCAGTTGATGGGAGCGCTGTTCTTCCTCGGCTTCCATGCCGCGAACACGGCGATCCTGCTGATCCACTTCCTGCCGACGGTCGTGTGCTGGCTCGCCTTCGCCCCGATGGAGCGGATCGTGCCCTGGTGGCGGGCGCGATCAGCCGGCGACGCCGGACAGGCCGAAGACGAGACCGAAGATCGCGGGCAGGCCAAGGAGCAGGCCGGCGCGTAGCCGGAACCGCCGGCCGCCCGGGCCCGGGGTCCGGACGACGCGGGACAGCACCGCACCGGCGTACCCGAAGATGAGGGCCGCGAGCAGGATCTGCATCGTCGGCAGGGCCCGGTTCTCGTGCGTCAGGCCGAGCGTGACCAGCCCGGGGCAGCAGAACGCGAACATGCCGAAGCCGAGCTCCGGGATCGGCAGCCAGCGCCGGCCGAGGACGTCCAGCTCGGCCGGGCGGCGGTCCTGCACCGACCGGATGAAGCGCGCGGTGCTGAGCAGCAGGTCGCTGACGCAGAGCACGGCGGCGACGATCAGGGCGGCCTGGAAGATCGTCTGCACGGGAGAAACTTAGGCCCTCCGGGTCGCGAGCAGGTGACGAATCCGGCATGTCTGGGTCACGACCGGCGCCGATAACGTGAACATCGAGCGTGCGAAGCCGCGGTCGCCGCTCCAGATCACGGTCGGCGTGTCGGACCTCCGGCCGCCGTACGCCGGGGCTGCGTGTGCGGGTTGGCTGCCGCAACACGTAACGTGCGCTTAACAAGGCCGGGGCAGACTGTGTGAGGTCCCGCAAGACAATCGTTGGAACCCCCTGGAGAGGTGGACTCGCCGATGGACAAGCAGCAGGAGTTCGTGCTGCGCGCGCTCGAGGAGCGCGACGTACGGTTCGTCCGGCTCTGGTTCACCGATGTGCTCGGGTTCCTCAAGTCGGTGGCGGTGGCGCCGGCCGAACTGGAGGGCGCGTTCGCCGAGGGGATCGGGTTCGACGGTTCCGCGATCGAGGGGTTCGCCCGGGTGACCGAGGCGGACATGCTGGCCAAGCCGGACCCGTCGACGTTCCAGATCCTGCCCTGGCGGGGCGAGACGATGGGCACCGCGCGGATGTTCTGCGACATCAACATGCCGGACGGGTCCGCGTCGTTCGCCGACCCGCGGCACGTGCTGAAGCGGACGCTGTCGAAGGCGGCCGACCTCGGCTTCACCTTCTACACCCACCCCGAGATCGAGTTCTACCTGTTCAAGTCGCTCACCGGCGCGCCGGGCACGTACCCGGAACCGGTCGACTCGTCGGGGTACTTCGACCACACCCCGCAAGGCATCGGCAACGACTTCCGCCGCGAGGCGATCACGATGCTGGAGTCGATGGGCATCTCGGTGGAGTTCAGCCACCACGAGGGCGGCCCGGGCCAGCAGGAGATCGACCTGCGGTACGCCGACGCGCTGTCGACCGCCGACAACATCATGACGTTCCGGGTGGTGGTGAAGGAGGTCGCGCTGTCGCAGGGCATCTACGCGTCCTTCATGCCGAAGCCGCTGAGCGACCAGCCGGGCTCGGGGATGCACACCCACATGTCGCTGTTCGAGGGCGACCGGAACGCGTTCTTCGAGGGCGGCGCGCAGTACCAGCTGTCCAAGACCGGGCGCGCCTTCATCGCCGGGCTGCTGCAGCACGCGGGCGAGATCACCGCCGTGACGAACCAGTGGGTGAACTCGTACAAGCGGCTCGCCGTGGGCGACGAGGCGCCGTCGTTCATCTCCTGGGGGCACAACAACCGCTCCGCGCTGGTCCGGGTGCCGATGTACAAGCCGCACAAGGGGCAGTCGTCGCGGGTCGAGTTCCGCTCGCTGGACTCGGCGGCGAACCCGTACCTCGCGTTCGCGCTGATGCTGGCGGCCGGGCTGAAGGGCATCGAGGAGGGGTACGAACTGCCCCGCGAGGCCGAGGACGACGTCTGGTCGCTGACGTCGCGCGAACGCAAGGCGCTGGGCATCAAGCCGCTGCCGAGCAGCCTCGCCGAGGCCATCCAGGCGATGGAGGAGAGCGAACTGGTCGCCGAGACCCTCGGCGAGCACGTCTTCGACTTCTTCCTCCGCAACAAGCGCGCCGAGTGGCAGGACTACCGCCGGCAGGTCACCCCGTTCGAACTGAACAAGCTGCTGCCCGTGCTCTGAGGCGCCGAGACAAATCTCGGCCGGATCACGAACCGATTGCGGCCAACACACGGAGTCGCCTGGCATATTCGGGCTGTAGTCGGCATGATGACTCCTTATGGTCATGATGACGGGGTCGCTCGCTGTTCGGGGCACGGTGGTCTGGTTGACGCCCCAGCAGGGTGGGCGGGTGTCCGGGCCGCCTGAGCCGGACTACGACTACGACTACACAGCAACGGCGTACCTGCCGCCGCGAACGGCCGAGGACGGGCAGGCGGGCATCGCCTTGCGCCGCTTCGCACCGGGCGCCTGGCGGACGCCGGCCGAGGGGATCCTGGTGCCCGCCAAGGGCAACCGGGCCCAGCAAGTGGTGCCCGGCGGCATCGTGGTGATCACCGAAGGAGTCCGCCCGGTCGGCCTGCTCACGGTCGAAGAGGTGACCGCGCTGGCCCCGGACGGTACGCCGGTGATCGAGCCGGCCCTTGATCTCCACCTCACCGGTCTCAGTGCGATCAACCCGGAGACGGAATCGCCGTACCGGCACTCGACCGCGGCTGCCCGCTGGTCGACGCCGGATCACGCCGACGCCAGCTGATACTCCCCTTGCGTCCGGAGCCGGACCGAGCTCCGGACGCAAGGGTCTTGCCGTCTGCGGGCCGGTACGGCGCGGCGGCCGTCGAGCGGAGTAGATAGCCTGACGGGTGTGGCGGAAGTGCGGAGGGTTTCGGGTGAGGGCCGGCTGGTGCGGGCCGGGTTCGCGGACCCGCAGAAGGCCGGGCGGATGCTGGACCGGCTGGACGCGCTGGACGTGCACAGTCCGATGGGCAGTGAGCAGGTCGTCGCTTCGCTGTCGGAGTCGGCCGATCCCGATCTCGCGCTGACCGGGCTGCTCGGCACGGTCGAAGCGCTCGACCAGAACGGCTTCGACGTCGGGGTGTTCGCGCGCACGTTGGAGATGGACGGCGACTTCCGGCGCCGGCTGACCGCGGTCCTGGGTGCCAGTGAGGCGCTCGGGCGGCATCTGAGTGTGCATCCGCGGCATTGGTACGACCTGGCCGATCCTGCGCTGGCGGCGTCCCGTCCGACGCCGGACGATGTGGCGGCGTGCCTGGCGACCGCGGTGGACGCCGAGAACCCGGTGGACGCGCTGCGAGTGGAGTACCGCCGGTTGTTGCTGCGGCTGGCGGCTCGTGACCTCGCTGAGGGCTTGCTCGTCGACGAAACCGCCGCAGTACTGGCCGATCTGGCCGGAGGTGCCCTGGAGACCGCGCTCCGGATCGCTCGCAACGACTACTTCAAGGCCCACCCCGGCGCGGCCGACTGCCGCCTGGCGATCATTGCCATGGGCAAGTGTGGCGGCCGCGAACTCAACTATGTCAGCGATGTGGACGTCCTCTTCGTCGCCGAGCCGCTGGAAGGGGAGCCCGAGGCGCCGGCCTTGAAGACCGCGACCCAGCTGGCTTCGGCGGCGATGCGGATCTGTTCGGTCCACACCGCCGAGGGCACCCTCTGGCCGGTCGACGCCGCACTCCGCCCGGAGGGCAAGGCAGGACCGCTCGTCCGGACGCTCGACAGCCACCTCGCGTACTACGGACGCTGGGCGAAGACCTGGGAGTTTCAGGCGCTGCTCAAGGCCCGCCCGGTCGCCGGCGACGCCGAGCTCGGCCGCAGTTATGCCGAGAAGACGGCCGAACTCGTCTGGTCGGCCGCGGACCGCGACGGTTTCGTCGACGACGTCCAGGCCATGCGGCGCCGCGTCGTCGACCACATCCCGGCTGCTGACGCGGATCGTCAGCTCAAGCTCGGTCCTGGTGGTTTGCGGGACGTCGAGTTCGCAGTACAGCTGCTGCAGTTGGTGCACGGTCGCAGTGACGAGTCGGTGCGCAGCGGGACGACGTTGATCGCGTTGGAGCAGCTCACCGACTCGGGGTATGTCGGGCGGACCGACGGGGCGGTGCTCGCGGACGCGTACCGGTTCCTGCGGTCGATGGAGCACCGGATCCAGTTGTATCGGCTGCGGCGTACGCATCAGGTGCCCGATGACGACGACGACCTGCGCCGCCTCGGCCGGTCGCTGGGGTTCACCAAGAATCCGGTCGCGGACCTCACCGCGGCGTGGAGGAAGCACGCCCTCGAAGTACGCCGGTTGCACGAGAAGTTGTTCTACCGCCCGTTGCTGTCGGCGGTGGCGCGGATCCCGGGCGGGGAGGTGCGGCTGACGCCGGAGGCGGCGAAGCAGCGGCTGACCGCGCTCGGGTACGACGATCCCGCGTCGGCGCTGCGGCACATCGAGGCGCTGTCCGAAGGGGTGTCGCGGCGTTCGTCGATCCAGCGCGCGTTGCTGCCGGCGATGCTCGGCTGGTTCGCCGAGTCGCCCGATCCCGATGCCGGCCTGCTCGCGTTCCGGACCATCTCCGACGCGCTCGGCTCGACCCCGTGGTACCTGCGCCAGCTTCGGGACGAAGGCGCGTCCGCCGAGCGGCTCGCACACTTGCTGGCGAGCGGCCGGTACGCCGTGGATCTCCTGCAGCGCGCCCCCGAAGCGACGGCGATGCTGGCCGACGAGCGCGAACTCACCCCCCGGACGCCCGAGGCGCTGCTGACCGAGATGTCCGCGGCCGGCCGTCGCAAGGACGAGGCCGAGGCGGCGGTGGCGGCGATCCGCGCGGTACGACGGCGCGAGCTGTTCCGGGTCGCGGCGG
This sequence comes from Kribbella voronezhensis, assembly GCF_004365175.1. Classification (NCBI taxonomy): domain Bacteria; kingdom Bacillati; phylum Actinomycetota; class Actinomycetes; order Propionibacteriales; family Kribbellaceae; genus Kribbella; species Kribbella voronezhensis. The sequence continues at coordinate 876,093 of NZ_SOCE01000001.1, read as the reverse complement.
CCGATCTGTCCGGCCTCGTCGATGTCGAGGTCGTCGGTGAAGCGCTGACGACGATCTCGGTCGCGACGCTGACGGCCGCGCTCGAGGTGGCCCGGCGGACGATCGCGAAGGGTGGCGACGAACCGACCCGGATGGCGATCGTCGCGATGGGGCGCTTCGGTGGACACGAACTCAGCTACGGCAGCGATGCGGATGTGATGTTCGTCCACGATCCGTTGCCGGGGGCAACGGAGAAGGCGGCGACGGACTTCGCCACCCAGGTGGCCACCGAGTTGCGCCGGTTGCTCGCCTTGCCCGGTGCCGATCCCGCGGTCGCGGTCGACGCGGACCTGCGGCCGGAGGGTCGCCAGGGACCACTGGTTCGCACGCTGGCGTCGTACCAGTCGTACTACGCGCGCTGGTCGGCCGTGTGGGAGGCGCAGGCGTTGCTGCGGGCGGATCCGCTCTGTGGGGACGCCTCGTTGTGTGCGGCGTTCCGCGCGCTGATCGACCCACTGCGTTACCCGGAGGGCGGGATCCAGGAACGCGATGTGACCGAGATCCGCCGGATCAAGGCGCGCGTGGACGCCGAGCGGTTGCCGCGTGGTGCCGATCCGGCGACGCACACCAAGCTCGGCCGAGGCGGGCTCGCCGACATCGAGTGGACCGTGCAGTTGCTCCAGTTGCGCGAGGCGCACCGCGTCGACGGCCTGCGCACGACGCGAACGCTCGGCGCGTTGCAAGCAGCCGTCGAGGCAGGATTGGTCGAAGCGAGCGACGCCGACGTACTCGCCACGGCCTGGCGGATGGCGACCCGGATCCGGAACGCGATCATGCTCGTCCGGGCCCGTCCGAGCGACTCGCTACCCCGCGACCCCCGCGACCTCGCCGCGGTCGCCCAGATCTGCGGCTACCCACCCGGTGAAACCTCCCGCTTCTCCGACGCCTACCTGCGCGCCACCCGCCGGGCCCGTAACACCGTCGACCACCTCTTCTGGGGCGACTGACCTTCCTCGCGACGCCCGGCGGAGCGTAGTACCGATTGACAGGCAACCTTTTGGTTGCCTATGGTGAGGGAGTGGATCTGGTGTTCAAGGCGCTGGCTGACCCGGGGCGGCGGCAGTTGCTGGATGCCTTGCGGGAGCGCAACGGACAGACGCTTGGCGAGTTGTGCGAGCAGCTGTCCGAGCTGACCCGGCAGGGCGTCACCAAGCATCTGCGGTTGCTCGAGGAGGCCGGGCTGGTGGTGACGATGCGACGGGGGCGGCACAAGTACCACTACCTGAACCCGGTGCCGATCAACGAGATCGCCGAGCGCTGGATCAGCAACTACGAAAAGGACAAGCTACGCGCCCTCAGTGCGCTGAAGGCGGCCTTGGAGGAGGAATCATGAACAACCCCGCGATGGTGCACGTCACCTACATCGAGACGACGCCGGAGAAGTTGTGGGCAGCGCTCACCTCGGGCGCTTTCACCAAGCTGTACTGGTTCGGCCGGCGGATCGAGTCGGACTGGACGGTCGGCGCGCCGGTGCGGTTCTACGACAGCGCCGACGACAGCCTGACCGATTCCGGCGAGGTCCTCGTGTACGACGAACCGAAGACGCTCGCTTACACCTTCAAGAACGAGTTTCTCGAGGAGCGCCGCGACGACGAGCCGGGCCGGGTGACCTTCACGATCGAGCCGGCCGGGCCGAAGGTGGTCAAGCTGCAGGTCGTCCACGACCGGATCCCTGCCGACCAGGTCGAGGGCTGGCGCAACGGCTGGGGCCCGATCCTGGCCAACCTGAAGACGTACCTCGAAACCGGCCACACCCTGGAGATCGCCCTCTGAGGAACTCACGTCCCGTTGGTGAGCGACCGGCGGCCGAGGCGAACGGTGAGGCGTTGCCTTAAGGGTTTCTGAAGGTGGCGGCAGACGCTGGTCCAGTGGGTCGTCCGCAGTGGGCGGCCCCGAGCCAGGGGGAACGTCATGAGAACAGCAACGAAGGCCGCCGACTGGGCGAAGGGGAAGAAGGGCGCGACCGGCTGGCGGCGGAAGTGTCTGGTGTTCGTCCGTACGGCGTGGGACCTGCCCGCGCAGGACGGGTCGGCACAGCTGGAGTGGGACTCCATTCCGATGATCGATCGGCACTCGGACAAGCGGCCGCCGATCGGGGCGCCCTGCTTCTGGCACGGTCCGTCGGAGGAGGGGCACGTCGCGATCGTGGTCGAGTACCGCAGCGACGTGCCGTACATCGCCAGCAACGACATCGTGAAGCCCGACCGGATCGATCTGGTGCCGTTGTCGCGGATCACCGAGAAGTGGAGTCACGCGAAGTGGCTCGGCTGGAGCACGGTCCTGCAGGGCCGGGACCTGCCGCTCGGCGCGGACAACGACCAGCGGCTGGGCTTCCGGCAGAACCGGATGGTCTTCGCATCCAAGATGCGCCTGGGCCAGACGGACTCCGACAGCGTCTGGAACCTGCAACTCGCCCTCGTCAAGCACGGCATTCCGATCGGCGCTCCCGCCCCGACCGGCAACTACCTCAACGGCACGCTCGGCGCGGTCAAGAAGTTCCAGCTCGCCCAGGGCTGGACCGGCCCGGACGCCAACGGCATCGCCGGCAAACAAACCGTCAAGCGCCTCGGCCTCACCTGGATGGCCGACTGACACCCGACCACCGCCCGGCCCTCCCCGCGAAGGCCGGGCGGTGAGCGGCGTTTAGGGTTGGGGGGTGGAGACGGGGGAGCTGGTCCGGCAGGCTGGGGTGTTCAGCCATGTCCGGCGGAGTGTCCGGATGACGGCCGGGCAGGAGCGGGTCTGGCGGACGAACTGGGACGGGCTCGGCCGGCGGCTGGAGGAGATCGAGGGGCAGGTCGACCTCGCCGACTGGTTCGGGCGGCAGGCGCCGACGATTCTGGAGATCGGGACCGGCATGGGCGACGCGACCGCCCAGCTCGCGCTCGCCGGTCCTGAGGTCAACCACCTCGCCGCCGAGGTCTACCCGGCCGGTCTCGGCCAGCTGATGTTGTGGATCGAGAAGTACGAACTCGCCAACGTCCGCCTGCTCAAGGGCGACGCGCTCGACTTCCTCCGCGACCACCTGGCACCCGAGGCGCTGCACGGCGTACGGATCTACTTCCCCGATCCCTGGCCGAAGAAGCGGCATCACAAGCGGCGCCTCGTCACCGCGCCGTTCGTCCGGCTGATCGCGTCCCGCCTGGTCCCCGGCGGAACGTTGCATCTGGCAACGGACTGGGCGGACTACGCCGACCGCATGCTGGAGATCTGTACGGCGGAACCGCTGCTCACCAACCAGTACGCCGACTGGGCCCCGCGGCCCGAGTGGCGCCCGGTCACCAAGTTCGAGCGCCGCGCCCACGCCGAAGGCCGGGTCTGCCGCGACCTGATCTTCACGAAGTCCGGCTCGTGAAAGACCAGTGCCCCGACCCCACGGTGAAGATCGCATAGCCGTCCGCAACGGAAGGCTTCCCGGCGTACGGAGCCGGTACCGCGGTCACGTCACCCGCTGACGGCACGTGGATCGTTGCCGTCGACCCCACCGGCACCTGGACTTCGAGGTGGAACACCCGCCCGATCCGTCGCCAAGACACCGACACCCGGCCGCGCACGGTATCCATCCGCAGCGAAGCCGAATCGACCTGATCCCGTGCGTCCGGCCGGACGAGAATGCGCTCCCAGCCGTTCGCGACATTCCGCAGACCGGCGACGTTCTCCAGCAGCCACTGCGTGACCGTGCCCTGGAAGTAGTGGTTGCGCGACCGGGTGTCGGTCTCCCACATCTCCCACATCGTGTCGGCGCCCTCGTCGAACCAGTAGCCCCAACTCGGGTACGTCCGCTGCAACGCGATCCTGGCCGCCACGTCGCTGTGCCCGTACGCCGTGAGTACCGGCAACAGCACCCCGACGCCGAGGCAGCCGGTATTCAGGTGAAATCCTCGCGCCTCGACATCAGCGACCAGACCCGCCACCACCCGCTCCACCTGGTCGTCCGGGACCAGCCCGAAAGCGAGCGGCAGCGCGTTCGAGGTCTGCCGGTAGTCGGGATCCTTCGCGGTCCGGTAGAGCCCGGCCGAGCGATCCAGAAACTCCCGGTTCAACCCGTCGGCCAGCGAAGCCGCCGACTTCCGCAACCGCTCCACCTGATCAACCCGGCCGAGGGTTTCGCCGATCTCCGCTGCCGCGAGCAACGCGCGGTACAGGTACGCCGTACCGGTGAGCCGTCGGTCCTCGGGTGGCGGTCCGGCCGGGTAACCCGGTGGGATCCAGTCCCCGAGGACGCTCAGCGACAACCCGTCCTCCACCCGCGCGAGCTCCCAGTCGAGGTAGCGCAGTACTGGTTCCCAGTGCTCCGAGAGCAGGCGGTCGTCGCCGTACCAGCGGTGCATCTCGCGGAGGAGGAACGGGTAGACGGTGGACCACTCGGTGGCGGGGGAGAGCTCCTCGAAACCCCAGCCGGCGCTCGGCACGATCACCGGCAGTTGGCCGTCGTCGTGCTGGCTGTCGCGCAGATCGCCGAGCCATTTGGTGAAGAACCGGGCCAGGTCGAGTTGGCCGGCCATCGTCGGGGCGCCGACCTGCGCGTCGCCGGTCCAGCCGTTCTTCTCGAAGGTCGGAGTATCGGTCGGGATGCCGTGCAGGTTGCTCAGCACGGTCCGCCGCATCGCCTGCTCGATCTGCTCGTACAGCGGCGCACTCGCCTGGAACCGGCTGACCGGGCGGACGTCCGAATGCGCCACCCGGAGGGTCAGTTCGGCGGCCGCGCCCTCGACCTGCACGTAGCGGAAACCCTTGTACGAGAAGCGCGGCTCCCACTCCTCGATACCGTTGCCAGCAGCAACATATTCGTCGAGCTGGAACCGGTCGCCCTCGACATGCCGGTTGACCGCCGCCACTCCGCCGTCCGGCAGCAACGTCTCGCCGTACCGCAGGCTGACCTTCGTTCCCGCCGGCGCGCTGACCCGCAGCCGCACCCAGCCGGCGGTGGTCCGCCCGAAGTCGACGACCTGTACGCCGTCCCGCGGCGCGGTGATTTCGACCGGTGCGACCTCTTCGACCACCCGGATCGGCTCATGCTCCTGCGCACGCACGACACCGCGCGGAGCAGCCAGGACGACGGCGTCGGACCAGGCCGAGTCGTCGAAGCCCGGTCCGTCCCACCCCGGCAAGGCCAGCCGCGCGTCGTAGGTCTCCCCGGCATACAGAGAATCCGAGACGGTCGGTCCGCTCGTCACCCGCCACGAGTCGTCGGAACGGACCTCGGTCTCGCTGCCGTCGGGATGCGTGATCACCAAGCGGGCCAGCAATCTCGGGTCGCCGGTCCAGGGTGCCTGGTGCCAGCGCCAGACGTTCGGCGTCGTCATGCCGTAGAACCCGCGGCCCAGCGCGGCACCGACGACGTTGTCGCCTGCTTGCAGGAGGTCGGTGACGTCATGGGTCACATACAGCACGGTGTTGTCGTAGTCGGTGAAGCCCGGGTCGAGTACTGCGTCGCCGATGCGCCGGCCGTTCATTCGCAGCTCGGCATACGCCAGTCCGCTCACGTACAAGCGCGCGCGTTCCACCGGTCGACCGACACTGAAGGTACGTCGAAGCAGGGGAGCCGCCTCGGTCCCGGCACCGATCCACTGTGCGTCGCCGAACCCCTCGTCCCGCAGCCCGGTCTCGAACCAGGTCGGCCGGCTCCATTGCCCAATCCGGTCCAACCCGTCCCACAGCCGGACGGACCAGTGATAGCGAGCTCGCGGCGCCAAGGCAGGCCCGTCGTAGGTGATCCGGAACGCGTCCGACGACACCTGCCCCGAGTCCCAGACGTCCCCAGTGCCGGACGCGGCCAGCTCAGCCGAAGTGGCGACGACCACCTGGTACGCCGACTGGGTGGCACCGTAGCCGGGTGCGGTGGCGATCCAGGCGAGCCGGGGCCGGTCGACATCGGTGCCGAGCGGCTGCTCGGCGTACTCGACCGTGGGTCTGGTCACCGCCAGCGGTCCACCGGAGGTCCAGCCGTCGTCGGTCAATTCGGCCATCGGGCAGGCTCCTGCTCTGAAGTCGGCGCAATCCCCGCAGGACCGTACGTACCCGGCCCGGCGAACGCAACACCCGCGACCGGATCCGGTCAGCTCACGACCGAGGGGTGAGAGCCAGCGCCCAGAGCCGGTCGGGAACCAGCTTGGCCGCCTTCATCAGCAACGCCATCTGCCACGGGAAGACGATCCGCGCCGACTGCTTCGCCATCCCGTCCGCGATCGCCCTGGCCGCCGCCGGAGCCGAGACGATGAACGGCATCGGGAACGTGTTCTGCTCGGTCATCTCGGTCTCGACGAACCCGGGGCAGACCGTCAGTACGTCGATACCGTCGGGGCGCAGCCGCACTCGGAGAGCCTCCAGCAGATTGATCTGCGCCGCCTTCGTCGCCCCGTAGGCCTCCGAGCCGGGCAGGCCGCGATACCCCGCGACGGAAGAGATCCCGACGATCATCCCAGCGCCGCGCTCGCGCAGGTAGGGAATCACCGCGCCGAGGCAGTTCGCGAAGCCGCCCAGGTTCACGTCGAGATGCCGATGGAACGACTCCACGTCGAAGTCCTCGCCCATCTGCTTCCAGTAGCCGGCGCTCAGTACGACGATGTCGAGCCCACCCAACGCCTCGACGACCTCGGCCAGGGCGTGCGGCACCCGGTCGGCGTCGGTGATGTCGAGCGGCACGACCGCCATCCGGTCGCCGGCGACCGCCCGCAGCCCGTCCACCCGCCGGGCGGAAACGGCCACCGCCGCGCCCCGGCCGGCGAGCTCGGAGGCGAGCGCCGCGCCGATCCCCGTCGAAGCACCGATGATCCAGACTTTCCGCCCGGCGAGATCCATTCCTCAGCTCCTGACCAGGGTCAGTTGGGAGACGCCGAGGTAGCCGGCCCGGAAGCCCGCCTCGGAGTAGGCCAGATAGAACTCCCACATCCGCCGGAAGACGGCGTCGAAGCCCAGATTCGCCACCGCGGGAGCCTGCGCGACGAAGCGCTCCCGCCACAGCTGCAGAGTGCGTGCGTAATCGGCGCCCAGGTCGCGCCGGGTCTCGATCACCAGCCCGCCGGCGGTCGAGGCGATCTGCTCGATCGCGGTCAGCGACGGGATCAGGCCGCCCGGGAAGATGTACTTGTGGATCCAGCCCTGCGCGTGCCGGGTCGCCAGCAACCGGTCGTGCGGCATCGTGATCGACTGCAGCCCGAACCGGCCGCCCGGGGCCAGCAACCGGTCGATCGTCGCGAAGTACGCCGGCCAGTACCGCTCGCCGACCGCCTCGATCATCTCGACGCTGACCACCGCGTCGTACCGGCCCTCGGCCTCGCGGTAGTCGCGGAGCTCGACGGTCGCGTCGACACCGGCTTCGGCGATCCGCTTGCGGGCCAGGTCGCGCTGCTCGGCGGACAGCGTGATCGAGGTGACGGTCGCGCCTCGCCGCGCCGCCTGGATCGCGAGCTGTCCCCAGCCCGTCCCGATCTCGAGCACCCGCGATCCGGCCCGCACCCCGGCCAGGTCGAGGATCCCGTCGATCTTGCGGACCTGCGCGGTTTCCAGGTCGTCCTCGGCCGCGGAGAACCAGGCGGACGAGTAGCTCATGGTCGGATCGAGGAAAGCGGCGAAGAGGTCGTTCGACAGGTCGTAGTGCCGGGCGATGTTCAGCCGTGCGCCGGTCCGGTCGTTCTGCTCGGCGAGCCGCGGCTCGATCAGTTTCCGGAACCGTTGCAGCACAGGCGGAACGAGGTCCGTCAGCCGGCTCGCGAAGACCGTCAGCAGGTCCGCGAGATCAGTACCGCGGCCCGCTCGCCAGTCGCCTGCCATATAGGCCTCCCCGAAGCCGATCTTCAGGTCGGCGCCGATCCGGTGGAAGAACGCCTCGGAGACGATCTCCATCACCGGCGCTCCGATGCCGCCCGAGCCGAGCCGGGTGCGGTCGGGCAGCAGGACGACGATCGGAAGGTCGCGGACCGCGCGACGCAGGATCTGCCGGGCGACCGCGGCCCGCACCGGACTGTTCGGCGTACGGGCGACACCTGGCCAGCGGTCGGTCTCCACGAGTTGCAGCGTGCTCATCGGACTCCCTCCGGAGGAATGTGCGGTCGGCGCGGAACGACCGGAAGACGGCGCAACCACAGGCCGATGCCGTGCAGGCGGATCAAGGTCCACACCTGGTAGGTCACCAAGGGAGTGCGCAGGGCCGCGGCGACAACGGCCTTGCTCCTGGCCGGACGCGGCCGTCCAGTGAAGGCGGCGGAGAACACCCGGACGTCGTCCTGCACGAGGTCGATCGCCACTGTCACCTTTTCCGGAGTCAGTCGCAGCGCCACGTCGTACCGGCCGTGCACTGTGAAGAACGGCGAGACGTAGAACTCCTTGCCGAGTGAGAAGCGTCCGCTGTCGTCCGGCAGGGCCAGGTGCGCATGCCTCTCGCCGTAGGTGTTGTGGATCTCCAGTACGACGCAGCGCAGCTCACCGGTCGACTTGAGACACCAGAAGACGCTGAGCGGGTCGAAGACGTAGCCGAGGCTGCGCGCGTTCGCCAGCATCAGCACCCGGTCGTCCTGCTCGAGCACCACACCTTGAGCTGCAGTGAAGGCAGCCACGTTCTCGCGCAGCGTGCGGTCTGGGGAGCCGAGATGGTCGGCAGGGGAGAAGGACGCCAGTATGCCGTGGTGCGGCACGTCGTCGACGTCCACGAGCCACTGGTACGTGCGGTAGGCGAACCGGTGCCGCAGTGGTACCCGCCGGGTGTGGCTGACTCGGCCAGGTACGACCGCAGGAAGCAGCGGTAGCTCCGGCTTCACCATGAGCCCCCCAGTCTCTCGGCGGCTTCGACGCCCGAGCGGCACCCGTCCTCGTGAAACCCCCAGCCGAGGTGGGCTCCTGCGAACGCAAGACGCGGGCCGCCGGCAGTACGCAGTACCGGCGCTGCAGCCACCGACTCGGGCGTGAACACCGGGTGCGCGTAGTCCATCCGCCGTACTGTGGTGGCCGGGTCGACCCAGCCCTCGGGATTCAGCGTGACCAGGTGCTCGTCGGGCGAGTCCAGTCCTTGCAGACGGTTCATCCAGTAGCTCACCAGGACCTGTGGCTCGTCGGTCTGGCAGCCGCGCATCCGGTAGTTCCAGGACGCCCGTGCTCGGGTGGAGTTGGGCAGCACAGCGCTGTCCGTGTGCAACCAGGTCGGGTTCGCCGAGTACCGGAATGCGCCCAGGAGCGTCTTCTCCTCAGGAGTCGCGTCACCGAGTAGGTCCAGTGCGGTGTCGGCATGCGTAGCCACGACGACGCGGTCGAACTCAGTACTGCGGCCGTCAGCGGTGACCACCTCGACCGCGTCGTCGTGCCGCAGTACGGTGCGGACCGGCGTCGAGGTCAGCACCGTGCTGATCTGGGCCACTACGGCATCGACGTACGAGCGGGAACCACCTGTGACGGTTCGCCAGCGCGGCGAGCCGCCGACGGTCAGCATGCCGTGGTGCTCGAGGAATCGGAACAGATAGCGGGCCGGGTAGAGCGCGGCGTCGGCCGACCCGGCGGACCAGACACACGACACCAGCGGTACGGCGAAGTGCCAGATGAAGTACGGCGAGAACTGCCGGTCGCGCAGGAACTCGCCCCAGGTCAGCGTGTCGTCCCCGGCCGCGAGCACGGCCCGCGCTTCCCGATGGAACCGCGGCACCTCGGCCAGCATCCGCAGGAATCGCGGATCGAGAGTCCGCCGCCATTGGCTGAACAACGCGCCGGCACCGCGGCCACCGGCGTACTCGAGGCCGCAGCCGTCGCAGTGCACGCTCATGCTCATCTCGGTCGGCTGGGTCTTGATCCCGAGCTCGGCGAACAACCGGAGCAGGTTGGGGTAGGTGCGCTCGTTGTGCACGATGAAGCCGGTGTCGATCCGCAGGCCGTGGCCGGCCGAGTCGGTGACGTCGTGGGTGTGCGCATGGCCGCCGGGGCGGTCATCGGCTTCGAAGAGGGTGACGTCGTCGGTCCGGCTGAGGACGTGGGCCGCCGTCAGGCCGGCGATACCGGACCCGAGGACCGCGACGGCTCGGCGTTGACCGTTCATGCTTCAAAGCCTCACCGGTGCATAAGTTCTGAACAATTTAACGATCATTCCTCCGTCGGCACCCGGAGTTGCCGGGCGGCCGGGCCCGCACTGTCGGCAGGTGTTCGGAGCCGATCGGCGATCTGATCGGTGCGACCTTCGGAGCGGTTCGGCGACGTGGCGTGCGGGGGAGCCGTACTGTGGGGGTGTGGCTCGTTATCTGCCTTTCCTGATCAGCCTGGCGCTCACCATCTATGCGTTGTTCTCCTGCATCCAGACGCGGGACGAGGACGTGCCCTATCTGCCGAAGCTGGTGTGGATCCTGCTGATCGTGTTCGTCCCGTTCGCCGGCCCGATCGTCTGGCTGCTGATGGTCCGGTACTACGACCGCCAGCAGGTCGCCGTGAACCGTCCCGCGCCCAAGCGCCGCCCCAGTGCGCGCCCGCTGGCGCCGGACGATGACCCGGACTTCCTCGCCTCGCTGGAGCCCTTCCGCGACCCGCGGCTGTCCAACCACCCCGCCGCGGACGACAAGCCCGAGCACCCGGGCGCGCCCGGCACGCCCGGCACACCGGCCGCCAAGGCCGACCCGGAGCCCGAGCCGGAACCGGACCCTGCCGACACCGAGACGCCGGTGGACGACGCCAAGCCGGACGACGGCCCGCGCGGCTGATCGCCTTCGCCCGACCAGCCCGTCTCCGGTATCCGGACGGGCTGATCGGCATTTCTGTGCCGTTGTGGTGACAGTGCGTCGATTCCTGTCCAGAAACGGCTCTCCCGGTCTCAGTCAGTGGACAGCAATGAACCCTAAGGCTATTGAGTTGGTTCAATTTCTGCTGTTTACTCAAGGTCGAGAGCGGTAGCCCAGGGGGGACCTCGGCCCAATCTCTTCCGATCGCACAGACGGACGGGCCGGTCAGACGGCGCGTCCCGTTGAGACCGAAGGATCCGCCGAATGAAGCACTTCACTCGTACTCCGCGCCTGGTCGCGGCCGCCGCTGTCGCCGTCGCGCTGCTGGTCGCGGCCGGCTGCTCGCGCGCCGACAAGTCCGGCGACGACGCGGCGCCGGTCGCCGACAAGGGGGCGGCCACCGAGCTCAGGCTCGGGTACTTCCCGAACGTGACCCACGCGCCGGCCCTGATCGGCCTGGGCGAGGGGCTGTTCGCCAAGGAGCTCGGCAGCACGAAGCTGGTGCCGACCAAGTTCAATGCCGGCCCGGAGGCGGTCACCGCGCTGCTCGGCGGATCGCTCGACGCCTCGTTCATCGGCTCCGGCCCGGCGATCAACGCCTACGCCAAGTCCAAGGGCGACGCGGTCCGGCTGATCGCGGGCACCGTGTCGGGCGGCGCCCAGTTCGTGGTCAAGCCGACCATCACCAAGCCCGAGGACCTGGCCGGCAAGACGATCGCGACACCACAGCTCGGCAACACCCAGGACGTCTCGCTGAAGAAGTGGCTGGCCGGCAAGAACCTGACCGGCAAGGTCAAGGTCACCAACCTCGAGAACGCCGCCACCCTGGACGCCTTCAAGAAGGGTGAGGTCGACGGCGCCTGGCTGCCCGAGCCCTGGTCGTCGCGGCTGATCCTGGACGCCGGCGCGAAGGTGCTGGTCGACGAGGCCGAGCTGTGGCCGGGTGGCAAGTTCCCGACCACGGTCCTGATCGTCCGGACCCAGTTCCTGCAGGAGCACCCGGCCACGGTGAAGGCATTGCTGAGCGGCCTGGTCGCCGCGATCGACGCCGGCACCGCCGACAAGGCCGCCGCGCAGAAGACGGTCAACGCGCAACTGCTCAGCCTGACCGGCAAGGCGCTCAAGGCTCCGGTGATCGAGCGTGCGTTCAGCAAGATCGAGCTCACCGCCGACCCGGTCGCGGCCGACTTCCCGCAGTTGGCCAAGGACCAGGTCACCGCCGGCATCGCCAAGGACGCCCCGGACGTGGCCGGCTTCGCCAACCTGACGCTGCTGAACGAAGTACTGAAAGCCGCGGGTAAGCCGGAGGTCGACCCGGCCGGCCTGGACAAGAAGTAGGACTCGGAGCCATCGAGAGGCAGGCGAACATGACCGCGACAGTCGAGGCACAACGGGTTCGTACCGAAGCTCAGCAAGCCGTCCGGTTCGACGGGGTCGGCAAGGTGTTCGGCAACGGCAAGCAGTCCGTGGTCGCGCTGGACCAGGTGAATCTCCAGGTCGAGGCCGGTGAGTTCGTCTGCCTGCTCGGCGCATCCGGCTGCGGCAAGACGACGCTGCTCAACCTGGTCGCCGGACTGGACAACGCATCGTCCGGCACGATCGACCTCAGCTCGTCCCGCCCGGCCGTGGTGTTCCAGGAGCCGGCGCTGATGCCCTGGCTCACGGCCGCGGGCAACGTCGAGCTGCCGTTGCGGATGGCCGGAGTCGGTCGCTCCGAGCGCCGGCGCAAGGCAGCCGCGCTGCTCGACCTGGTCCGCCTTGGTGGACTGGGCAACAAGCGGCCGCATGAGCTGTCGGGTGGCATGCGCCAGCGCGTCGCCCTGGCACGCGCGCTGGCCTCGACGGCCGACCACACCTCCAACGGTGACCGGCACAAGCCCTCGCTGCTGCTGATGGACGAGCCGTTCTCGGCCCTGGACGCGATCACCCGCGACGTACTCCAGGCCGAACTCCTGCGCATCTGGCGAGCCACCGGTACGGCGATCCTCTTCGTCACCCACGACGTCCGGGAGGCCGTCCGGCTCGGGCAGCGCGTCGTACTGCTGTCGTCCCGGCCGGGTCGCGTCGTTCGTGAGTGGACAGTCGACGGTCTCGCCGGTGCGTCCGAGGTGTCGACGGTCGACGAGATCAACGCCGAGCTGCGAAGGGTGATCAGCAGCCATGCAGCCTGAGGCGAGCCTGGAAGAACGGGTCGCACGGGCCGACGCCGAGTCCGTCGGAGCCGGTCTGGATGCCCTCGACACGCCGCTGTCCGACCGGGCGACCGGCCCGGCGGCGGTGGCCAAGCGACTCGCGGCCCGGGTCCTGCCGCCGGTCGTCGCGATCGCACTGATGATCGGGATCTGGCAGGCGCTGTGGGCGGCCGCGATCTGGGAGGAGTACAAGCTCCCGGCGCCGTCGGCGGTGTGGGCCAACATCTGGAGCCTCGTCACCACCGGCAAGATCGTGGACCTGTTCTGGGTCTCGGTGCACCGGGCCGTGATCGGGTTCGCCATCTCGCTGGTGATCGCGGTGCCGCTCGGCCTGGCGATCGCCAATCTCAAGGTGGTCCGGCGGGGGATCGGTCCGCTCGTGTCCGGTCTGCAGAGCCTGCCCTCGGTGGCCTGGGTGCCCGCGGCGATCCTTTGGTTCGGCCTGAACGACCGCGCGATCTACTGGGTCGTCCTGCTCGGCGCCGTACCGTCGATCGCCAACGGCCTGGTGTCCGGTCTCGACCAGGTGCCGCCGATCCTGCCGCGGGTCGGCCAGGCCCTGGGCGCCTCGCGGGTCGGTGGGATCAGGTACATCCTGCTGCCGGCCGCGCTGCCCGGGTTCCTGGGCGGGCTGAAGCAGGGCTGGGCCTTCTCCTGGCGCTCGCTGATGGCGGCCGAACTGATCGCGACCTCACCCGACCTGGGCGAGGGCCTCGGTCAGTACCTGCACAACGGCATGTCGCTGTCGGACATCTCGCTGGTCTTCGCCGGCATCATCTTGATCTTCGTCGTCGGCGTCGGCATCGAACTGCTCGTCTTCAGACCCCTGGAGAACTCCGTACTACGCTCCCGCGGCCTGACCCGCTCGACCTGAGCCGAGCCGGTCGCCGGCATGCCGAAGTACTGAACGCTGCGCCTGGCATCGATTCCACTCACTGCCGTTCTGCCACCCCTTGAATTTCGAGGGTTTGCTTTCGGCGGGTGGTGGGGCCCGGGTCCGGCTGCTCTGGCCGAGCAACCGGACCCGGGAGGGTCTGATCGGGCACCGGAGTGCCGCTTCCCGCGCGGGCCGTCAGGCGGACTTCCTGTGTTCGGCAAGTACCACGTTGTCCCGCTCGGATTCCGTGGTGCCGCCCCAGACGCCGTACGGCTCCCCGACGGAGAGAGCGTGCTGACGGCACTCGGGCTGGACCGGACAGGTACCGCAGAGCGACTTGGCCACCATCTCGCGAGCGCGTTTGCGAACGCCACGCTCCGATTCGGGGGAGAAGAACAGCTCCGGGTTGACGTCGCGGCACGCGGCCTGCGACTGCCAGTCCCACAGATCCATGAGCGGGCGGGGTAGGCGAGGCATCCCTCTCGACATGGCAACCTCCTTGACTCACCGTGAGCGCGGACGGGCGCTCGGTGAAAACTATGCTCAACTCATGCGCAGTTCAACCCTTGTTGTCTCGAAACTCGGTCGAGTTGTTATCAGCAGGTGGCGATTTCTGCCGTTCGGCGGCCCGGGGCAGGCATCATGAACGGCGTGCCGACCGACTCCGAAACCCTCACCGTGAGCGCGGCCGCGCGACGCCTGGGGATCGCCGCGCCCACCCTGCGAAGCTGGGAGCGGCGGTACGGGTTGAGCCCGAGCGCACGCTCAGCAGGCGGTCACCGCCGGTACAGCCCGGAAGATCTCGCCCGGCTGCGCGCGATGGTCAAACTGGTGAACTCCGGTGTCCCGACCGCCGAGGCCGCCTCGACCGTTCGTGACCGGATCTACCCCGTGCGATCACCCAATGTGACATCGGCCACTTCCGTTGCCGACGGCCCCCGCACCCTCGTCCGCCGGCCCCGCGCCGCCAAGCCGGTCGAGGCGGCCGACCTGTTCCAGCTCGCGAACGAGATGGACGGCATGCGGCTGACCCACGAGATCGCCCGCAGCCTCGACCGCTCCGGCGCCGTCGAGGCGTGGACCAGCAGGCTGGTGCCGCTGCTGGTCGGTGTCGGCGAGCAGTGGGAGCGAACCGGCAAGTGCATCGAGGTCGAGCACCTCGCGTCGGACGCGGTCGCGGGAGGGCTTCGGTACCACACCCGCCGAGCAATCGAGCGCCACAAGCCGGACGAGAGCACGCGCCCCGTAGTACTGGCTTGTCTCGAGCTGGAAGACCACGCGCTGCCGCTACTGGCTCTGGCAGCTGCGCTGGCCGAGCGAGGCGTCCGCGTGCAAACCCTCGGCGCGGCAACGCCGATCAACTCCCTGTCAGCCGCCGTACGCCGAATCCGCCCGGCCGCCGTCTTCATCTGGTCCAGCGCCCCCAGAACCGCAGACGCGGAGGCGCTCCAGACCTTGGCCCGCACCCGCCCGTCGTACTCCCTCGTCATCGGCGGCCCCGGCTGGCAAGCCCTAGGCACCCCCACCGGCTGGGTCCCCACCCTCGCCGACGCCGTAGACGCTCTGGTAACCGCCGCCCACCGCTAGCCTTCGTCGGGCGCTCAACCCACCCACCCCAGCACGCCGCTCCGCCGTCGCGACCGAAACAGCGCACGGCTGCACCTAGTCGAGCGTCCCCCGAAGGCGAGCCAGCGTCGCCGGTACCCGGAAGCCAGCCGCCCTCCGACCTAGCCGCTGAAGACTCCACCGCCCGCTGCAACCCACGGGCGACCATCACCGCGGAAGTACCTAACTGATTGTGGCGCCGAGGATCGCGGCGCTTAACCCGGCGGCGAGGTTCAGCACCACGTTCAGAGCTGCCTTGGTGGGGTGGCCGGTGGTGGCCAGGGCGGTGGTTTCGGCGGCGAAGGTGCTGTACGTCGTGAAGGCGCCGCAGAAGCCGACGCCGAGCAGGAGCGTCATCGGGTGGTTGGTGGTGCCGGTCATCAGGCCGAGGAGGAAGCTGCCGAGGACGTTCACCGTCAAAGTGCCCCACGGGAACGGTGTGCCGGTGGTGGTGCCGACCAGGAGCCGGTGTACGAGGTGCTTGTCGGTCAGGTAGCGCAGGGGAGCGCCCACTGCGGCTCCGGCGGCGATCAGCAGGAGGTTCACCGGCGTACACCCTTGGCTGTCAGCTCACCGAGAAGCGTCGCGACGAGAGCCGTCAAGACCGTCCCGAAGAAGTACAGCAACGCCACGACCACGTGGTCCGGCAGCAGCCGGTCCGTGTCCACAGCGAAGGTCGAGAACGTGGTGAACCCACCGAGAATCCCAGTCCCCAGGAACGGTCGCAGCAGGGGATGCGACAGCGGCGTGAGCCGGGCGAGCAGTACGCCGATGAGGAAGCACCCGAGAACGTTCGTGCCGAACGTCGCCCCCGGGAAGCTCCCCGCACTGTGCGGGAACGCCTCAGCGAGCCCGTAGCGGGCCAGGGACCCGACCACGCCGCCCAGTGCGATCACCGCGAGTACTGCGGCCAGTGGTGGCGCTACGCGGCCGGCGCGCTCCAGCGCGGACGACGGGGCCACGGACTCGGCTGATCCGTCGGCAGGCACTGGTCGAGAATAGCGCTCAGGCGTCGTCGGCCGGGTCGTACCGGTAGTACTCGTGGGTGCCGTGCGCCGTGTTCGGTACGCCGGTGAGTGCCTCGATCACCAAGGCGTGCGTGATCGCCAGCACCGGGCCGTCCGTGCTCGCCGTATGCCGGGCCAACGCGGCCCGCGCCCGCTCACGAACCCGCGACAGCGGCTCCCAGGGCCGCCGGATCCCCTCCGGCCATTCCCCGCCGTACTCGTCGAACTCCGCCCGTGCGGCCCGTACGTCGGCCGCCCCACGCCAGGAGCCCGTGCTGTCCGGCAGCCAGTCGCGCAGGTCGTAGTCGACCCGTACGCCGAGCGCCAGGCGGTGGCCGATGATCGCGGCGCTCTGCAGTGCCCGGGTGAACGGCGAGGTGACCAGGTACGTCGCGCCGATGCCGCTGAGCAGATCCGCGACGGCTTCGGCCTGCTTGGCGCCGTCGGTGCTGAGCGGCGCGGTGTCGGCCGCCATACCGGGCCAGCCCCGGCTGTCGACGGGCGTGTAGTCCGGCTCACCGTGCCGGACCAGGTAGATCTGTGTCACGAGCCCAGTTCTACCTGACAAACTCCCGAACCGCTGGTTGCCCAGTGGTGTCGTCCACGACGGGTCGAGGGTGGGCAGCAGGCGCGGCCGATCGGCAGTGAGGTCCATGGCGGTGGCTCCCGTGCGGTTGGTGGTACTGCGGTCAGTGGTACTGCGGGTCGGTGGTACTGCGGTCGATTGCTCCGCCGAGCGGACGGGTCAGCGGAGGTGGCGGGCGGCGGCCCAGCCGCGGGGATGCGGCGTCGGCAGACCGGACGGGTCGGCGATGCCGGTCGGCGGGCGCACGGTGTGGGAGGTGCCGAACAGTTGGTCGATATCAGGCTCGGACCTCTCGGGCTCGAGCCAGCGGACCTCGGTCGCGCCGTGATGACCGTGCACCGCGAGCACCGACTCGAGATCAGGCCACACCGCCGTCGCAGGATTGTTGCCGCGCCAGCGCAGCGCCACCGAACCGTCGGTGAACACGCAGCCCTCGGCCACCACACCGGTCCCGGACACCCCGCTGAGGTCGTGGTACCTGACCAGTTCGAACGTTCGCGGCCTCACTGCACCCCTTAGAACATCAACATGTCGTTGCGACCCTCAACGACGAACGAACACCCCCGGTTACTCACCACCGCCAAGGCGGGGTGGGAGGCGGGTGCTATCGTTTCGGACGTGAAGCGTTGCTATTGGCGATTTTTTGAGTGGCCGGCTGTGGTGCCGGGCGACTCAGCCGATCGCTGACGCCTGACCAAGTTCCACCAGCCGGCTCGAGGCAAGGACATCCGTCCTTGCCTTTTCTCATTCGCAGCCGGCGCTGACCACGGGATCGACCGCGGAAGTCCGGCGGAAAGGTCCCCACTGATGAACACCCTCCCCAGCCAGGCCACCCCACCAGCGGTCGTGGACAGACGGATCGAGAAGACCGTCCCGTTGATCACCCCGCTGGCCCTGCACGACGAACTCCCGCTGAGCAACGCCCTCGCCGAGGCCGTCGTCGCTCAAAGACAAGCCGTCGCCGACGTTCTCAACGGCACCGACGACCGCCTGCTCGTTGTCGTCGGCCCCTGTTCGGTCCACGACGCCAAGGCCGCCCTCGAGTACGCCGAGCGCCTGAAGCCGATCGCCGAGCGACTCTCCGACGGGCTGCTCGTGGTGATGCGCGTGTACTTCGAGAAGCCGCGCTCCACCCTCGGCTGGAAGGGCCTGATCAACGACCCCGACCTCGACGGCAGCGGCGATGTGAACAAGGGCCTGCGGACCGCCCGCGCCCTGCTGCTCGAAGTACTGGCCCAGGGGCTCCCGGTCGGTTGCGAGTTCCTCGACCCGATCACGCCGCAGTACATCGCGGACACCGTCGGCTGGGGCGCCATCGGCGCGCGGACCGTCGAGAGCCAGGTGCACCGGCAGTTGTCGTCCGGCCTGTCGATGCCGATCGGGATGAAGAACCGGCCCGACGGCAGCATCGGTACCGCGGTCGACGCGATCAAGGCGGCCGCCGTCCCGCACGTCTTCACCGGTATCGACCACGACGGCGCGCCCGCGATCCTGCACACCCGCGGCAATCCCGACTGCCATCTCGTCCTGCGTGGCTCGGACGCCGGCCCGAACTACGACGCGGACTCCGTCGCGGGTGCCCAGGAACTGCTCCGCAAGGCTGGTGTGGCCGAGCGGGTGGTCATCGACGCGAGCCACGGGAACAGCCGCAAGGACCACCGCCGCCAGCCCGAGGTCGCGGCCGAGATCGGCGAACAGGTTGCCAGCGGCAACAATGCGGTCGTCGGCGTGATGCTGGAGTCCTTCCTGGTCGAGGGTCGGCAGGATCTCGACCCGACCAGCGAGCTCACCTACGGACAGTCGATCACCGACGCCTGCATGGGCTGGGACACGACCGAGGCGACGCTCACCAACCTGCGCGATGCCGTGCTCGCGCGACGCAGTACGGACGCGTGAGGTGACTTCGCCGACACGGTGACAGCGTCCCGCAGTACGGGCGCGTGAACTTCAGGCGAATCAACGCTCACAGCCATCCCGCGAGGCCGCGGTGGTGAATTAGCGTCCGACGCATGACTGAGATCTCCCGCCGTCTCCTGCTTGGTTCAGCTGCCGGTGGGGCAGCGCTCTCGCTGCTCCCACCGTCGCTGCACACCGCGATGGCGCAACCGATGCGACCGGGCGGCCTGCGGGCTGTCGAGCACGTGATCGTCCTGATGCAGGAGAACCGCTCGTTCGACCACTACTACGGCACGCTGCGCGGCGTGCGCGGGTACGGCGACCGTCAGCCGCTCCGCCTTCGCAACGGCAAGCCGGTCTTCCGGCAGCCGGTCACCGGCGGCGGCGAGGTGCTCCCGTTCTCGATCCGCCGGGCCGCCGCCGACGCGGGCCGGAAGGCGGACGACATCCAGTACCTCGGCGCGCTCGCGCACGGCTTCGGTGACGCGACCCAGGCCTGGAGCAACGGCTGGAACGACGACTGGGTGCAGGCCAAGACCGCGGCCACGATGACGCACTACGAGCGTCGCGACATCCCGATGCAGTACGAGTTGGCCGAGACCTTCACGATCCTCGACGCCTACCACTGCTCGGTGAACGGCTCGACCAACCCGAACCGGAACTACCTGTGGTCCGGCACGACCGGCTACGAACCGGGTACTACGCAGCGCGCGGTCACCAACGCGGCGTACGACTACGACCACGCCGGCTACGACTGGACGGCGTACCCGGAACGGCTGGAAGCGGCCGGGGTGTCCTGGCAGATCTACCAGGAGTGGGACAACTTCACCGACAACGCCGTCGAGTACTTCAAGACTTTCAAGGAACTCGGGCACCGGATCCTCAGTACCGTTCCGGGTGGCTACCGGACCACCGAGGAGTTCTACGACCGGTTGTTAGACAAGACTCCGGCCGAGCAGGCCGAGGCGCTCGCTCAACTGAAGGCTGCCGTCGCGTTGCAGCCGGCCAAGGACCAGAAGCTGTTCTACCAGGCGATGTACCGCAGCGAGCCGGAGTCACTCGTACGCCGGGTTCGCGCGGACATCAAGGCCGGCAAGCTACCCCAGGTCAGCTGGCTGGTCCCGTCGGCAGTCGACTCCGAGCACCCGAGCGTGTCGACACCGGTCGGCAGTGCGAACCTCGTCTACGACCTGCTCGACGCGATCGCCTCGGATCCGGAGACCTGGTCGAAGACCGTGCTGCTGATCAACTTCGACGAGAACGACGGGTACTTCGACCATGTCCCGCCGCCCGTCGCCCCGCGGCCCGCCTCGGGTGAGGGCGACGACTGGTACTCCGGCCGGCCGATCGGTCTCGGCCCGCGCGTTCCGATGACCGTGGTGTCGCCGTGGACCGTCGGCGGCCACGTGAACTCGCAGGTCGCCGACCACACCTCGGTGATCCAGTTCCTGGAGCGCTGGACGGGGGTGCGGGAACCGAACATCAGTTCGTGGCGCAGGACAGTCTGCGGCGACCTGCTCTCGGCGTTCGACTTCACGAAGTCGTACCGTCAGCCGACGGTCGACGCACCCGGTCCGGTACCGGCGCCGGTCAGCCGCTGGAAGCCGACTCCGCCCACCACCCAGGCCCTGCCGCTGCAGGAGCCCGGTCGCCGTCCGGCTCGCGCTCTGCCTTACCAGCCGTCGGTTTCGGGCTTTGTTGCCGATGGCAAGCTGAAACTGCGATTGGGCAACAAAGCGGACGAGGCCGCGCACTTCACCCTCTATCCGTACGGCGGTGAACTGCCCGCGCCGGCCCACGTCGACGTCCGCGGACAACTCTTCCGCGACATCGCGGTGTCCGGTCCGTACGAGCTCTCCGTTCAAGGACCGAACCGCTTCTGGGTCGAGCTGGCCGGCTCGACTGACGGCGTCGCGGCGGGTCTCGACGTACGGGCCAGCAGTGCCGGAACCTCACTGCACGTGGAACTCGAGAACACCGGCACCAAACCGCTGACCGTGAAGCTCAAGGCCCGCGGCTACGGCGGCCGCACACTCAACGAACACCTCCGCGGCCGGCACCTCCGCACCCTCACCTGGCCCACCGACCACGGCTGGTACGACCTCGAGGTCACCACCGCCGAAGACCCGACCTACCGCCGCCGCCTGACCGGCCACCTGGAGACAGGTCGTCCCAGCGTCACAGGCTGAACCGGGCGGCTACGTCCGAAGGCAACTACAGTTCTTCGGACGTAGGCGTTCGAGCAGGGAGCGACTGTGGATCACCCGGACTTTCCCTATCCTGAGACGGACTATCAGGAGGACAATCGCGGGCAGTTCCACTTCAGCTCGCGCGGCGGCTGGATGAACGACGTGAACGCGCCGCTGTACTACCGCGGCGTCTACCACCTCTACTACCAGCACAACCCGCACGGGCTGGCCTGGGACACCATGCACTGGGGACACGCGACGAGCCCGGATCTCGTGCACTGGCAGCAGCAACCGATCGCGCTCGATCCAGCCGCGCACCCCGGCGACCTGTGGTCCGGCGGCGGGGTCGTTGACCTCGGCAACGTGACCG
Organism: Kribbella voronezhensis; assembly: GCF_004365175.1. Lineage (NCBI taxonomy): Bacteria > Bacillati > Actinomycetota > Actinomycetes > Propionibacteriales > Kribbellaceae > Kribbella > Kribbella voronezhensis. The sequence goes on along the minus strand of NZ_SOCE01000001.1, from coordinate 854,644 downwards.
GGCTGAAGGAGGGCGACGACGAACCGATCGTGGTGTACTCCGGAACCAACGGCGTCACCGTCTTCTACAGCCTCGACGGCGGCAACACCTTCAGGTCCTTCGACAACGGACGCAAGGTCGTGAAGCCGACAGCGGAGACGAGCCGTGATCCCAAGGTGTTCTGGGATCCGGACTCGCGGCGCTGGGGAATGGTGGTGTGGTCGGATCAGGGCGGCAACGGCGTCGACTTCTTCACCTCGGTCGACCTGCTCGACTGGACCTTCGCATCGCGATACGAAGCGGACTGGCTCTTCGAGTGCCCCGACCTGGTCCGGATGCCGATCGCCGACGCCTTCGCCTGGGTACTCAGCGCAGGCAGCGGCAAGTACGTCGTCGGCGACTTCGACGGTACGACGTTCAGCACGTCCTCGCCGGCACCGCAGAAGATCAACCAGATCGACACGTACGCCGGGAGCGACTACTACGCGGCCCTCACCTTCGCGAACCTGCCCACCGACCGGGTCGTCTCGATGGCCTGGCAGGGCGGCAACAAGGGCTCGAGCTGGACCGGCAACGCGACGGTCCCGGTCGAGCAACGATTGCAGTCGACGCCGTCCGGTCCGCGCGTGCTGTGCACCCCGGTGCCGGAGATCGCCTCATTGCGGACCGCCACGCAGAGCTGGGACAACCTGACGCTGGACAGCGCCGCAGCGCAACGGTTGCTGGCGGCAATCACAGCGGACACGTATGAGATCGAGGCCGTGATCGACATCCAGCAAGCGACGCGCTTGGGCTTCCGGCTGCGCACAGGTCCGGACGGCCGGTCAGCTCGCGAGGTCGCCTACGACGCCTCGGCCAACGAGCTCGACGGTGCAACGCTGATTCCGCACGACGGCCGGATCGCGCTGAGATTGCTGGTGGATCGGGGTCAGCTCGAGGTCTTCGGCAACGACGGCGAGGTCTATCAGAGCCACAACGTGAACTTCGACAGCCTGCCCGGTGGGCACGGCGTCGAGCTGTTCACCAACGGCCGGCTTCACCTGGAGTCCCTGCGCCTGCATCACCTGAGCTCGATCTGGACCGGGTAGACCCTCAGCGGGCGATGGGTGCGGTGCGGGCGGCGGTGATGGTGATGAGGTCGGCGGGAGCGAGGGCGATGTCGAGGCCGCGGCGGCCGCCGGAGACGTAGACGGTGTCCTGCTCGGCGGCCGAACTGTCCACGACGGTCGGCAGGCTTCGCTTCTGGCCGATCGGGCTGATGCCCCCGACGACATAGCCGGTACTGCGCTCGGCAGCTGCCGGGTCGGCCATCGTGGCCTTCTTGCCGTTGAGTGCGGCGGCGACGGCCTTGAGATCGAGTTGCCTGTCGACCGGCACCACACCGACCGCGAGCTTGCCGTCGACGTCGACGAGCAGCGTCTTGAACACCTGAGCCGTCGCGAGACCGAGCGCTTCGGCGGCTTCCAGGCCGTATGACTTGGCAGCCGGGTCGTGATCGTAGGTGTGTGTCGTGAACGGCAGGCCCGCCTTGGTCAGCGCGACGGTCGCCGGGGTGCCTTGCCCGATCTGCTTGCTCTTTGCCACCGCGACAGCCTAGTCGGCGGCAGTCTTCTGGCTGAGCCGCACACAGCAATTCCCCGCACTGGGAGCCAGCAGCGCTTCCCGGTCAGCGTCGCCCAGGCCGTCCAGCAAGCCCTCGATCAGCTGCAGATTCATTCCACAGACCAGCTGCGGATGCTCGTTCGCCAGCTGATGGAAGGGGCAGTTGCCCAGCAGGATGTCCGGGCCGTCCTGGCGCGGTTCGAAGCCCTGCCGCTCCAGCACCTGGACGACATCCCCGGTTCCGCGCGCTGTTTCGCCGAGCGTTCTGCCGTAGCGAGCGGCATGCCGCGCGAGGGCGCGGGCCGGCGACTCTCCGCTGGACTCGGCGTCTTCGAGTGCCGCGGCGAGCAGGTGGCCGGCCACGCCGTACGTTCGTTCGGGCACGGATACCTCGACTTCGAGGTCCGAGCGGCGATAGAGCTTCGCGGGCCGGCCGGCGCCTGGACCGCCGCGGCCGGAGCGGCGTTCGTACACGACGCTCAGCAGGCCTTCGCCGACCAGCTTGTCGAGATGGAAAGCCGCGGTGGTCCGGGGGACACCGGCCGCGGCAGCCGCCTCGTCCTTGCCGACCGGCGTGGGGCTGCGGACGACGAGCTCGTACAGCTGTCGCCTGGTCGGTTCCTCGAGCGCGGCGATCGCCTGGACGCCGGCGAGGTGGTTGGGGTCCACCGAGGTATTGTATCGACAACTCTCGTTGACGGAATAGCTGGCGGAGTTCTACCGTAGGCGGCTCAGCCTGACTGACGCTGTGAGGAGCGCAGATGACGATGATCCGGTCTGAGGCGGAGCCGTTCACCGACCCGGAGCTCGGCCTGCCCGATGCGGTGGTGCCTCTGCACGTGGTGGCGGGACGCGCCGAGATCGACCTTCCGGCGGCCGAACGCGCCGTCGCGGATCTGCTGAAGGCGCTCGGCCGCGATCCGCACAGCGTGCACCTGGCCGACACGCCGCGTCGGGTGGCGCACGCGTACGCCGAGATGCTGACGCCGCGCGAGTTCGAGCTGACCACGTTCCCCAACGACGAGGGGTACGACGAGCTCGTGCTCGCCCGGAACATCCCCGTGCAGTCGCTCTGCGAACACCACATGCTGCCGTTCCAGGGCGTCGCGCACGTCGGCTACCTGCCGGGTGACCGCATCCTCGGGCTGTCCAAGCTGGCCCGCGTCGTCGAACTGTTCGCCCGCGACCTGCAGGTGCAGGAACGTCTCACCAAGCAGGTCGCCAACTGGCTCCAGGACCAGCTCGCGCCGAAGGGCGTCGGCGTCGTGATCGAAGCCGAGCACCTGTGCATGTCGCTGCGCGGCGTCCGTGCCGCGGGCGCTCTGACGGTCACGTCGTCCCTGCACGGGATGCTGCGCGACAACCCGAGCTCCCGCCAGGAGTTCTTCGCCCTGACCGGAATCAACTCCTGACCCTGGCGCCGGCCTCGAGCCGCACGCGGCACGTGGTACGGGCTGTCAGGCTGTGGCGACCACCGGGGGATGATGTGTGTGCCGGCCGGTGGCGAGGATGTGCGAGACCTCGCCCGGAAGCAGGTCCGTGCCCGGGACGGTCTCCATCTCGGAGACGTCCAGCCAGCGCACCACGGTCGCGCCGCAGTGGCCGTGGACGGCGAGGATGGAGTCGAGGTCCGGCCAGACGGCGGTCGAAGGGTTCTGGCCGTGCCAGCGCAGAGCGACCGATCCGTCGGTGAAGACGCATCCTTCGGCCACTGTTCCGGTGCCGGAGACTCCGCTGACGTCGGCGTACCGAACGAGTTCGAAGGTCTGGGGTTTCACCGGCGGGCCCCTCCGATGCTGGCGAGGTGCGCTGCGGTCCTGGCGGTGAGTGCTGGGTGGGACTGGTCGGCCTTGGGTTGGCCTGAGGGAGATGCCATGGTCCTTTCCCCGTGTCGGCGTGGTGGGATGGCTCGCCACAAACCGGGGACCGGTACGGACTGTCAGCGGGGAAGGACGGTCTGTAGCGACTTTTCTGCTGCAAAACAAGCTAGAACCAAAACCGCTCGCGCGCCAGACCTCTTGCCGCGTGTCTCGACGTCCGGCCGCAGATCAAATGACGCGCCGTTGAACGGCGGGCGTGATCGAATGCGGACGTGTTCCTGACGATCGGTACCACCTCAGCCGGCCTCGGCGCTCCTGCGACCGACCTCGGATTCCTGCTGCACAAGAATCCGGCGCGACCGCAGTCGTTGGAGGTGGCCGGTGGCACGGTCCACGTGTTCTACCCTGAGGCCACGGACGAGCGCTGCACGGTCGCCGTACTGCTCGAGGTCGATCCGATCGCGCTGGTCCGCTCCGGCAAGGGCCGCGCCACCGAGGGCTTCACCCTCGGGCAGTACGTGAACGACCGCCCGTACGCCGCGTCCAGCCTGCTCGCCGTAGCGGTCGGCAAACTCTTCCGAACTGCGATGACCGGCCGCTGCGACGCCCGTCCCGACCTCGCCACCCGGCCGATCCTGCTGGACATCCGCGTGCCGGCGCTGCCGTGTCGCGGTGGTGCGGCGATGGCCGAGCGGCTGTTCAGCCCGCTCGGCTGGTCGGTCGACGCCCGGCCGGTGCCGCTCGATCCCGAGATCCCGGCGTGGGGGGATTCGCGGTACGTCGACCTGCGGCTGCGTGGTGAGCTCCGGCTCGCCGACGCGCTGCACCACCTGTACGTGATGCTGCCGGTGCTCGACGACGCGAAGCACTACTGGGTCGGGTCCGACGAGGTCGACAAGCTGGTGCGCGCCGGCGACGGGTGGCTCGGCACCCACCCGGATCGCGAGCTGATCTCGCGGCGCTACCTGGCCCATCGCAAACGCTTGACCGACTCCGCACTGGAAGCCCTGGACCGCCTCGTCGAATCGGACGGTGTGGAAGTCGAGACGTCCCCGGACGAGCCCGTCGCCGAAGTCGGCGACGACCTCGCCGGCGATTCGGAGAAGCCGGTCTCTTTGGCGGTGCAGCGGCGTACGGCGGTGGTCGACCTGCTGCGCGAGCTCGGGGCCCGGCGGGTGGCGGATCTCGGCTGCGGCGAGGGAGTGCTGGTGGCCCAACTGCTGAAGGACTCGTCGTTCACCGAGGTGGTGGCGACGGATGTTTCCGCGCGAGCGCTCACGTATGCCGAGCGGCGCCTGCACGTGGACGAGATGTCCGACCGCCGGCGCGAGCGGTTGCGACTCTTCCAGTCCTCCGTCACGTACGCCGATGCGCGCCTCGCCGACCTGGACGCCGCCGTGCTGATGGAGGTGATCGAGCACGTCGACCCGCCCCGGCTGCCCGCGCTCGCCCACGCGGTGTTCGGTGCGGCCCGGCCGGGCAATGTCGTCGTGACCACGCCGAACTCCGAGCACAACGTGCGCTTCGAGACGCTGCCGGCCGGCGCCTTCCGCCATCCCGATCACCGGTTCGAATGGACCCGCGCGGAGTTCCAGGACTGGGCCGCGTCGGTCTGCCTGGCCTATGGGTACGACGTGTCGTTCCGTCCGGTCGGACCGGACGACCCCGACGTAGGCCCGCCGACCCAGCTCGCTCTGTTCCGCCTGAAGGAGGCCGTCTGATGGACCGCATCGGCATTCCCGCGCTGAGCCTGGTCGTCCTGATCGGCGTGAGCGGCTCGGGCAAGTCCACGTTCGCGCGCAAGCACTTCCTCGGCACCGAGGTGATCTCGAGCGACTTCTGCCGCGGCCTGGTCTCGGACGACGAGAACGACCAGGCCGCCAGCAAGGACGCGTTCGAAGTACTGAACTTCATCGCGGCCAAGCGGCTCGCGGCCGGGCGGCTGACGGTGATCGACGCGACCAGCGTGCAGCCGGAATCGCGCAAGCAACTGGTCGCACTGGCCCGCGAGTACGACGTACTGCCGGTCGCGATCGTCCTCGACGTGCCCGAGCGGGTAGCGGTCGAGCGGAACGCACTGCGGCCGGACCGCCAGTTCGGCCCGCACGTCGTCCAGCGGCAGCGTCAGCAACTGCGGCGCGGACTGCGCAACCTCAAGCGGGAAGGCTTCCGGAGCGTTCATGTCCTCGACAGCGCCGAGGCGATCGATGCCGTCAGCATCGAACGCACCCGGCTGTTCAACGACCTGACCGACCAGACCGGTCCGTTCGACATCATCGGCGACATCCACGGCTGCCGCGCCGAGCTGGAACAACTGCTGGGACAGCTGGGCTACGCGATCACCCGCGATCCGGACGGCCGACCGATCGATGCTTCTCACAGCGGGAGCACGGTGGCGCCGGAGTCGCGGGTCGACGCGGCCGCATCACCTTCGCGTCGGGTGGTGTTCGTGGGCGATCTGGTCGATCGAGGCCCGGATACGCCGGGTGTGCTGCGGCTGGTGATGGGGATGGTTGCCAGTGGCAACGCGTTCTGTGTGCCCGGCAACCATGAGGACAAGTTGCTCAAAGCCCTGCGGGGCAAGAAGGTCAAGCTCAGCCACGGACTCGAGGAGTCTCTCGCGCAGCTCGCCGCCGAGCCGGAGGAGTTCCGTGCGGAGGTCGAGAGGTTCATCGACGGCCTGATCTCGCACTACGTCCTCGACGGCGGCAACCTCGTCGTGTCGCATGCGGGCCTGGTCGAGCGGATGCACGGCCGCACCTCCGGCCGCGTCCGCGCCTTCTGCCTGTACGGCGAGACGACGGGGGAGACCGACGAGTTCGGCCTGCCGGTGCGCTACCCGTGGGCGAACGACTACCGCGGTCGGGCGATGGTCGTCTACGGTCACACCCCGACGCCGGTCCCGGAGTGGATCAACAACACCATCTGCCTGGACACCGGCTGCGTCTTCGGCGGCTCACTGACCGCACTGCGGTACCCCGAGCGCGAACTGGTCTCGGTCGAAGCCTTCGAGCAGTACTACGAGCCCGCGAAGCCGTTGCACGTGGCAACCGCTCCCGGCCGCGAGCCCGACGTACTGGACATCACCGATGTCACCGGTCGCCGCGTGATCGAGACCGCGACGCACGGGCGGCTGAGCATCCGCGCGGAGCAGGCCGGTGCCGCGCTGGAAGTGATGAGCCGGTTCGCGATCGATCCGCGCTTCCTGCTCTACCTGCCGCCGACGATGAGCCCGGTCGCCACGTCGCCGATCCCCGGAGTGCTGGAGCATCCGGCGCAGGCCTTCGAGGCATACAGGGCAGAGGGCGTGACCGAACTGGTGTGCGAGGAGAAGCACATGGGTTCGCGCGCCGTCGTCTTGCTGACGCGGGACGACGACGTTGCGGAGAAGCGATTCGGCCTTGCTGGGCGAGGCGCGGTCCACACCCGTACCGGCCGTTCGTTCTTCGACACCACGGTGACCAACGAGCTGCTCCTGCGACTGCGCGCGGTCGTCTCGGAGGCCGGACTCTTCGACGAGTTCGACACCTCGTGGCTGCTCCTCGACGCCGAACTGCTGCCCTGGAGCGCCAAGGCCATCGAACTCCTGAAGAACCAGTACGCCGCGGTCGGCGCGGCAGCTCGTACTGCGTTGCCCGCGGCAACAGCCGGTCTGGAGTCGGCCGTAGCGGCAGGGCTCGACGTCGGCGAACTGCTCGCGCGGACGCAACGGCGTACGGCCAACGCGGAACTCTTCAGCGCCGCGTATCGACGGTACTGCTGGCCGACCGAAGGACTCGACGGCGTACGGATCGCGCCGTTCCAGGTGCTCGCGTCCGAAGGGTCGACGTACGAGGACAAGCCGCACGCCTGGCACCTGGCGATCGCGGACCGGCTCGTCGCGGCCGGCCCCGCGCTGGTCACCCCGACCCGGCGACTGTACGTCGATCCGGAGTCCTGGGACGCGGGGATTGCCTGGTGGGAGGAGCTCACCGGCGCGGGCGGTGAGGGCATGGTCGTGAAGCCGGCCGCGAACCTGGTGCGCACCCAGAAGGGTCTTGCCCAACCCGGTCTCAAGGTCCGCGGCCGGGAGTACCTGCGCATCATCTACGGCCCCGACTACACCGAGCCGGCCAACTTCGACCGCCTCCGCAGCCGCAACCTCGGCCACAAACGCTCGATGGCGCTGCGCGAGTACGCCCTGGGCCTCGAGTCCCTGACCCGAGCCGCCCGCGGCGAACCCCTGTGGCGCATCCACGAACCCGTCTTCGCCGTCCTGGCCCTGGAATCGGAACCGGTAGACCCCCGCCTCTGACCGCTCACCGCCGGCGTTCGGGCCCGGCGGTGGGCGTGCCGAGGACTGGTGGTCACCCTTCGGACAATTTTCGGTAATGCCTGGCGGTAACCGCGTGACGGTCTTAGGGTCAGTGCAATGTCACACGGTACTGGAGGTCCGATGAGTCCCAGCCGCCTGTCGAGGCCGGCCGAGCGCGGTAGTGCGGTTCGTCCTGGCGGCGGCGCGCTCAGGCCGCTGCGCACTGACGAGGTCGAGCTGACCGGTGGGCTGCTGCACGACTGGCAGCGGCGCAACCGGCAAGCGACCGTGCCGCATGCGCTGGCCGAGCTTCGTGCGGCGGGCAACCTCGACAACCTGCGCCGCCTGCTCGATCCGGAGCTGGGCGCCTACCGCGGCCGCTACCCGTTCCTCGACACCGATCTCTACAAGACCCTCGAAGGGCTGGCGTACGAACTCGGCCACGACGAGACGCCGACCGGTGCGCGGGAGTTCTTCGACGAGGTGGTCGGACTTCTGGAGCAGGTCCAAGCCGCCGACGGCTACCTGAACTCCTTCTTCCAGGACCCGCAATCGACGAAGAAGCCCTGGCAGGACCTCGCCTGGGGACACGAGCTCTACAACCTCGGCCACCTGATCCAGGCCGCCGTCGCCGCGAACCGTCAGCTCGGCGACGCGCGACTGCTCGGGGTGGCGCGCCGGTTCGCGGACCTCGTCGTCCGGAAGTTCGGCGCAACCGGCGAGCAGGTGGTCTGCGGTCACCCGGAGGTCGAGATGGCCCTGGTCGAGCTGTATCGCGAGACCGGTGTCGAGGACTACCTCGTCCAGGCGCAGTTGTTCGTCGAGCGGCGCGGCCGCGGTCACCTGGTGCACAGCACGTTCCCGGCCGACTACTTCCAGGACAACGCTCCGATCCGGGAGTTGCCGAGCGTCACCGGCCACGCCGTACGGATGGCTTATCTCGCTGCCGGTGCTGCTGATGTTCATCTCGAGACCGGCGACGCCTCGCTGTTCAGCGCGTTGGAGCGGCTCTGGGACGACATGGTCGCGACCAAGCTCTACATCACCGGCGGTCTCGGCAGCCGGCACTCCGACGAGGCGATCGGCGATCGGTACGAACTGCCGTCCGAGCGCGCCTACAGCGAGACCTGCGCGGCGATCGCGACCATGCAGTGGGCCTGGCGGATGTTCCTGGCCGGCGGCGATTCGAAGTACCTGGATGTCTTCGAAACCGTGCTGTACAACGCGTACGGCGTTGGCCTCTCCGCGGCAGGGGCCGCCTTCTTCTACGACAATCCGCTGCAGCGTCGGCCTGATCACGAGCAGCGCAGCGGCGCCGAGAGTGGCGGAGAACCGTTACGCCGGTCCTGGTTCGGTTGCCCGTGTTGTCCGCCCAACATCATCCGCTGGATGGCCCAGTTGCAGGACTACTTGGCCGCCGAGCGGGACGGCACGCTCTACCTCTGCCAGTACGCCGACGCGCGAGTGACCACTGAGACCTTCGCCGTCACCGTCCGTACGGCGTACCCGTGGAACGGCGACATCACGATCACCGTCGACCGCGCTCCCGATGACGAGGCCGGCTTGGCTCTTCGCATCCCCGCCTGGGCAGCAGCGGCGGATGTGAGCGTGAACGGCGTTGCTGTCGGCAACGAGCCCGACCGGGGATGGCTGACGGTGAACCGCCGGTTCGCCGCGGGCGACGAGGTGCGATTGGTGTTGCCGATGACCCCGCGGGCGCATGGTTCGCACCCCTACCTGGATGCGACCCGGGGCGCCGTCGCCGTAGCCCGCGGCCCACTTGTCTATTGCCTCGAGCAACAGGATGCGGCCGCCCCTGTCGACGACCTCTTGATCGGACCGACGCAGGTCGCGGAAGCGCGCGTAGTACCGGTTGAGGTTGTCGCCGGTACGCCGGGTCAGGTCGTGCTCGACGTGACCGCCGGCGTCGCGCCGACGCCGGCGGACGAGCTGTATCCGGTGCTGACCGGCCGATCGGCCGATGAAGGCCCGGCCGGATCGGCGCAGGCAAGGCTCGTTCCCTACTTCCTCTGGGGCAACCGCGAGGCGGCGGCGATGCGGGTCTGGTTTCGGCAGTCGTGACACCACCATCTGGGGCTCGTCGAGCCCACGAACGGAGAGAAGGCAGATGAAGAGATCGACCATGCTGGTGGGGCTCGCGCTGTCCGGCACGCTGCTGGTCAGCGCCTGCTCGGGCGGTGCGGCCGGCTCGGCGCAGAACGCTGCCGGACCGGCGGGCAAACCTGCGCAGGGCGGCGTCGTCCAGGTGCTCGCGAACGCGGGCTTCTCCCACCTCGACCCGGCCCGCGGCTTCGACGGCGGCGTGAACAACTTCTACCGGTTGATCTACCGGACGCTCACCACCCAAGGCGCGGCACCCGGTGCCGAGGGCACCAAGATCGTCCCCGACCTGGCGACCGACACCGGCAAGGCGTCGGACGGCGGGAAGACCTGGACCTTCACCCTGAAGGACGGACTGTTCTTCGAGACCGGTGCGCCGATCACCAGCGCCGAGGTGAAGTTCGGCGTCTCGCGCGCCTGGGACCCCGAACTCGGGATCGGCTCGCCGTACGCCAAGCAGATCATCGACGCCCCCGCGAGCTACCAGGGCCCGTACAAGTCCGGCGACCTTCCGACGATCGCGACACCGGACGCCAAGACCGTCGTCTTCCACCTGAAGAAGCCGTACGCCGACTTCGGCAGCGTGGTCGCCCAGAACACCTTCGTCCCGATCCCGGTCGGCAGCGGGGTCGGCAACCAACTGGATGCCAAGCCGATCGCGTCCGGTCCGTACAAGGTCGCGCAGTACAAGCCGGGCGCGTCGCTGAAACTGGTCCGCAACGACAAGTGGGACGCGAAGACCGACAGCGTCAGGGCCGCGAAGCCGGACGGGTTCCAGTGGACGTTCGGACTCGACGGCGCCACCATCGACGAGCGGATGATCGCCGGTCAGGGGACCGACGCGAACGCGATCGCCGGCACGATCCAGGCGGCCACGGTCGCCCGGGTCCAGACCCCGCAGCTCAAGCAGCGCACGCTGTCCGGCCTCGGCGGCTGCACGACGTACATGGGCCTGAACACCACCAAGAAGCCATTGGGTGACGTCCGGGTGCGGCAGGCGATCAACCTCGCCGTGAACAAGCAGACCGTGCGGGATGCCGTCGGCGGTTCGTCGCTGGCGGAGCTGGCGACGAGCATCCAGCCGCCGACCGTGGTCGGCCGAGTGGACTACAACCCGTACCCGAGCCAGGACGGCAAGGGTGACCGGGAGGCGGCCCGCAAGCTGCTGGCCGAGGCCGGCCTGGCGGGCGGTTTCACCCTGACGCTCGACACCAGGGCGCAGCCGAAGATGCAGGCGATGGCGGTCGCGATCCAGCAGGCGCTGGAGCCGCTGAAGATCACCGTCAAGATCAACACCATCGACACCTCGACGTACTACGAGGTGATCGGTACTCCGTCGCAGCAGCACGACGCGGCGATCACCGGCTGGTGCCCGGACTGGCCGTCCGGCGCGACCTTCCTGCCACCGCTGTTCGACGGCCGCAATATCGTTGCCAAGGGCAACTCCAACCTGGCGCAGCTGAACGACCCCGGGGTGAACAGCCGGATCGACGAGATCGCCGCGATGTCCGACGTCAAGCAGGCGAACGCGGCGTACGGCGAACTGGACAAGCAGATCATGAAGCTGGCGCCGATCGTGCCGCTGCTGTACGAGAAGGTCGTCACGGTGGTCGGCAGCAACATCGCGGGCGCCTACCTGCACGACGGCTTCTCCGGTGGTATCGACCTGGTGTCGGTGGGCCTGACGGACGCCGGGAAGTAGCCGATGACAACGACCCCGACGCTGCTCGAGGTCGAGGAGGTGGGCTCGCCGTCGGTTGACGGTGGGCCACCGACCTCGACCCGGCGGATCCTCACCCGGCTGGGCAGGGACAAGGCTGCACTGTTCTGCGTCGCGTTCCTGCTGCTGGTGGTCCTGATGGCCGTGTTCGCGCCGCTGATCACGAAGATCAGCGGCTGGGGACCGTACGAGTTCGACTCGGCCGCGATCAACTCCGATCTGGGCGGGGTGCCGCACGGTGCGCTCGGCGGGATCAGCGGCCGGCACTGGTTCGGCGTCGAGCCGCAGAACGGCCGGGATCTGTTTGCCCGGATCGTCTACGGCGCCCGGGTGTCGATCACGATCGCGTTGTCCGCGACCGTGCTGACCGGCGTCCTCGGTGTGGTCTTCGGGATGCTCGCCGGGTTCTACCGCGGCTGGGTGGATCAGGTGATCTCCCGGCTGATGGACTTCCTGATGGCGTTCCCGGCACTGATCTTCATGATCGCGATCCTGTCCTCGTTGCCGGCCGGGAACCGCCCGGTCCTGCTGGTCGTGGTGATCAGTGCGTTCGGCTGGCCGTATCTGGCCCGGGTGATCCGCGGCCAGACGATGACGCTGGCGAACCGGGAGTTCGTCGAAGCCGCGCGGGCGTCGGGGGCGAAGAACACCGCTGTCGTGTTCCGCGAGATCCTGCCCAACCTGCGCGGCTCGATCATCGTGATGACGACCCTGGCCCTCCCCGGCTACATCGGGACCGAGGCGGGGCTTTCGTTCCTCGGCGTCGGAGTCTCGCCGCCGACCGCTTCCTGGGGCCAGATGATCTCCGGCTCGGTCAGTTGGTACTCGGTGGACCCGATGTTCTTCGCCATCCCCGGTGCGTTCCTGTTCCTCACCGTGTTGTCGCTGACAGTGCTCGGCGACAAGATCCGCTCGGTGATCGACGCGGGGGAGGCGTCCTGATGGTCCGCTACGTTCTCGGCCGGCTCGCCGGCGTACTGGTCATCCTGCTGGCGGTCTGCCTGTTCACCTACGTGATCTTCTTCAAGCTGTCACCCGATCCCGCGGTGATGATCTGCGGGAAGACCTGTACGCCGGACCGGATCGACTCGATTCGCTCGATGCTCGGCTTGAACCAGCCCTTGCTCGCCCAGTTCTGGGATTTCCTGCAGGGCATCTTCGCCGGCCGGGACTACGGCACGGTGCACTGTCCAGCGCCCTGCCTCGGGTACAGCTTCCAGACCAACGAGTCGGTCTGGTCGATGATCACCGCCCGGCTGCCGGTCAGTATCACTGTTGCTGTCGGAGCTGCCGTGCTGTGGCTCCTGGCCGGAGTGATCGGTGGGCTGATCAGTGCGATCAAGCAGGGCAGCTGGTGGGACCGGAGCGCGATGGCGCTCGCGCTCACCGGCGTGAGCGTGCCGAACTATGTCCTGGCACTCGTGCTGCAGTACGTCCTGGTGGTCAAGTTGCAGGTGCTGCCGTTCCCGTCGGCGCCGCCGCTGACCGAGAACCCGATGCTGTGGTTCGAGTCGTACCTGATGCCGTGGACCGTCCTGGCGGTCGGGTACGCCTGCCTGTACGCGCGGCTGACTCGGGCGAACGTGATCGACACGTTGTCGGAGAACTTCCTCCGGACGGCCCGGGCCAAGGGGCTCAGCCGGTCGTTGATCCTGCGCCGGCACGCGCTGCGACCGGCGCTGACACCGATCACGACGATCTTCGGGATGGACTTCGCCGGGTTGCTCGGTGGCGCCCTGATCACCGAGACCGTCTTCGGGCTGAACGGGATCGGGAAGATGGCCGCCGACTCGATCGCGAAGAACGACCAGCCGGTGATCATGGCCGTCACCCTGCTGGCCGCCTTCTTCGTTGTCGTAGGCAACGTTGTGGTCGATCTCGTCTACACCGCACTGGATCCGAGAGTGAGGGTCACGTCGACATGACGGAAGCACTGTTCGTGGTCGAGGACCTCACGGTCACCCTGCCCACCAGCCGCGGGCCGGTCGACGTCGTACGCGACGCGTCCTTCACCGTCGGCCGCGACGACACCCTCGGCATCGTGGGCGAGTCCGGCTCGGGTAAATCGATGACAGCTCTGGCGGTGCTCGGCCTGCTGCCACCCGGTGCTCGGACCAGCGGCAGCATCCGCCTCGACGGGAAGGAACTGCTCGGCCGGTCGGAGGCTGAGCTGCGCCACGTGCGGGGCAACGCGATCTCCATGGTGTTCCAGGATCCGCTGTCGTCGCTCAATCCGTACTACACCGTCGGTCTGCAGATCGAGGAGGGCTACCGCGCGCATCGGGGCGGCTCGCGCCGCGACGCCCGCCGGGTGGCGATCGAGGCGCTCGAGCAGGTGCGGATCCCGGACGCCGCCCGCCGGATCGACCACTACCCGCACCAGTTCTCCGGTGGTCAGCGGCAGCGCATCATGATCGCGATGGCGTTGTGCTGCTCGCCGGCGCTGCTGATCGCCGACGAACCGACCACCGCGCTCGACGTGACGGTCCAGGCCCAGATCCTCGAACTGCTCGCCGAGCTGCAGGCGGAGACGGGTACAGGCCTGATCTTCATCACGCACGACCTGGCCGTGATCAGCTCGATCGCCCGGCGGGTGCTGGTGATGTGCGCCGGCGATCCGGTGGAGTACGGAACGGCCGAGCAGATCTTCTCCGACCCGCGACACGACTACACCCGCGCGCTGCTGGACGCCGTACCGAGGATCGACGACGAGGTGCTCTCGTGACTTTGCTGAGGCTGCATGAGGTGACGAAGGAGTTCGTCACCCGGGGACAGGGCGGACTGCTCGCTCCGAAGGCTGCCTTCACGGCGGTGGACCAAGTGAGCTTCGAGGTCTCGCTCGGCGAGACCCTGGCCATCGTGGGGGAGTCGGGCAGCGGGAAGTCCACGACCGCCCGGATCGCGGCGAGGCTGCTCGATCCGACTCGTGGCACCGTGGAGTTCGAGGGGCAGGACATCACTCGGGCCACTGGGAAGAGTCTGGCCCGCTTCCGCAACGACGTACAGGTGGTGTTCCAGGACCCCTTCTCGTCGTTGAACCCGCGGTACACGGTCGAGCGGATCGTCACCGCGCCTTTGAGCTATCAAGGCATCGCGCCACCCGGTGGCCGGCGAGCCTTCGCGCGCGAACTGATGGAGCGGGTCGGGCTGAACCCGGACCACTCGCAGCGGTACCCGTCGCAGTTCTCCGGCGGCCAGGCCCAGCGGATCGGAATCGCCCGGGCGCTCGCGGTGAACCCGAAGTTGGTCATCTGCGACGAAGCCGTGTCGGCCCTCGACGTGTCGATCCAGGCGCAGGTGATCAGACTGCTGCTGCGATTGCAGCGCGAGAGCGGCTTCAGCTACATCTTCATCGCGCACGACCTGGCCGTAGTACGGCAGATCGCTCAGCGGGTCGCGGTGATGAACAAGGGCAGAATTGTGGAGTTGGGCACTCGCGACCAGATCTTCGACCAGCCGCGGGACGAGTACACGAAGACGCTGCTGGCGGCTGTGCCGCAGATCAACCCGGAGTGGGACCGGCGTCGGCGGCAACACGAGCAGGAGCGGAAGGCGAGCGTATGACGACGTACACGATCCCCGGTATGCACGTCCGCGAGCACGAGGTCTCGGTGCCGCTGGACTGGTCGGACCCGGGTGGCTCCGAGCAGCTCAGCGTGTTCGCGCGGGAGTTGGTCGACCCGGTTCGCCGGGACGAGGACCTGCCGTGTCTGGTGTTCCTGCAGGGCGGACCGGGAGGCAAGTCACCTCGACCGATCGACGCCAAGGGCTGGATCGGGCAGGCGTTGAAGACCTATCGCGTGATCCTGCTCGACCAGCGCGGCACGGGTCGGAGTACGCCGGTCGACGGGCGCCGGATGGAGTCCTTCGACACCGCCTCGGAGGCGGCCGACTATCTCGCGCACTTCCGTGCCGACTCGATCGTGGCCGACGCCGAGCATCTACGGAAGACGGTGTTCGGTGGCGTGAAGTGGTCGACGCTCGGGCAGAGCTTCGGTGGGTTCATCACGCTGACCTACTTGTCGCAGGCTCCGGAAGGTTTGACGGCCTGCTACGTCACGGGTGGCCTGGCCTCGGTGGAGCCGGACGCGGCGGAGGTCTACCGGCGGACCTATCCCCGGGTCGAGGCGAAGAACCGCGAGTACTACCGACGCTATCCGCACGACGAGCAGCGCATCGCGGCGATCGCGGACCGCCTCGCGGCGGGCGACGTACGGCTGCCGGACGGCGACCTGCTCACCGTACGACGGTTGCAGTCGCTCGGGATCGACTTCGGTATGAAGCCGGGCTACGAGCGGATGCACTGGCTGATCGACGAGGCGTTCTCGGGTGATGAGTTGTCCGAGACGTTCCTCAGCCAGGTGATGGTGCGTTCGTCGTACAGCGACGGGCCGTTGTTCGCCGCGTTGCAGGAGGCTTGCTACGGGTCGGGCGACGGGGCGACCGCTTGGGCCGCTGAGCGGGAGCGGTCGGCGAGGCCGCAGTTCGCGGAGACGGCCCGGCCGCTGCTGTTCACCGGCGAAATGATGTATCCGTGGATGTTCGAGGAGATCCGCGTACTGCGGCCGTTCCAGGCGGCCGTCGAATTGTTGGCCTCGCGTCCACGGTGGAGTTCGCTGTATGACTTGGACCGGCTCGCGGCGAACGAGGTCCCGGTGGCGGCGGCGGTGTACTACGACGACATGTACGTCGACTCGGGTTTGCAGTTGGAGACCGCCGCGCGCGTCGGCAACCTGCAGGCCTGGGTCACGAACGAATACGAACACGACGGCATCGGCTCCGACCGAGTCTTCACCCACCTGACCGACCTGGTCCGCTCCACCGGCGGCGGAGTCCGCCCCGGCTGACCGACCCCACCCGATGCTTGCCCGATGACATCGGACCAGACGCGTCGCCGTTGACCGCCTTTGCGGTGGCGTCGGAGCCGGGCGACCTTCGGGCCGATGGGCGTTTGCTGGCTGGTGTCAGGGCCGGGTGGGCGGGTTGATCGGCGTTCGTGCGGTGGTGCCGAGCGGTCGGGTCGGGTTGACGGGCGGTGGTGGGGCGGTGTCGGAGCTTGGTGGCTCGGATTGATGGGCGTTGTGCGGTGGTGCCGAGTGGGCGGGTCGGGTTGACGGGCGGTGGTGGGGCGGTGTCGGAGCTTGGTGGGTCGGGTTGATCGAGAGTTGCTGGTGGTGTCTGGGCTGGGGGGATCGGGTTGGGCGGCGTTTGTTCGGCGAGATGGGGTGGGGGTGAGCGGCAGGGCGTTGGTGGTTGTGTTGCTGGGGTGGATCAGAATGTGGTCGACGGGACGATTCGAGCGAGGGAGGTGACCGGGTGGGGACGCAGTCGATCGGTGTGCAGCCGAGTGTGCGGCCGTTGGAGCAGCGGGAGAGCCTGCGGGACAGCGTGGCGAACGCGCTGCGGGCGGCGGTGATCTCCGGCGAGCTGGAACCGGGGCAGGTGTACTCCGCGCCGACGCTCGGCGCCCGGTTCGGGGTCTCCGCGACCCCGGTCCGCGAGGCGATGCTCGATCTCGTCCGCGAAGGCCTGGTCATCTCGCTGCGGAACAAGGGCTTCCGCGTCACCGAGATGTCCGACGAAGACCTCGACGACCTGGCCGCGCTCCGGCAACTGATCGAACCACCGACGATCCGCGACGTCGTCCCCGTGATCCCCGCCGACGACTTCCCCCACCTGCGCACTCTGGCGCAGGACATCGTCGTCGCCGCCGAGGCAGGCAACCTGATCGACTACATCGAGGCGGACCGGGTCTTCCACGTCACCCTGCTCGCCTACAGCGGCAACCGCCGCCTGGTGGACGTCGTCTCCGACCTCCGCTCCCAAACCCGCCTCCTGGGCCTCACCCCTCTGGTGGAAAGCGGCCGCCTGGGCCAATCCGCCGCCGAACACCACGAACTGATGGACCTCATCGAAGCCCGCGACGCCCCCGGCGCCGAACACCTGATGCGCCGCCACATAGGCCACGTCCGAGGCCTCTGGGCCGGCCCCTCGGACCCCCCACCCCACTAACCATCCGCCGTCGTGCGTGGTGGTCTGCGGAACCGCCACCGCCTGGTGTGAGGAGCGGGTGCTAGCTGGGGGTGAGGAGGCCGTGGAGGGCGGCTGCGGTTATGGCGTCGGCTTCGTCGGCGGTGAGGGGGGCGTGGCCGGTGAGGAGGCGGAAGATCAGCGGGCCGAAGAGGAGATCGGTGGCGGTGCCGGCCGAGATGGCGGGGTTGACCTCGCCGCGGCGGAGGCCTCGTTCCCAGAGTTCGGCGACGTTGGCGCGCCGGGCGTCGAGGAAGAACTCCCGGAAGTACGGCGCGGCCGCCTCGTCGGTGACGCTTGCCGCCAGCAACTGCGCGAAGACCTTGCCGTTCGGCCCGGCGTAGAACTTGCTCACCCGGCGGACCTGCTCGGTGAGATCGTCGACCACATTGCCTTCGTTCGGCAGCGGGATCGAGTCCGCCATCCGCCGCCCGAACGCCTCGGCCGCGATCGCCGTCCGGCACGGCCAATGCTTGTAGATGGTCGCCTTGCTCACCCCGGACCGGGCACTGATCGCATCCACCGTCGCCGCCCCGAGCCCGCCCTCGTCCAGCAACTCCTTCGTTGCCGCGAGCACCGAATCCTTGGCGCGCACGCTGCGTGGGTGCGAGGACTGCTCAAGCATCGTCGTGATCCGTCGACAGCGAGACCTTCCGCCACCGCTCGAGCTCGGTCCGGACCTGGTCGAGCTTGGCCTCGACCCGGGCGACCGAATCCCCGCCGAGCTGGAGGCGCAGTGGGGGATCGGGCAGCTCGGCCAGGTCGACGATCGCGCGGGCAGCCTTGACCGGATCACCCGGCTGGGCGTGGTTCCAGTCGGCCAACGATTGCCGCATCGTGCCCACCGTGTCGGCGTAGTCGGCGATCTCGCCTGCCTGGTGAAGGCTCGACTCGTCCAGGAAGTCGGTCCGGAACAGCCCTGGCTCGACGATCGTGACGTGGATGCCGAGCGGCTCCAGCTCGCCGTGCAGTGCTTCGGAGAACCCTTCAACGGCGAACTTCGTCGCCGAGTAGAGCCCCCACCCCGGCGTACCGGTGAAACCGCCGACCGAGCTGAGCTGGATGAGCCGGCCGCTGCGTTGTGCGCGCAGTACCGGAAGAACGGCTCGCTGGACGTTGAGGACGCCGAAGACATTGGTGTCGAAGACCGCTCGTGCGGCCGAGTCGGAAGCCTCCTCGACCGCACCGAGCAGGCCACGTCCCGCGTTGTTGACGACCACGTCGATCCGGCCGAACTCGCGCACGGCAGTCTCGACCGCTGCTCGGGCCTGCGCCTCGTCGGTGACATCGAGCGGCACCGGAAGCAGTCGATCCGTGCGCTCGATCTCCTCGGGCCGCCGCGCCGCGGCGACCACTTGGTTGCCCCGGGCAAGCACCTCCGCGACGACCCCGGCACCGAAACCCCGGGACGCGCCGGTGACGAACCACACGCTCATCAGCCGACCGCCGCCGTGAGCTGGTCGAACTCCTCCTGGGTCAGCTCGACCTTTGCCGCGTCGATGTTGTCCTCGACGTGAGCGACCGACGAGGTGCCCGGGATCGGCAGCATCACGGGCGAGCGCTTGAGCAGCCAGGCCAGCGCGAGCTGGGAGGGTGACGCGTGGTGGCTCTCGGCGATCTTGGCGAGTGGGCCGCCGGCCTTCGCCAGCTCACCGGTGGCCAGTGGGAACCAGGGGATGAAGCCGAGGCCGTTCTTCTCGGCGTACTCCACCAGGTCCTCGTCGTCGCGCTGGCTGAGGTTGTAGAGGTTCTGGACCGAGACGATCGGGGCAGTGCCGGCGGCCTCCTCAATCTGCGCGATGCTCACCTGGGACAGCCCGATGTGCCGGATCTTGCCCTCTTGCTGGAGCGTCGCCAGCTCACCGATCTGGTCGGCGAGCGGCACCTCCGGATCGATCCGGTGCAACTGCAGCAGGTCGATCCGCTCCAGGCCGAGGTGCCGGAGGCTGAGCTCCACCTGCTGACGCAGGTACGCCGGGCGGCCGATCGGCTCCCAGCCGCCCGGACCGGTCCGGGCGAAGCCGGCCTTGGTCGCGATCACCAGGTCGTCGGCGTACGGATGCAGGGCCTTCTTCAGCAGGAGATCCGCGGTGAACGGGCCATAGGCGTCGGCGGTGTCGATGAAGTTCACCCCGAGCTCGACCGCACGCCGCAGCACCCTGACCGCCTCGTCGGGATCGCGCGGGTCACCCCACACGCCGTCGCCGGTGAGCTGCATCGTCCCGTACCCCAGCCGGCGGACCGTCAGGTCTCCGCCGATGGTGAACTCGCCGGACGCCGCCGCAACTGCTTCGGTCATGTCGATCTCCTAACTAAACTGAACGTACAGTTCACTCTAGCGAAAAGCCGCCCCAGCGCAAAGCCGGCCGAAAGGCTCGAAGAAGGAGACTCAAAGCAGTTGGCGCTCGAGCGAGTCGGCGACCCACTGCTCGAACTCCGCGGGCGTCCAGCCGGACTCGTCGACGAGTTCCTGATAGACCCCCGGCGCGGCAAGCGCGCGATAGACGGCCTGCGCCTGCTTGAGCGGAATCCTCAACTCCGCTTCCAGAGAAGCGATCATCGCGTCCATCACCTGATTGCGCCCGGCCAGCTTGGAGCGCAGCAGTGCCCGGGTCTCGGCGCTCTCGTCCGTTGCCGCGTCGAAGATCAGTACGACGTCGAAGCCGGCCGAATAGAGCCGGGTCAGCCACTGCGCGGCACCCCGCAGTCGAGCGGCCGGCTCGGTCAAGGCGAGCACCTCGCCCGCGAACTCGACGGCGCCCGCGTCCTTGAGCCAGAGATCGCAGATCAACGAGAGGATCTCGCGCTTGGTGCCGAAGGCCGAATAGATAGTCCGGGTCGCCACGCCGGCCTCTTTGGCGATCGCGTCGATGCTCGTCGCGCCGTACCCGTTGGCGGCGAACAGGCGCCGGGCGGCCTGGGCGATCCGGATCTTGGTCGCCTCGGCCTGCTCCTGGCGGTAGGTCTTGACAGCTTCGGCCATGCGGGCACACTATCAATGCGTTCACTGCAGTACTACTGCAACGAATGCACAGATAGTGCATCGAGATCACCAGGGGGTATGGCTGATGTCAGTTTCGAAGGCTTTGCCGGACCAGTCCGAGGCGCTCGCCGTCCTGGAGCGGATCCTGCAGGAGGGGTTCGCGACCGGCAACGACGCGATCGTCGACGAGGTGTGCGCGCCGGACGTGATCGAGCACCAGTTCGGCCTGGCCGGCTCCGGAGCGGAGGCGATCGCGCAGATCAAGCGGGCGATCCGGGATGTGCACGCGATGATGCCGGACGTCGTCTACACGATCGAGGACTCGGTCACCCACGGCGACACGGTGTGGGCGCGCGGACGGGCGCGCGGTACGGCGACGGGCCCGTTCTTCGGGCCGCCGAGCGGAGCGCCGATCGACATCCACCTGTTCGAGGTGGCGCGGGTCGTCGACGGCCGCATCGTCGAACACTGGGGCTGCCCGGACCGCTTCGCCGTCCTGGCCCAAACGGGCGCACTGGCCCGCCTGAGCAACTGACGCGGCCGAGGCTCAGGCGCGCACGACGGCCCGCCTGAGCAACTGACGCGGCTGGGGATCAGCCGGGCACGACGGTCCGCCTGAGCAACTGACGCGGCTGGGGATCAGCCGAGTTTGAGGGTGCTGGCGGCGGTGGCGGCCGCCTCGTCGCCGTACGCCGAGGCGAGGCGGGTCAGGAAGCTCGGGCGGTCCAGCGTGTACTCCTGGGTGCCGACGGTCTCGAGGACCGTGGTCGCCAGCGTGCAGCCGACCTGGGCGGCCGCTTCGTGGTCGAGGCCCGCGGCGCGGCCGGTCAGGTAGCCGGCGCGGAAGGCGTCGCCACCACCGGTCGGGTCGACCAGGCCCGGAGTCGGGACGGCCGGGATCTTCGCGAGGATGCCGTCCGCGTTCTCGATCACGACGCCGTCGCCGCCGTGGGTGGTGACCCGGACGCCGACCCGCTCGAGGATCTCGGCGTGGCTCCAGCCGGTCTTCTGCACCATCAGGCCGGACTCGTACTCGTTGCTGAACAGGTACGTCGCGCCGTCGATCAGCTCGCGGATCTGCTCGCCCTCCATCCGGGCCAGCTGCTGCGAGGGGTCGGCGGCGATGTCGATGCCGTTCTCCTTCGCCAGCGCGGTGTGCTTGAGCATGCCGTCCGGGTCGTCCGCGCCGATCAGGACCAGGTCGATGCCGCCGGTCGCGGCGTGGATCGCGCCGAGGTCGATCTCGCGCGACTCGGCCATCGCGCCGGTGTAGAAGGACGCGATCTGGTTCGCGTCGAGGTCCGTCGTACAGGTGAAGCGCGCGGTGTGCACGTTGTCGCAGATGCGGACGTGCGACACGTCGACCCCCGCCTCGGAAAGCGCCGCGCCGTAGTCGGTGAAGTCGGCGCCGACGGAGCCGATCAGCAGCGACCGCTGGCCGAGCTGGGCCATCCCGTAGCAGATGTTCGCGCCGACACCGCCGCGGTGCACGACCAGTTCGTCGACCAGGAACGACAGCGACACCTTGTGCATCTGCTCTTCGAGGAACTGATCCTTGAAGCGTCCGGGGAACGTCATCAGGATGTCGGTCGCGATCGATCCGGCGACGGCGATCTGCATGCTGGGGTCTCCTACAAGGGGTGGGTGTCGAGCGTCAGGGCAACCCGTAGAGACTACAGGCGAACGGACCACGACGAAGAGGACGGCGGGATTCGATGGGCAGTCAGGTACAGGTGACCGATGAACTGCACGACTACATGGTCGCGCACGGGATGCCGCTGGACGAGATCGCGACCGAACTGGTGGCCGAGACACAGGCTCTCGGCGGTATCGCGGAGATGTTGACGACGGCCGACCAGGCCGCCCTGCTGACCACGCTGACCCGGCTGATCTCGGCCCGGCGCGCGGTGGAGATCGGCACCTTCACCGGGTTCTCCGCACTCGCGATCGCCCGCGGGCTGCCGGCCGACGGGCAGCTGATCTGCCTCGACGTGAGCGACGAGTGGACCTCGATCGGGCGCCGCTACTGGGAGCGCGCGGGCGTGGCGGACAAGATCGAGCTGCGGATCGGCGACGCGCACAAGTCGGCCGGCGAGCTCGAGGGCGAGTTCGACCTGGCCTTCGTGGACGCCGACAAGCCCGGCTACATCGAGTACTTCGAGCACCTCGTCCCGCGGATCCGCCCGAACGGCCTGCTGCTGTTCGACAACACGCTGGCCGGCGGCCGGGTCGTCGGGCAGCACGACCAGGACCCGATCGACCGCAAGGAGTTCAACGCGCACATCGCCGAGGACGACCGCGTCGACGTGGTGATGCTCGGCATCGGCGACGGGCTGACCCTGGTCCGCAAGCGATGAGCAAAGCCGCGCCCCGGCTCGCCGTCCAGGGCCTCAGGCACCTGTACGCCGACCGCCCGGTGATCGAGGATCTCACCTTCACCCTGGCGGCGGGCCGGGCGATCGCCCTGGTCGGCCCGAACGGCGCCGGCAAGACCACGGTGCTCAAGTGCATCGTCGGTTCGGCCGAGCCGGCGGCCGGCAAGATCCTGCTCGACGGGTTGCCGATCGACGAGCGCGCGGAGGCGGTACGCCGTGACGTCGCCTCGTTGCTCGACGACCTCGACTTCTTCCCCGACCTCAGCGCGGCCGAGCACCTGGACCTGCTGGCCCGGGCGCACGGCAACCCCGAGCCGGAGGATCTCGTCGACACCCTGCTCGACGACGTCGGCCTGCTCGCCGCGGCGGATCAGCTCCCGGGTTCGCTGTCGTCGGGTCAGCGCCGGCGCCTCGCGCTGGCGACCGCGCTCGTCCGGCCGCGCAAGTTGCTCGTCCTCGACGAGCCGGAGCAGCGGCTGGACACCGCGGGTGTCGAATGGCTCGCGGAACGGCTGCGGGAAGAGAAGAAGGCCGGTACGTCGATCCTCTTCGCAAGTCACGACACGACGCTGGTGGACGCCGTCGCCGACGAAACCGTCGCGCTCACCCCGCTGCCATGACCACGGCGGACGGGCCGGTCGTCTTCGATCCGGCGGACTTCGGTGCGATCCCGCGCTCCACGGAGCTGCGCCGCTGGATGCGAAAGGTTCGCCGTGGCAAGGCGGACCGCACGATCTGGCAGCAGCTCGAGGACATCTACGTCGTCGCCTTCGCCCTCGCCATGGTCGGCGCGACCGGCGGCAACGTCCTG
This sequence comes from Kribbella voronezhensis, assembly GCF_004365175.1. NCBI lineage: Bacteria > Bacillati > Actinomycetota > Actinomycetes > Propionibacteriales > Kribbellaceae > Kribbella > Kribbella voronezhensis. Next base: position 830,909 of record NZ_SOCE01000001.1, on the reverse strand, counting down.
CTGAAGCTCAACGACCGCTCAGCAGCCTGTACTACGGGATCGTGCTCGTGGCTCCTCGACACAGTGCCGTGGATCCTGGTTCCTCTGCTGGTGTCCACACTGTTGCGAGTCCTGCTCAGCGTCGGCCCGGTCTCCGCGTCCAGGGCGACCGGGTTCTGGTTGCTGGCCACACCTGTGGATCGCGCGTCGCTGCTGCGACCGTCGTACCGGCTGGTGATGATCGTCTCGGCAATTGCGGGTGCCGTCGCCGCTCTGGTTGGGTTTGCGTTGTTCGGAGCGGGCTGGTCGGCTGTCGGCGAGGCTGCAGTGCTGACGACAGGGCTGTTGATCTGCACGGCGTGTGTGACGGTGTGGGCGCAGCAGACGACTAAGCGGTCCCGCTGGGCGCTGCGAGTGGCGGACAGTCTCCTGGTGGTCGCTGCGATCCCTGCGATCGTGCTGGCGGTGCGGCCGCAGCGGGGTTGGGTGTCGTACAGCCCGCTGGGGGAGGACACCTCGCTTACGTCCAACCAGCTGAGACTGTTGGTCTTCGGGGTTGTGGCGCTGGTTGTTGCTGTGGCACTGGTCGTCATCACTGCGCGGTCGCTCAACCGGCTGAGCCGTACGAGCGTCATCGCCGGTGGGGAGTTGCTGGCCGGCATGGCTGGTGCTGCGATCACCATGGACATCAGCCTGCTGGCGGACGTCGTTGCCGGACGCCACTGGCGCACGGTGGGCCGGGTGCACTCCCGCCGCGGCCGTGGCTCGCTGGCTCAAGCCGTCATCTACCGCGAGTTCCTCCGGATCCTCCGCTGGCCTCGTCGGCTGATCGTAGGCTTCGGCCTGCTCGTCGTCCCGTACGCCGTGGCCGGCACCGGGTACGACGTACTGGTGCCGATTGCTGCGGGTCTGGCCGGCTTCGGAGCGGTCCGGCCGTTGATGGACGGACTGCGGTCGGTCTGCCGCTCCATCGGGCTGGTCCGGGCGCTCGGGATGACCTTGCGCGAGTTGCGGGTCGCGATGTCCGTAGTACCGGGGTTGTTCGTGCTGGTGTGGGTGCTGCTGGCCTATCCGGCGATCGGGAGTCCTTCGGCGGCCTTCGCGGTCGGCGTCGGCATCCTGACCGGGGTTGTGCGTCAAGCGTCCGCGCGACCCCCGTCGTACAGCGGGCCGCTCGTCGCCTCGCCGATGGGCGCGATCCCGCCAGGACTCTTCTCCCAGCCGATCCGCGGGTTCGACCTGCTGCTGCTCTGCCTGGCGCCCGTCCTGCTCGGTGTCAATCCGCGCTGGGCACTGATCGTCCCGTCCTTCATCCTGGCCGTCATGTTCGCCGTCCATCCCAAGCAGGCATGACACCTTAGTTGCTGCCAGCAACGTCATCTGGCAGTGGCGGATGTCGCTGCCGGAACATGACATCTGTCATCGGCTGCAGACCTGTGCGGCAGTGAGAGTGGTGCCATGACGAAGCTCCGCAACTGGATGATCGCGGCAACTACCGCCGCCGTACTCGCAGTGGCTCCCGCCACTGTGAGTACGGCGAGCGCGGCGCCGCGCGCGACACCGCCGCCTCCGCTCACCTTCGGGATCTATCCCGGTGGGTACGCGGGCGGCGGCTCCACGAATGGCAAACCTGACGACCCGGTGAAGATCAGCAAGGCGTTGACGCGGCTGCAGAACGGACGTGCACCGTTGTTGCTGCGCGACTACATCGGCTGCGATTCGCCGTACCCGGATTCCACCACCGCTTTGCTGAAGCCCGGCCGCCGGCTCGATCTGGTGGTCTCCTACTCGGGTGAGGACATGGCCGACTGGACCGCCTGCCTCCGCGAGAAGGTGCGACTCTACGGTCCGGTCACCGACACGATCTCGGTGACGCTGGAACAGAACTACCTGCCGGTTCCCAACGGCAACACGGCCCTGGTGCAAGGCGTCATCGCCGCGCGGGAGGCCGCCGATCGCAACGGCCTGCGCAGGCTGCAGATCGGGATGGACGAGATCGAGGCTCCGTTCGTCTACACCGCCTTCTGGCAGGACCTGGCCAGGCTCGGGGGAGCGCCGTTCGCGAAGGCGGTCGGTTTCGTCGGGGTGGACCTCTATCCGAACGCGGGCCTTCCCGGGACGGACCCCGTGCCGGATCCGGCCGAGTGGATCCGCCAGACCCTCGACGTGGTCCGCAACCAGGAGATGCCGCTGGCCGGCCTGGGCGCGGACGTGCCGATCCGGGTGGCGGAGAACGGCTGGTCCACCTACGCGGGCCCGGACCGTACGCCGGCCGCCCAGGCGCACGAGCTGACCAGGGAGATCCTGGCCGTCAACGCCGTCCGTGGGACCTACAACGTGACCAGCTACGAGATGTTCGCGCTGCGGGACGATGTGACCGGTTCGGCCAACCCCTTCGACGGGTTCGGGCTGATGACCGACGACTACTCGCCCAAGCCGATGTTCTGGATCTACCAGGGGCTGATCGCGGCGCTCGGGAAGCGCTGACCCACTCGGGCCCGGCACCGGTCGCCGCCGGTGCCGGGTCTTTGCGGTTGTCGGTCTGAGCAGGTACCTTGTGGTGCATGGTAGCCGAGAAGGTCTTCACCCAGTTGCGACGGGGGACGCTGGAGTTCTGCGTGCTCGCGTTGCTGCAGGGGGAGGAGCGCTACGGGTTCGAGCTGGTCAAGGCACTCGGCGAGGTGGACGGGTTGGTCACCACCGAGGGGACGATCTACCCGTTGCTGGCGCGGTTGCGGCGAGAAGGGCTGGTCGAGACGACCTGGCGCGAGTCCGGATCGGGGCCGCCCCGGCGCTACTACCAGAGCACCACTGAAGGACGCCGGGCACTGGCCGCGTTCACCGCGGACTGGGAGCGGTTCCGTAACTCGGTCGACACCGTACTGGGGCGAGGGAGACAGGGATGACGAACGTGCAGAACGAGGCGGACCGGCTGGTCGATGCCTACTTGGACTACCTGGCGAAGGCGGCCGAGCCGCTGCCGGCTGAACGGCGTACGGAACTCGTCGCGGAGGTCAGCGCCCACATCGACGAGGAGCGGGCGGCCGGCGTGTCCAGCGCGGCGGAGGTGCGCGCGATGCTGGCCAGGCTGGGGGATCCGGACGAGATCGTTGCCGCGGCCACCGATGGGCTGGTGCTGGTCGACCGGTACCGGCCGCGCGTTCGAGGCCGCGAGGTGGTGACGCTGCTGTTGCTGCTCTTCGGCGGCATGGTGCTCTTCGGCTGGTTCATCGGCGTGTATCTGCTGTGGACCGCGGACCGCTGGAATTTCAAGGAGAAGCTCCTCGGCACCCTGGTCTGGCCGTTCGGTTTCGCCGGCGCGATCACGTTCCTCGAAATCGAGGCCGCACTGCCGACCTGGCTGGAGATCACGGTCGGCGCGGCCGTCCTGCTCGCGCCGCTGGCCATGCTCGCCGTACTCCTCAGAACCGCCCAACCGGCCCGCGCCGCCGCTTGACCTACCGCAAAGCGCTCTCGTGGGCGAGCCACTTCCGCTCGATCTCCCGAGGCACGTCGACATCGAAATGCCGAGCCAGCAGCAGCAACTGACAGAACACATCGGCGAACTCCAACTGGAACCCGTCGCGGAGCTCTTCGGCAGACTTCCCCTTCGTCCGGGCCCGCCCGGTCACCTGCAGGTAGGCCTGAGTCAGCTCGCCCACTTCCTCCTGCAACTTCAGCAGAAACCAGTCCCCGTCCCGCTCGAACCCCAGCACCTCCCCGTACCGCGCCGACAACTTCTCCAGCCGCCCCGACAACTCCTCGATCTCCACCACCCCACCCAACCACCCGCCGCCGACAGTCAGCGCAGGGCACCCGCAACGCCCTGCGGTCCTGACCTGCCGCAGGGCGTTGGGGGAAGGTCTCGGTCGAGGGGCAGAGGCTCGACCGAGACCTTGATCGGGGGTCAGGGGTAGTTGACCCATTGGGCGACGTTGGTGCTGGAGTTGGACGGGCCGCCGGTGGTGTTGATGATGTGGGCGATGGTGCCCTTGCCGCCGAGGGAGACCGTCACCATGCTGTGGAACCTCACGCCTGGTTTGTTCGGTACTTCGAAGGCGCGGTCCGCCACGATGCTCGGATCGTCGTTGAAGACGCAGTAGCTGCCCAGCCCCCACGCCTCGTGCGTGGTGACCGAATCGGCGACCTTGTACGCCGCGTAGCCGCGGGTGGATCCGTTCATCCAGGCGAACTGGTTCGGCGGGTCGTACGGCATCTCGTTCTGGTAGAAGTACGTCCTCCCCCCGTTGCCGTTCCAGATCGTCTGGTACTTCTGGTAATGCTCGACGAACAACCCGTACGCCGTCACGTCGTTGCCGTTGACAACAAGCCCGGTGGCCGCCGTGTTGGTGTTCCAGCCGACCCCGTAGCTGTGGTCGCCGCGCCACAGCCAGGTGTGGTCGACGATCACGTTGTTGCTGTTGATCCGCAGGGTCTCGGTCGCCTTGCCGACAGCCGCACCGCCGATCCGGAAGTACACGTCGTGCAACGAGGTCGGGTTCGCCGAGTGGTCGGCCGACGACCCGGACGGCCCGATCTCCATCAGCAGCGGCGAATTCGTCGGTGCGGCGTCGATCAGCAGCCCGGCGATCTTCACGCCGTCGACATCGGCGACAGTGATCGACTGCGTCCCGCTCGTCGGCATCAAGGTGGCCAGGCCGAGGCCCAGTACGACGGTGTCGGGCCGGTTGACCCGAAGTGTGTCACTCAACCGATAGACACCCGGGGTGAACAGCAGGTTCTTGCCGTCGGCAAGTTGTGCGTTGATCGTCGCCGCGGTCGCACCCGGCTTGACGATGTAGAACTGGCTGATCGGCAACGACTGGCCGGCCGGGTTGCCGCCGGTCCAGCCCGGACCGGCAGAGTTGTTCCGCACGGCCGGCACGAACACCTGGTAGTTGCCCGAAGCATCGACGTACAGGTAGGGCTTCTCCCGGACCACGGGCGTCTGGGCGACCTTCGTGTACGGCGGGTTCGGGAAGGTGCCGGCCGGTGCGTTCTGGGCGCCGACGAACACCATGTTCCAGTTCTGGCCGGTCCAGCTGCCCCAGGTGGTGTTCCGGGAGATCCACTGCTGCTGGCTGCCGGACCGGACCTGTCCGTCGACCACGGTGTCGGCCATGTAGCCGCCGCTCGCCCAGCCGCCGTCGTCGAGCGCGAGGTTGCCCTTGAGGTGGTTCCGCCGGTACGACGAAGCCTGCGAGACCGCCCATCGGTCCAGGCCGCCGGGTGGTGTGATGGTCAGGCCTTCGGCGCCTCGCCAGAAGTTCTGGGTCGCGTTCTGCGGCGGGAACCAGTCGGCCTCGACGTGCACGGCCCCGTTGATGTTCACGCTGTCCGGGGTCAGCCCCAGACCGGCCACCTGGGTGTAGAAGCCGACGTTGGCGCTGACGTTGTAGGTGCCGGGCTTGAACAGCAGCGCGAACCGCTCCTCGCCGAACTGATTGCGCTCCTGCTGGCTGAACACCGAGTTCAGCTTGTTCTGGATCGTGCTGCTCGACATCGACGGGTCGAAGATCGAGACGTTCGGCCCGAGGTCGGGTTGGCCGGCCGGCGGTTCGGTCGGGGGAGTGCCGTCCACTGGGTTGACCCTGAAGGATTGGGCAGCAGTTCCGTTGCAGGTGTACTGCTGCAGTTGGAGACCGTCGGCCGTCGAGGCGCCGGGGACGTCGAGACACTTGCCGCTGTTGCGGTTGACCAGGTGATACGCGCCGTCCGCTTCCTCGACCGGCAGCCACTGCTGGTTCAGCCCATTGCTGTACGACCAGAGTTGGATGGGTGCACTGTCGGCGGCGGAGACGTTCGTGACGTCGAGCGCCTGGGCTGCGTTGTTGAACGCATTGACCCGCACGTAGCCGTCAGCGGTCGGCTGGAACTGCCACTGCTGCGCGGTCGTGCTGTTGCACGCCTGCTGCTGTACGGCGGTTCCGTTCGCGGTGGCGGCGGCGCGCGCGTCCACGCACTTGCTGCTGTTCTTGCTCACCACCGTGTTCCAGCCGGTCGGTGAGATCGCGGCGCTCGCAGCCGGCGAGGACACCACCGCGGTCAGGGCGGTGGTGGTCACCGCTGCCGCCGCGGCCGCGGCGATCGCTACGACCACGCGGCGGCGACTGGGTGGGGGTCGGAGTGGGGCGACTCCTCGAGTCATCTGACTCTCCTCTGAAGTTGTCGGGGCGGACGCCGACCGGACGCACTGGGAATGCGCATTCGGAGCGACCTGCCCAAGGAAAGCTAACTTCCTTACTTAATTCAAGAGGCAGCAGAAGTACGCCGAGGTTTCGGAACCGCTCCCGGTACTCCGTGACCCGTCCGTCAGCGGGCGAGCAGAACGGCGACCTGGTTCTTGATTTCCTCGACGATCGCGTCGATCGCCTTGGTGCGGTTGATGGTGGCTGCCATGGCGACGAACATGATCGCGGAGACGATGTGGGCGAGCGTCGCCGCGTCGCCGGAGCTGATCCGCTCGTCGCGCTGAAGCACCTCGGCGATCGCGTTCTCGGTCTGCACGGTCAGCAGGAGGGCGTCGCGGTGGTGCGGCTCTTCGGGGTCGCCGAAGACGATCTCCCGCAGATAGGTCCGCCCGTTGTCGACCTGTTTGCGGTTGCACTCCACCACCTGGCGGACGATGGCCATCACCGCGTCGAGCGGCTCGCCGAGGCTCTCGGCAGCGGACCGGCCTCGAGCGAGCGCATCGGCGTACAGGGAGTTCTGCACGAGCAGGAGGAGTTCGCCCTTGCTCTTGGCGTAGAGGAAGAGGGTGCCGGCGCCGATGTCGGCCTTGTCGGCGATCTCCTGCGTGGTGACCTCCTCGACGCCGCGCTCGGAGAACAGCTCTCGTGCCGCGGCGGTGATGCGATCGAGCTTCTCCTGCTTGTTCCGCTCGCGCCGTCCGACGGGTCGGGAGTCGAGTGGCATGGCTGGTTCCCTTCCCTGCTGCGGCCTCCTACTTCAGGGCCTCGATGCTATCGCTGGTACTGCGGAAGCCGACGGCCCGTCTTTCACGAAGATGAGCGTCGTCAGCGGGCGAGGAAGTCGACGGCGACAGGGGCGAACTCGGCGTGGTACTGGAAGATGCCGCCGTGGCCGGAGTCGGGGTAGATGACCAGTTCCGAGCCCTTGATGCGCCGGTGCAGGTCTTCGGAGAGCACTGACGGCACCATGCGGTCGTTGTCGCCGTTGGCGATCAGAGTGGGCTGAGTGATCTGTGAGAGGTCGGCCGGGGCCGAGCGCCCCCACTTCTTGATCGCCTTGAGCTGGGTCTGGAACGCCTTCACCTTGACCGGAGCGTCGCGGTCCAGGGTGCGCTCCTCGAGGCGCTTCACGAACGCGCGGCCGGCCGGCTTGCCGGTGGCGTTGCGGTTGAAGAACAGGAACTCTTTCGGGTCCGAGCGGGTCAGGGTCGCGCGCAGGATGTCGTAGTACGTCGTACCGGCGATCTTGTCGATGTCCTTGCCGCCGGCCGGGCCGGTGCCGGTGAGGACGAGCTTGCGCACCAGTCCGGGGTGTTTCACCACCAGCGCCTGGGCGATCATGCCGCCGAGCGAGAAGGCGAAGATGTCGATCTTGTCGAAGCCCAGCGCACCGATGAAGGTCGCGGCGTCGTCGGCCATCGCCTCGATGCTGCTGGGAACGCTGCCGCTGGAGGCTCCGACGCCACGGTTGTCGAAGGCAACGACATGGTGGCTCGCCGCGATCGGGTCGATGATCCGGGGGTCCCAGTTGTCGAGATTCGCGGCGAGGTGGACGAAGAAGACGACGGGGATGCCGCCCTTCGGGCCCAGCTCGCGGTAGGCGTAGGTGACGCCGCCGGCCTCGACGGTACGGGCGGGTGCGTCCTGGTACGCGGTGATGACGTTGTCCTGTGCGGGTTTCATGGTCCTTGCTCTTTCCTGGTTGGTGGTGGGGCTGGTCAGCTTCTGCTGAGAACGGCTTTGCCGCGGATGCCGCCCTGGTCCAGCGATTGCAGTGCCTGCACGGCCTGGTCGAAGTCGAAGATTCGGCCGACGACGGGGCGGAGGGCGCCCGCGTCGACCAGGGCGGTGATCCGGCGAAGCTGGTCGCCGTTGGCGCGCATGAAGAGGAATTCGTACGTCACCCCGAGCCGCCGGGCCTGCCGGCGGATGCGGCTGCTGAGGACCGTCATGACGAATCGGAGTACGGCGTTCGTGCCGAGTTCCCGGGCGAACGCGGGGTCGGGCGGTCCGGCGATCCCGATGGCCTTGCCGCCAGGGCGTAGTACGCGGAGTGACTTCTCCAGGTTCTTGCCGCCGACGCTGTCCAGCACCAGGTCGTAGCCGTCGAGGAGTTGTTCGAAGTCCTGATGGCGGTAGTCGATGACGACATCGGCGCCGAGTTCGCGCACGAAGTCGGCGTTGCCGGTGCTGACGGTGGTGGCGACGGTCGCGCCGAGGTGCTTGGCGAGTTGGATCGCGATCGTCCCGACGCCGCCGGCGCCGCCGTGGACGAGGACCCGCTGTCCCGGCTGCAGGTTGCCCCGTTCGACGAGTGCCTGCCAGGCGGTCAGTGCGACCAGTGGGAGTGAGGCCGCTTCCTCGAAGCTGACCGACGCCGGCTTCAGCGCGAGATCGGTCTCGGCGACCGCGATGCGCTCCGCGAAGGTGCCGATCCGGTCCTTGCCGGGGCGGGCGTACACCTCGTCGCCGGGCGCGAAGCCGCGCACCTTCGCACCAACGGCGAGCACGATGCCGGCGACGTCGTTGCCGAGAATCTGGGGCAGCTGGTACGGAAGGACCAGCTTGAGCTCACCTGCCCGGATCTTCTCGTCGAGCAGGTTGAGCCCGGCCGCCCGGACCTGGACGAGCACGTCCCGTTCGCCGACCAGCGGCTCGGGAACCTCGGCCGGTTCTACCGGGCTCTTGTAGTGCCTGACGACGAACGCTTGCATGACGGCTTCCTTCACACGAGTTAATCTGAGTTGACTCAAGAATGAGCGCACTCAGTAACTTTGTCAAGGAAGCCGCTGCCAGGCGGCCGGGGGAGTCAGGACTCGCGGACGACCAGGTGGCCGGGGACGACGTGGACGCCCGGTTGGGCGTGGCCGTTGATGGCGTCGAGGAGGAGTTCGGCGGAGCGCCGGCCGATCTCCTCCAGGCCGAGATCGACCGTCGTCAGTGGCGGGCGGGCGGCCTCCGCGACCAGGCCCCAGTTGTCGACGCCGACGACGCCGATCTGCGTGGGTAGGGAAATTCCGGCCTCGCGCAGGCCGTCGGTGACGCCGCGGGCGATCACGTCGTTCCCGCAGAACACACCGTCGACGTCGTCGTGCGTCCGCAGGAGTTGTGCGGCCGCGAAGCGACCCCACGCCTCGGTCCAGCTACCGAAGTACGGCTCGTCGACCGGCTCCAGGTCGTGTGCGGCGAGCGCCTCGGCCAGGCCGGCCGCGCGTTCGTTGGCCGAGGCGTGGGACTGCGGGCCGGTGATGTGGGCGATGCGCCGGCGGCCGGTCTTGACGAGGTGTTCGACCGCGAGCTGGGCCGCGCCGCGTTCGTCGCTGACGACGCTGCAGTCGGCCGGGTCACTGCTCGGCGCGAAGGCGTAGACCACGGGAACCGGCAGGTCCGCACCGATCGGCCGGCGGGGATCGGTACGGCGGCCCGCGACGATGATGCCGTCGACCCGGCGTTCGAGCAGCTTGCCGAGGTGGTGCTGCTCGCGGATGGGATCGTCGCGGCCGTCGCACAGGAACGCGATCATCTCGCCGGCGGCGAGTGAGTCCTCGGCTCCACGCATCACCGGGATGCCGAACCGGCCGTAGCTGTCGGTGGTGATGACGCCGACCGTGAAGGTGCGCCCGGCCAGCAGGTTTCGCGCGACGCTGATCGGGGTGAAGCCGAGCTCGTCGGCGGCCGCTCGCACCCGGGCGCGGGTCTCGTCGCGGAGCCGGCCGCTTCCGTTGAGCGCCTTCGACACGGTGCCCACGGAGACCCCGGCCCTGGCTGCGACGTCTGCGATGCCGACCCGGCGCGCGGTGGTGGCCCGGGGGCCGGTTTCATCGGTCATGGGTGCCGTTCCTGCTCTGTGCGGGTAGGGGCGCGGATCAGTGAGAAAAGATTTTCCCACACGGTACACCGGCTGGATCCGGTCTTGACGGGATCAGGCGTGAGTTCTATGTTGACGGGCGGGAAACAATTTTCTCTGACTTTCCCAACCACCATCCTCTTCTTCCTGGCACTCGCTTCGAGAGGCAAAATGTGAACGCTCACATTCGAACTGCCCCGGCCCGTACCCAGATCCCTGGCCCGGCTGCGCCGCGGAGGCGCCCGCGGCTCGAGCCGCTCGCTTCGAGCGCTGTGCGACTGGGTCCCGCGTCCCTGCTCGGCGGTTGGCAGGAACTCAACGCCACGGCCACGATCCCGCACTGTGTGGACAACGTCGATCGCACCGGCGTCATCGCGAACTTCCGCCGCCTGACCGAGGAAGCTCCGCGGCAGGACTTCCGGGGGTTCTGGTTCGCCGACTCCGATCTCTACAAGACGCTGGAAGCGATCGGCTGGGAGATGGGCCGCTCGGGCACCGACCGGTGGGTGCCGATGCTGTCCGAGCTGGCTGACCTGCTGGAGCAGGTGCAGAAGGCCGACGGCTACCTCAACACCTACGTGCAGGGGAAGCCGGACGAAGAGCCGTTCAGCCACCCCGAGTTCACCCACGAGTTCTACTGCGCCGGCCACCTCATGCAGGCCGCGGTGGCGCTGCACCGTGGTGCCGGTGACGAGCGCTTCCTCGCGATCGCACGGCGGGTCGCCGACCTGATCGTCAGTTCCTTCGGTGACGACGGCCGGCCGATCATCGACGGGCACCCCGAGGTCGAGACGGCACTGATCGAGCTCTACCGCGAGACGGGGGAGGAGTCCTACCTGCGCGCGGCCGAGCTCCAGGTCGAGCGGCGCGGTCACGGCAGCCTGCCCGCCGGGCGCTTCGGATCGCAGTACTACCAGGACCACCTGCCCGTCCGCGAGGCGACCGAGGCCATCGGGCACTCCGTGCGGCAGCTGTATCTGGCCGCGGGAGTCACCGATCTCTACCTCGAGAACGGCGACCAGACGCTGCTCCGAGCGATGGAGCAGCTGTGGGACAGCGCGTTCGGCACCAAGATGTACCTCACCGGCGGGCACGGCTCTCGCCACCGCGACGAGGCCTACGGAGATCCGTACGAGCTTCCGCCGGACCGCGCGTACGCCGAGACGTGTGCCTCGATCGCTGCCCTGCAATGGTGTTGGCGGATGCTCCTGGCCACCGGTCAGGCCCGGTACGCCGAGGAGATGGAGCGCGCGCTGCTCAATGCCATCGCGGCATCGATCGCGCACAACGGCACCGCGTTCTTCTACTCCAATCCGCTGCAATTGCGGACCGGCCACGACGGCTCCAGCGAGGACGCTCCCAGCGAGCGCCTCCCGTGGTACGACTGCGCTTGCTGCCCGCCGAACCTTGCCCGGCTGTACGCGTCCCTGCACGGCTACGCGGCCACGTCCGACGCCACCGGCCTGCAGCTGCATCTCGTTGCCGCAGGCACCTTTACCGCGGAGAACCTGACGGCTGTCGTGGAGACCGGTTATCCGTGGGACGGGGACGTCATGGTGACCGTCAGGGGTCGCGGCGAACTGGCGGTCCGGGTGCCGGCGTGGGCGACAGGTGCCTCAGCCGACGTGACCGCGGCGAAGCTGCTTGCCGAACCGATCCCAGGTGAGTACCTGCGGGTCTCGTGCGACGACGGCGCCACGGTCCGGCTGAGACTCCCGATGACCCCACGACTGGTGCGCGCCGACGACCGCGTCGACGCGGTGCGCGGCTGCGTGGCGATCGAACGCGGACCGATCGTGTACTGCGTCGAGCAGGCCGATCTGCCCGAAGGAATCCTGGTCGAGCAGCTGCGACTGGAGCCCTCGGCAACCATCGTCGAAGAGCCCGGCCAGGACGGCGTCCGGCTCCGCCTGCCCGCCCTGGTGAGCCCGCTCGACACGGGCCTCTACCAGCCCTACGCCCCGACCTCGTCGACCGGCACCTCGGTCACCGTCACAGCTGTCCCGTACCAGGCCTGGGCCAACCGCGGCCCGGGGGCCATGCGGGTCTGGCTCCCACTCGCCTGAGATTCCCACTCGCTCTTAGCGCAAGCAGAAAGTGAAGTCACCATGAGAACCACGAGACTCGCAGCAGTAACTGCCGCTCTCGCACTCGTCCTCGCGGGCTGCGGTGGCGGTGGCGGAGACCAGAAGTCGGCCGCGACCGACAAACCGACCGGTACTGCGACCCTGTGGGTGCGCGACAGCGCGAAGGGATTCATCAACCTGCTCGCCGAGCAGTACAACAAGACCCATGAGGGCAAGGTGAAGGTCACCGTCGTACCGTCGGCGAACTTCGTCCAGAAGTTCGGTACGGCGGCGGCCTCGGGCTCGGGCCCCGACATCGCCTCGATCGACCTGGTGTACCTGCCGTACTTCGCGTCCAAGGGCGTGCTCGACGATCTCACGCCGGTGCTGGACTCGCTGAGCTGGAAGAACGGACTCAGCCCCGCGCACAAGAAGCTGGCCGTCTTCGAGGGCAAGACCTACGCGCTGCCGTTCACCGCTGAGGCCTCGGTCACCTTCTACAACAAGGATCTGTTCAAGAAGGCGGGTCTCGACCCCGCGAAGCCGCCGAAGAACTATGCCGAGATGCTGGCCGACGCACGGGCGATCCGTAAGCTCGGCCCCGACTACTACGGCTTCACGATGGCCGGGCAGTGCGGTGGCTGCAACATCTTCGAGTTCGCCCCGCACGTGTGGGCCAGCGGCGGCAAGGTGCTGTCCGACGACGGGAAGAGCGCGGCGTTCGACAGTTCGGAGGTGACCGATGCGCTCACCTTCTACCGCCAGCTGTGGACCGAAGGGTTGATGCCGCCGTCGGCGAAGACCGACAACGGCAGCGTGCAACCGGCCTCGTTCCAAAGCGGCAAGGTCGGCATGGTGAACCTCGGCGCCTTCTTCGTGCAGACGCTGGTGGCGGACAAGAAGATCGACTTCGGCGCCACTCCCATCGTCGGCAAGGACGGCGGCTCGGCCTCCTTCGCCGGCGGCGACGAGATCGCTGTCACCAAAGGCGCCAAGAACAAGGCGGTCGCCTACGACTTCGTCAAGTGGGCCACCAGCGAAGAGGCTCAGACGATCCTGGCCAAGAACGCGATCGTCCCGGTCCGGACGGACCTGATCGACAAGATCTACGCGCCGCTCGACCCGCGGTACAAGGTGCTCGGTCAGGCGATGGCGGTCGGGCAGACGCCGTACAGCGTGGTGGAGAACGCGATCATCAACGACAACAACGGCCCGTGGTCGAAGTTGATCAACCAGGCGGTGTTCGGCACCGGCGACGTCAAGAGCGCCCAGTCCGCGGCGCAGACGGCCGCCCAGCAGATCATCGACAAGGGCTGAGCGCGGAGGCCTCATGACCAAGACCATCAGCCCACCCGTGGCGCCGAGCCGGCCGGTCGCCAGATCGGCCGAGCCTCGCCGGCCGTGGCTGTCCACCCGACGACGTCGCCAGCTGATGGGGATGGCGATGGTGTCGCCGGCCCTGGTGGTCGTCACCGTGTTCTTCCTCGTCCCGCTCGTGATGACGTTCTGGATGTCGCTGCACGACTGGCCGCTGCTCGGTGACCACAGCTTCACCGGCCTGGCCAACTATCGCCGGGCGCTCCACGACACCGACTGGCTGCACGCGATCCGCTTCACCTTGACCTACACGGTGCTCATCACGCCGATCCTGCTGGTCGCCGGCCTGGCTGTTGCGTTCCTCGTTCATCGCGGCGGCCGGGCGGCGCGGGTCTTCCAGTCGATCTTCTTCCTGCCGGTCGTGATCGGGTTCGCGGCCGGCGCCTTCCTCTGGCTGTACCTCGCGCAGCCCGGCCTCGGTCCGCTGGCGGATCTGGCCGCCCGGTTCGGGCTCGCCGGTCGCGACACGAACTGGTTCGCCACCGCGACCAGCGGCCTGCTGGTGGTGACGGCGATGGTGGTGTGGAAGGTCACCGGCATGCAGATGCTGCTCCTGCTGTCGGGCATGCAAGCGATACCGGGAGAGTTGACGGAGGCTGCCCGCATCGACGGCGCGAGCCGGTGGAAAGCGTTCCTGCACGTCACTTTGCCGCTGCTGCGGCCGACGCTGGCCTTGGTGCTGGTCTTCTCCGTGGCCGGTTCGCTGCTGGCTTTCGACCAGTTCTACATCATGACCGCGGGCGGGCCGTCCAACGGCACGATCACCGCGGTCTACCAGATCTACCGCACCTCGTTCATCAACTTCGACCTCGGCTACGGCGCTGCGCTGTCGGCCATCCTGATGGTGGCGCTCGCGGCGGTCAGCGCCGTACAGATGCTGCTCCTGCGGAACTCGGACCACTCATGAAGACAACGCTCACCGACGTTCGCAAAACCCTGCCCCGGGCTGCCTGGTGGCTCGCCTGCCTCTGCGTCTCCGTCCTCGTCCTCTACCCGTTGGCGACGATGGTCTCGCAGTCGCTCAAGAAGCCCAGTGAGGCAACGGAGAATCCACCGACCCTCTACCCGCACGGGATCTCGCTGGAGAACTACAAGGCGCTCGGGAACACCGGACAGTTCGGCATCTGGCAGCACGTGCAGAACAGCCTGGTGGTGGCCGCGGGTACCACCTTGCTGACGATGCTGCTCGCGACCCTGGCCGGCTACGGCTTCGCGAAACTGCGCTTCCGCGGGAGCGGGGTGTTGTTCTTCATCATCCTGGCGACCTTCATGATCCCGTTCCAGGCGATCATCACGCCGCTGTTCTCGATCCTGCACGACATGGGCCTGAGCGACACCCTGCTGGGACTGACGCTGGTCTACACGACGTTCCAGTTGCCGTTCGGGATCTTCCTGATGCGCAACAGCTTCGCGTCGGTGCCGGCCAGTATCGAGGAAGCGGCGCTGGTCGACGGCTGCGGCCTGGTCAGCGCGATGGCCCGGGTTTTGTTGCCGGTGGCAATCCCCGGCCTGATCAGTACGGCGCTGTTCACGTTCTTCGCTTCCTGGAACGAGTTCTTCGCGGCCCTGATCCTGGTCACCGACGAGTCCAAGTTCACGCTGCCGGTGACGTTGACCGTGCTCGCCTCCAACCAACTGGGCACGCTGAACTGGGGCCTCATGCAGGCCGGCGTCGCGGTCACCGCCATCCCGTGCATCGTGCTTTACCTACTGCTCCAGCGGTACTACGTGGCAGGCCTGGTAGCCGGCGCGGTCAAGTAGCCCACGGAGCACCCGTCCCATCCATGCGAACGCTGAACGGATTCGCCGCGTCGAGCTCACCTCGCCGTACGGGCTTTCCGGTGAAGGCGGACGCGTAGATCGCGGCGATCAGCTCCATGGTGTCCCTCGCATCCGCCAGGGACACCGGAGCCGTTCGGCCCGCGTCCTTCGCATCCAGGACGGCCGCGAACTGCGCGCTGTGACCGCTCGGGATGTCGGCTGCGTCGGCTGACCAGGCGTCCGCGACGGCCTCCTGGCCGGGTGCCGGCGTCACGGTCCAGTCGGCGTCGGTGTAGCCGTAGAGGTGCTCGAGTTCGACGCTGGCGTGCTCGTAGTCGAACCTCAGTGTCGACGTTTCGCGAGCCGACACCAGGGAGTTGACGATCGAGGCGACGGCGCCGTTGGCGAAGGTGACCAGGGCCAGCGAGACGTCCTCGGTCTGGGTGGGCCTGGCCTGCCGGGCCGCGACCGCGGTGACCTGCTCCCACGGTCCGAGGATCGACAGCAGCAGGTCGAACTGGTGGATCCCGTGACCCATCGTCGGGCCACCACCCTCGATCTCGAAGGTTCCTCGCCACGGTACGGCGAAGTACGCGTCGTCGCGGTACCACAGGGTGTGGCAGGTGGCGACCAGCGGCCGGCCGAGGAGCCCGTCCGCGGCCAGTCGGCGTAGCCGCACGGCACCCGACCCGAAGCGATGCTGGAAGACGCAGATCACTCGTGCGGTCGATCGACTCTCGAGCTCGAGGAGTTCGTCCAGCTCGTTCAGCGACAGGGTCGGCGGCTTCTCCACCAGGACATCCACGCCGGCCGCCAGACATTCGGCAGCCAGCGGCACGTGGGATCCGGGCGGAGTACACAGGAGGACCAGGTCGACGTCGCCGGCGGCGAGCAAAGCGGCCAGACTCGGGTACGCCGCCGGGACGTCCCAGGTCTTGGCGAACGCCTCGGCCCGCCCGAGGTCGACGTCGACAGCGGCCACGAGCCGCGCCCGGTCCGGCTGAGTAGCGACTGCCTGAGCGTGCGCGGTGGCGATCCCACCGGTTCCGACGATCGCGACCCGGCGAATGGTTTCGGACATCCATACCTTCCAGGGGCTGGGCGACGGAAAGCCTTTTCCAATCAACCCCGCGATCTTGTCCGGGGCGCTCGCGGAACGCAAGGGAAGGCGGGACAACTGACCGGAACCGGTCAGTCCCGTGGCGGGTGGTCCCGTCTAGGCTGCGGGCATGTCCGCAGCCGGAGGTGCCTGGTCCGCGGAGGTGCTCCTCGCCGGCGTCGTCATGCTGGGCGCGTCGGTGCAGTGGCTGACCGGGATGGGGTTCGCGCTGGTCGCCGTACCGGCTCTGATCCTGCTGCTCGGTCCCGGTGACGGGGTCGCGCTGGCGAACTGCGCATCGGGCGTCATCTGTTTGGTCGGGCTGACCGGCGGGTGGGTCAACGTCCGGTTGCGAGCGATGGTCCCGCTGGTTCTCGCCGCCGCCTGCACGGTTCCGCTCGGAAGTTGGGTCACGAACCACCTGCCGGAGCCTGTCCTGCTCGCCGGGATGGGCGCACTGGTGACCGCGGCCGTAGTACTCGTGATGAGCGGTCTGCGTGTACAAGCCCTGAATGGTCTCGGCGGAGCGCTGACCGCCGGTGCGGCCGGTGGCTTCATGAACGCCGCAGCCGGCCTCGGCGGCCCGCCGATCTCCTTGTACGCCGTCAACGCGGGCTGGACGATTCGGGAGTTCGTCCCCAACGCGCTGTTCTACGGCGTTGTGGTGAACATCTTCTCGGTGCTCTCCAACGGACTTCCCCAGCTCCGCGCAGGCAGCTGGGTCGCCGCGACAGCCGGCCTGTCCGTCGGTGCCCTGATCGGCCGCACGCTCGCCGGCCGCCTGCCGGATCGCATCGCCCGGCTCCTCGTTCTCCTGCTCGCCCTGGCCGGCGGCATCTCCACCTTGGTCAAAGGCGTCCTCGGCCTGTGAACCTCATGAGCCGCAGCTGGACCGGACGGTCCAGCCACGGCTCAGAGGGTTTCGCCCGCGGCGCTCAGAAGCCGAGGGCGAGGCGGTGGTAGACCTGGTTCCAGCGGATCTCCTGCTGGAGGTGGCGGACGTCGGTGCTGTCGTCGATCATCAGCAGCTCGGTCTTGAGCATCGTCGCCAGGTCGTCCAGTTCCTCCGACGTGACCGTCGTCGAGAGCACGGTGTGGTGCGGTGCGCCCGCCGTCAGCCAGGACTCGGCCGAGGTACGGAAGTCGGGCCGCGGCTTCCAGACCGCCCGGGCGACCGGGAGCCGGGGGAGTGGGTGCTCGGGGGCGACCACGTCGATCTCGTTGCCGATCAGCCGGAACCGGTCGCCGAGGTCGGCCATCCCGACCACCAGGCCGGCCCCCGGTGCGGCGTCGAACACCATCCGGACCGGGTCCTCGCGGTTGCCGATGCCGAGCGGGTGGATCTCGATCGACGGCGTACCGGTCGCGATACTCGGGCAGACCTCGAGCATGTGCGCGCCGAGGATCAGCTCCTCGCCCGGCACCAGGTGGTAGGTGTAGTCCTCCATGAACGACGTCCCACCCGGCCGGTCGCCGGCGATGACCTTGAGCGTGCGGAGCAGCACCGAGGTCTTCCAGTCGCCCTCGCCGCCGAAACCGTAGCCGTCGGCCATCAACCGCTGGACGGCCAGTCCTGGCAGTTGGCGCAGGCCACCCAGGTCTTCGAAGTTCGTCGTGAAGGCGGTGAAGTCACCGGCCTCCAGGAAGGCCCGCATACCGGCCTCCAGCCGCGCGGCATAACGCAGCGACTCGTGACGATCGCCGTCGGACCGGAGCTCGGGGGCCAGCCGATACGAGTCGTCGTACTCCTTGACGAGCGCGTCGATGTCGGCATCCGGTACGGCGTCGACCGAGGCGACCAGGTCGTTCACGGCATAGGTGTTGACCGACACCCCGAACCGGCGTTGCGCCTCCACCTTGTCGCCTTCGGTGACGGCGACGTCGCGCATGTTGTCGCCGAACCGGGCCAGCTTCATCGAGCGCAGCTCGGCCAGCCCGGTCGCGGCCCGGGCCCAGCCGCCGATCCGCGCGGTGACCGACGGGTCGCTGACATGGCCCGCGACCGTGGTCCGGGGGATCCCCAGCCGGGTCTGGATGAAGCCGAACTCGCGGTCGCCGTGGGCGGCCTGGTTCAGGTTCATGAAGTCCATGTCGATCTCGGCCCAGGGCAGGCCGACGTTCGCCTGGGTGTGCAGGTGCAGCAGCGGCAACTGGAGTGCCTCCAGGCCGGCGATCCACATCTTGGCCGGCGAGAAGGTGTGCATCCAGGCGATCACGCCGATGCACTCGCCGTCCAGGTTCGCCTGCAGGATGGTGTTCTTGATCGCCGCGGCGTCGGTGACGACCGGGAACCACACCACCTCGGCGGGCAGGTCGCCGGAGGCGTTCAGCGCGGCCACGATCTGCTGCGACTGGGCGGCGACCTGGTCGAGGGTCTCGGGGCCGTAGAGGCCCTGGCTCCCGGTGAGGAACCAGAGCTGGGGTCGGCGGGAAGCTTTCATGAGGGCTCCGGGGTTCAGCGCTGACCGTAAACGGTCTGGTAGCGGTGGTAGAGGCTGTCGATGTGGCCGGGGTCGATGGGAACGAGCGGGCCGCCGGACCGGGCGATGTGGACAGTGCGGGCGACGTCCTCGCACATGACCGCTGCCTTGACGGCCGCCTTGGCGTCCTTGCCGACGGTGAAGACGCCATGGTTGCGCATCAGCACCGCCGGCGAGCGGGACTCGGCCAGCGTGGCGACGATGCCCTGGCCGATGGAGTCGTCGCCGATCAGGGCGAACGGGCCGACCGGGATGTCGCCGCCGAACTCGTCGGCCATCGCGGTCAGCACGCACGGGATCGGCTCGTCGCGGGCGGCCCAGGCCGTCGCGTACGGCGAATGGGTGTGCACCACGCCGCCGATGTCGGGCCTGGAGCGGTACACGTACGCGTGCGCCGCGGTGTCGCTGGACGGCGCGAGCTCGCCGTCGACCAGGGTGCCGTCGAGGTCGCAGACGACGATCGAGGCGGGCGTGAGGTCGTCGTACGAGATGCCGCTGGGCTTGATCACGAAGAGGTCCTCGCCCGGGACCCGGCCGGAGATGTTCCCCGCGGTCCAGGCGACGAGCCCGTATCTGACCAGTTCGGTGTGCAGGGCACAGACCTGCTCGCGCAGGTCGGCGACTGCTGCCGGCAAGCTCATCCGATCACCTCGTTCCTGAGTTTGTGAAGGCGGTGCAGTACGCCGTTGCCGCCGTACGCCTCGCCGGCGAACCAGTCGTGGAGT
The DNA here is from genome assembly GCF_004365175.1 of Kribbella voronezhensis. Taxonomy (NCBI): domain Bacteria; kingdom Bacillati; phylum Actinomycetota; class Actinomycetes; order Propionibacteriales; family Kribbellaceae; genus Kribbella; species Kribbella voronezhensis. The sequence continues at coordinate 811,384 of NZ_SOCE01000001.1, read as the reverse complement.
TGGCGGTACTCGGCGTACAGCCGGTCGTAGCTGTCGGCGCGGCCCGGATCGGGCCGATAGGCCGACTCGATCCGCCGGCCCATCGACGCCGCTGCCGTCGGCACCTCCGGATAGGTGCCGGCGGCAACGGCTGCATGGATGGCCGACCCGAGGGCCGGGCCCTGCTCGGAGCTGACCACGGAGATCGGCCGGCGCAGTACGTCGGAGTAGATCTGCATCAGCAGGCGGTTCTTCAGCAGACCACCCGCGACGATGAACTCCTCGACCGCGACGCCGGTCTCCTCGAAGGCCTCGACGATCCGGCGGGTGCCGAACGCCGTGGCCTCGATCAGCGCGCGGTAGGTGTCCTCCGGCCGCGTCGCGAGGGTCTGGCCGACGATCACGGCGGACAGGTCGTGGTCGACCAGGACCGACCGGTTGCCGTTGTGCCAGTCGAGCGCGACCAGACCGTGGGCACCGACCGGCTGCTGGCCCGCGAGCTCTTCAAGGTAGGTGTGCACGGAGACGCCGCGTCGTTCGGCTTCGGCCACGTACGCCGGCGGAACGCAGTTGTCCACGAACCAGCCGAAGATGTCGCCGACCGCCGACTGGCCGGCCTCGTAGCCCCAGAGCCCGTCGATGATGCCGCCGTCGACGACGCCGCACATCCCGGGCACCTCGGCGAGGTGGTCCGACGACATCACATGGCAGGTCGACGTCCCCATGATCGCCACGAGTTGGCCGGGGCGGGTGGCATCGGCGGCCGCGGCGGTGACGTGGGCGTCGACGTTGCCCGCGGCCACCGCGATACCGGCCGGGAGCCCGGTCCACTCGGCGGCCTGCTCGGTGAGCCGTCCCGCTGACGCACCGAGCGGCAGCAGTTCCTTCGCGAGCTTGTCGGTGAAGTCGCCGAAGGCGGGGTCGAGCGCGGTCAGGTACTCCCGCGAGGGATAGCCGTGCTCGGTCCTGATGCCCTTGTAGCCGGCCGTGCAGACGTTGCGGGACTCGGTGCCGCTCAGCTGCCAGATGATCCAGTCGGCGGCCTCGATCCATCGCTCGGTCCGGGCGTAGATCTCCGGGTCCTCCTGCAGCAACTGCAGGCCCTTGGCGAACTCCCACTCCGAGGAGATCTTGCCGCCGTACCGGCCGAGCCAGGGCTCGTTGCGCTGCCTGGCCACCTCGTTGATGAGGTCGGCGTGCGGCTGGGCGGCGTGGTGCTTCCAGAGCTTCGGCCAGCTGTGCGGCCGTGCGGCGAGGTCGTCCAGCTCGCACAGCGGCGTGCCGTCGGCGAGCGTCGGGAGCACCGTGCAGGCCGTGAAGTCGGTGCCGATGCCGATCACGTCGGCCGGGTCGACACCGGAGACGGCGAGCGCCTTGGGCACCGCGCGACGGAGTACGTCGATCCAGTCGGTCGGCGACTGCAGGGCCCAGTTCGGGCCGAGGCGGACGCCGGAGCCGGGCAGGCTGGTCTCGATCACGCCGTGGGAGTACTCGTGAACCGCGCTGCCGAGCTCCTCGCCGTCGGAGACGCGGACGACGACGGCGCGCCCCGACAAGGTGCCGAAGTCGATGCCGACGACGAACCCCTGCTCCGGTTCAGTAGGACTGTTAGCGTTCACAATGCTCTCCAGCGGTACGTGTGGTGGTCAAGGGCATGGTCTCAGGCGCCGGCCGGTGCGGCGGTGCTCCGGCGCCGGACGAGTGTCGCGGGCACAACCACGCGACGCCGCCGGGCCGGGGGATCCTCGGCGAGTTGTTCCAGCAGCAACTCGATGCTGTAGCGGCCGACCAGGGTGAAGTCCTGGCGCACGGTCGTCAGCGGGGGACTGAAGAACTCGGCCTCCGGTACGTCGTCGAACCCGACCACGCTGACGTCGTCGGGAACCCGCACGCCGCGTTCGGACAGCGACCGCAGCAAGCCGAGTGCCATCTGGTCGTTGGCCACGAAGACAGCGGTCGCGCTGGACGGCAGCCGCAGGCCGGCCTCGTACCCCGACCGTGGGCTCCAGTCGCCGGGCATGGCCGCGGGGACGGGTCGACCGGCCGCCTCGAGCGTCTCCCGCCAGCCCTTCAATCGTCCCTCGGCCTCGAGCCACTCCTCCGGGCCGGCGATGTGCCAGACGGTCTCGTGGCCGAGTTCGAGCAGATGCTGTACGGCGAGCCGGGCGCCGCCGACCTGGTCGACGCTGACCACCGGCACCCGCCGGGCCCGGCCGCCTTCGACGGCGACCGCCGGGATGTCGTCGGGGATGCTCGACAAGGCACGCGCCGCCTGCCGCTGCGGCGCCACCACGACGATCCCGTCGATCCCCTGACCGGCGAGGTGGTGGATCGCATCCTCGACGCTGTCCCGGGTGATCGCCTTGAGGCTGACGATGCTGATGAAGTACCCGGCGTCGCGGGCGGCCTGCTCGATGCCGTGCACGGTGCTCGCCGGGCCGAACAGCGTGGTGTCGAAGCTGACCACGCCCAGCACCCGGGAATGCCGGGTGACCAGGGCGCGGGCGGTCAGGTTGCGCCGGTAGCCCAGTTCGTCGATCGCCTGCAGGATCCGGTCCCGGGTGCTCGGCCGGACGTTCGGCAGATTGTTCAGGACGCGGGAGACCGTCTGGTGCGAAACGCCGGCCACTCGCGCCACATCTGCCATCACCGGCGGACGTGACGCGCTCGCACTCATAAATCGTTCTCCTCGCTCGGACCTGGTAAGTGTGAACGCTAACACTCTAGCGGCAAAATCTCACCGGTCGTCGTCGAGCCGCAGTAAACGGGAGCCGTGGGAGTCCAGTTCCAGAGGTAGTCCGAGGCCGTCCGGAGAGAGCGTTCTACCGGTCCATAGGTCGGTCACGACGTCCGAATCGCCTGCTCCGATGGACAGTAACGGAAGCGTCACCCGCTGTGGTTCTTCGCCGAGCCAGAAGACGGCGGCGTACCGGGAGCCGGGCCGCTGAGGTGCGGTCGAAGTAGCCGTCCAGACGACGAGGTGGCCGTCCCGCAGTACTTCGCGGTTGTCCTTGGTTGCCGTCAGCACTTCGAGGACGTCGCGGTTGGTGAGCAGGTCGATCGTTGCCCTCGGCGACGTCGGCAGGTCACCGCCGACCATCAGCGGCGAGCGCGCGATGACCCACAGGCTCAACATCGTCTGCTGCTCGGCCGGGGTGAGCCGGCACACCCGATCGTCACCCCGCTCGGCGCGAATGCCGATCCGCCCGAGCGGCAACATGTCGGCGTCGGCCCAGCCGTCCGGCCCCGACTCCGGTGCCCAGCGGGCGAGGCGGGTGAACTGGGCCTCGATGTCGTCCCAGCGGTCCCACAGGTCGTCCGAGATCCGCCACATCGACGAGTGCTCCCGCAGGTGCGGCAGGTTCGCCATCGACAGTTCCCGGCCGGGCGACAGGCTCAGCTCGATCGGCCGCCCGGACTTCTCCACGGCGTCGGCGTACGCCGCGATTTCCCTTGCCTGGTAGGGATAGAGGAAGTCGTCGCCCTTGATGAAGTCGACCCCCCACTCGGCGAGCAGGCCGACCTGCGCGTCGTAGTACGCACTCGCGCCCGGGTGGTCGTGATCGAGCCCGAAGTTGTTCGGGTTCCAGGGGCAGACCGAGGAGGTGTCGGCGACGTCGCGCGCGGTCCACGGCGTACCGGCGATGGGCAGGTCGCGCTCGACGGCTCGCCGCGGGATGCCCCGCATCATGTGTACGCCGAACCGCAGGCCGAGCCGGTGGATCTCCGCGGCCAACGGGGCGAAGCCCTCGCCGCCGGCCGACGACGGGAACCGGTTGGGTGCGGGCAGGAGCTGGCCGTGGTCGTCGAGGACGACGTCCGGATCGTCGTTGTAGCCGTGCGATCTGGCCGCCGGTTCGTACCAGAGGATGTCGATCACCACGGTGTCCCAGCCGTAGGGGAGCAGGTGCTCCGCCATGAACCGGGCGTTGGCGAGTACCTCGTCCTCCGTCACCGTGGATCCGTAGCAGTCCCAGCTGTTCCAGCCCATCGGCGGTGTGGTCCGCCGGGGCGGTGCACTCAAAGGTCGCTCCATAGTGGCGATGGAGTGTAGCCGCCGCCTCAGCCGGGATCCTCGGGTGTCCAGGACCGGGATCAGACCCGGTTGGCGTTGCGGTGGTGGGACGGCGGGTGGCCGGTGTGGCGGGTGAAGACGCGACTGAGGTAGAAGGCGCTTCGGTAGCCGCAGCGTTCGGCGATGGTCTGAAGGGTCGCGTCGGTCTCGGTCAGGAGTTCGCGGGCCTTCTGGAGGCGGAGGCTTCGCAGGTAGGCGACCGGGGTGATTCCTTGCACGGCCTTGAAGCGCCGGGACAGCTGCCCGGGACTGATGCCGAGGGCCGCGGCCAGGTCGGCGAGGGAGAGATCCGGCGAGGCGAAGTGTTCGAGGAGGTACGTCGTGGCGCGCCGGACCAGCTCGTCGCCGGGAGCGTCCCGGTGCGCCCGCAGCGTCATCAAGACGAGGTCGGTGACGACGTGTGCGGCCACCACATCGGCGTGCCCCTCGGCAGTGTCGAGCATCGCCAGATCGGCGCGGAGCCGCTCGAGGTCGGGGAGCCGGGTGCAACCGGCCGGCGGCTCGAGTTCGGTGCTAAAGCGCGCGTGGAAGAACGACGTCGGTCTCACCATCCGGCGCCGCAGGGTGCCACCCGGCGGGCAGATTACGAGGTCGCCGAATCTCGCCACACCTGAGCTCCCGTCCGACACCTCGAAGGTGAAGGCTCCGGTGCGCGGCAGCAGCAGGCACCAGGTGTCGTAGCTGTCGACGGCGAGGCTGAACCGCGTCCGGCGTGCCAGCAGGTAGCCGTCCAGCGTCAGCATGGAAAGAAAGTACATGCCTGTGCTCAATATCGCTATGTACAAGCACTTCACCGCAACGCGACAGTACATGCCATGACGACAACGGTTGATGTCTGTGTCTACGGAGGTACTGCGGCGGGGTGCGTCGCCGCGATGACGGCGCATCAGGAGGGCGCGTCCGTCGTCCTCATCGAGCCCGGGAGCCGACTCGGCGGCATGCTCGGTGCGGGCATCAAACCGCGCCAGGACTGCCCGATCCCGGCCGCGGTCGGCGGGCTGACCAGTGACGTGGTGTTCGGCTTCGGCGACCATCCGCACGAGGTGATGCGCGCGTTCCACCGCTGGATCGCGAGTACGGACATCGAGGTGATCTTCGAGCGCCGTGTTCGTTCGGTCACCCGGGAGGGCAACCGCATCGCGTCGATCCGGTTGGAGACCTCGCAGCCCGACCGGTGGGGCGTGCCGCTGCCCGCTTCGGAGTCCGTCCCCGACGGTGAAGTCCGGGCAGCCGTCTTCATCGACGCGTCGTACGAAGGCGATCTGATGGCACGGGCTGACGTGCCCTACCGGATCGGGCGCGAGTCGCAGGACGCCTTCGGCGAAGAGCTCGCCGGCGTCCGGCCGGTCACCAACTGGACACCGATCGACCCGTACGTCGTACCGGGTGACAGCACGAGTGGTCTGCTCCCGCTGCTCGACCCCGATCACGGCCTCCCGGTCGGAGCGGGGGACAGCTACACGCAGGCCTACAACTATCGCTTCTACGTCACCACCGACCCGGCCCGCCGCGCCCTGCTGACCCCGCCCGACGACTATTCCCCCGACCAGTACGAACTGGTACGCCGGTACGTCGCGCATCTCTCGAACGACCTGGAAGCACTCCGCGGCATCTTTCCGGGCTGGATCAACTCCGGCGAGTACAACTACCAGCGCTCATCGCTGATCACGAACGCTCCACTGGGAGTCAGTCGCGAGTACCAGGACGGCACCTGGGACGACCGGTCGAGAATCTGGCGCGGGCACCTTGACTACCTCCGCGGCCTGCACCACTTCCTGTCGACCGATCCGTCCGTACTGGAGGAGTTTCGCGCCGAGACGGCCGCCTACGGTCTCGATGCGAGTGTCTTCCCCGAGACCGACGGCTGGCCGCCGCAGCTCTACGTGCGGGCGACCCGCCGGCTCGAGGGGAGGTACACCGTGACGCACGCCGACGTGATCAACCAGACCGACCCCGGCGACGGCATCGGCCTCGCGTTGTTCGGCGTCGACGTCTATCCGGTACGGCGAATCCCGTATCGCGACCCGGCGACCGGAGAACTCGGGGTGGCCACCGAGGGCGACATGTTCATCGGCGGGCACCTGGGAACGGGGGAGCCGTACCCGGTCCCTTACCGGGCGGTCGTCCCGCGGCAGGCGGACTGCGGCAACCTCCTCGTCCCGGTCTGCCTGTCCGCGAGCCACATCGGCTATGCCGCCACCCGGATGGAGCCGGTCTTCTGTGTCCTGGCCGAGTCCGCCGCGGTCGCCGCTGTGCAGGCGCTGCGGGCGCAGACCGACGTACAAGCTGTCGACATCACCAAGCTGCAAAGCCGAATCGTCGAACGCGGCCAAGTGATCGCCTGGGAGTCCGAGGAGAGCGTCAGTCCCCGCTTGCCAGAATGACGCGCGGCGGGGCGCCGGCGACCCAGCCGCGTGCCCACCGGTCGGCGAAGTGGAGGTCCGCGATGGCGTCCCGGGACAGGACGACCTCGGTGACCTCCGGTGCAGCCGGCCGGGTACGCCGGAGGTCAGCGATCGTCTCGGCGAAGCGCTGACCGACCGGCTTGACGCGATTGTGGACGTCGAGCAGGCCCAGGTCGTACTCGATCGAGTTGAAGCCGGTGTGGTCGGGACGGATGTCGTGCGACGCCCACCAGGACAACCCGGCCACGCCGGGCGCCGACAGCGCCCCGCGGATCAGCTGCTCGGCCGCATCCTCGACAGCGACGTTGGCGACCCATTCAGGGGCGACGCCGATCTCTTGCACCCAGATCGGCCGTGGCTGCGACTGATAGGCGGCAGCGATCCGCGCGAGGTACGCGCCGATCGCCCAGGAGACGTCGTGGTCCTCACCGAAGCGGCCGAGGAAGCCACTGAAGTACGGCCAGGCGTGGACGGTCGTCACATCGAGTTCGTTCGCGAGCAGCGGGCGGCCGAAGCCGGTCTTCGCGGTCATCCAGGGTTGGTGATCCGCACCGAGGACGACCGGCAGGCCCGGCGCCGCCGACCGGACCGCCGCGATCATGGACCGCGCCCAGGCGTCGAGGTCTGATCCGGTGACCGGCTCCCGCTCGAAACCGGCCAGCATGTTGGGTTCGTTCCCGAGGTCCACGCCCGCGCCCGCGGGATGTCCGGCGACGACCTCGGCGACGGCGCCGAGCAGCGTCGTGGCCGCGGAGATCGCCAGCGGGTCGGTGAAGACGTTGCGGTCGTGCATCCAGGCGGGTCGGAAGACCCAGCCGCTGAGGAATCCGTTCAGCACGGTGACCCAGACGTCGAGTCCGGCGGCGTGAGCCCGGTCCAGCACGGTGGACAGGCGAGCCATCGCTGTCGCGGAGACCGAGGTCGGAAAGGGCTGGAAGACCGGCCACAGGCACTGGATCCGGACATGGTCGCAGCCGAGTGCCGCGATCGCGGCCAGATCGTCCGCGATCGACGCCTCGTCGAAGTCCAGCCAGGCGTTCCACCACTGCTCGCGGGGAACGTAGTTCACGCCGAAAGCCGGCGAGTCCGGGTTGTTCACGTCGTCTCCTGACGGGTCAGCTCTTGGACGGCTGCCAGTTGGCATGGTGGGTACGAATCTCGTCGGACCAGGCCAGCGGAATGCCGAGCGGGCCCGCCAGCACCGCGCGGAAATCGTCCAGCCGGCGCGCATCGTTGCGGATGTCCCGCGGCGGCCGGTTGGTGGCCAGCGCCTGAGCGGCCAGTGCACCGGCAGCCTCGCCGATGCTCCACTCGACCGGGTGCAGCCGGTAACAGCCGTTGGTGATGTGGGTGGTGCCGAGGTTCTTGTTCGCGGGCAGCAGGTTGTCCACCCGGACCGGGATCAAGGCGCCCAGTGGGATCTGGAACGGAAAGCTGTCGACGTCGACGTAGGTCCGGCCGGCGGTACTCGGATGCAGGTCGATCCGGTACGACCCGATGCCGACGCTGTCGGGGAACACCTCCGAGCCCGCGTCCCGGCCGCGCGCCTCGACCCCGACGTGTTGTTCCAGCACGGTGAACTCGGCCTGGATGCGGCGTGATTCCCGGACGTACACGGCCTTCGCGAGGCCGTCGGCGGTGTCGACGACGTCGGGTCGCAGGCGTAGTCCGGGATAGCCGGTGCCACCGTCCGGGCGCGGAGCTTCGGTCTGCATCCAGTACAGGAAGGACAGGGAGAGATCGCGTGCTCCCGCCAGCGCGCGCTGTGTCGTCGCCGCATCCACCCCGAGGAGAGGCAGCTCCCAGTAGTCGATCTGCGGCCAGTTGACGAGGGTGACGTCCGAACGGATGAGCTCTCCCGCGAACTGACTCCGGGCCAGGATCCGCCGGTAGTGCCAATGATCGAGCACGAAGGCGGCGTCCGGATCGCCGTCGAAGATCCGGCGCTCCCTGGGCTTCAGCTCGACGGGGTCGACGTCCACCCAGGACAACTGCGGCCCTGGCCAGAACGGCGCCGCGGTGGTCCGCCAGTGGTCGTAGCCGGCCGGGCGATCGATGACGTGGTCCTCGCCGTCGCGGTGCTCGAGCGGGAAACACCAGCTGACCGCCTGCTGGTCGAGCGGATCCGCCTGCGCGGGTGCGTGTGGCTCACCGGTCTGGTCGTTGCCTTCGGCCCCGATGATGTGCTCGACCCCGGCCAGTTCGAGCACGTCACCGAGCTCGGTGGCATCGATGACGTAGGCGGCCGAGACAGTGACGTCGAGCCCGTCGGTCAGCCGCCGGAACGTTACCGCCTCGACCCGGTCGCCGGTTGCGGCGGCCGAGACGGGCCGGTGCCGGAGCAGGGTCGTCACCAGGCCGGCCGAGCGGTACGGCGCGAGCAGTTCGTCGATCACCGCCACGGCCACCCGCGGCTCGTGGCAGAGCCGGCTGACGAAGCCGAGGCCGGGATTCAAGACCGGGTTCCTGGCCGGCTCCGGGCGCAGCGGATAGTTGCGGCGGTAGTAGTCCCGGATCCGGTTGCGCAGGTCGCGATAGCTCGGCGACGCGTACTGCGAGTCGATCCACGGATGCTCGTCCGGTGGCACGGCCTGCGCCGTGAGTTGCCCGCCGAGCCAGTCGGTCTCCTCGGTCAGCACCACTCGGTGGCCCAGCCGCGCCGCCGTCAGGGCCGCGGCGATCCCGCCGAGGCCGCCACCGACAACGAGCACCGGGCAGTCCTGCTCGTGCATGGATGTCCTTTCCCAGCCGGCGATCGGTCCGGGCCGGCGGACCGGATTCAGCGCCACGGAAATGAACCCTAGCTTTTGCGAAAGCGGTTGCGCTACTCTGCGAAACGATCGGTGCGACGATCGCCATCCCCGCTGAGGAGTTCCGATGACCACAACCGCAATCCGTTCCACCGCAGCGCTCTCCGCCTCCCTCACGCTGCTGGCAGGGCTGGTGGCCTGCTCCAGCGCACCGTCCACGGCCGGTGATTCCGGCTCCGGCGGCCAGGTGACGATCACTGTCGGTGACCGACCCAGCAGCGCCGATCCGACCAACCGGGCGCAGTTCGACAAGAAGGTGGCCGACTTCCAGCAGGCCAACCCCGACATCAAGCTGAACCCGGTCGAGACCATCTGGGACGCCACCACGTTCCAGGCCCAGGCTGCCGGCGGACAGTTGCCCGACGTACTGAGCGTGCCGTTCACCGAGCCGCAGGGCATGATCGCCCGCAAGCAGGTCGCCGACCTGACCAAGGCGCTGAAGGACGACGGGCTGCTGGCCGAGCTCAACCCGAACGTGCTGAAGATCGGCCAGGACCAGGCCGGCAACGTGTACGCGATCCCGACCGCGGCGTACTCGATCGGGCTGATCTACAACCGCGAGCTGTTCACCAAGGCCGGCCTCGATCCGGACAAGCCGCCGGCGACCTGGGACGAGGTCCGCGCGGACGCCAAGCAGATCGCGGCGAAGACTGGTCAGGCCGGCTACGGGCAGATGACCACCACCAACACCGGTGGCTGGATGTTCACCACGCAGACCTACGCGTTCGGCGGCACGGTCGAGAACGCCGAGGGCACCAAGGCGACCTTCGACGACGCGCCGTCGCGGGCGGCGTTGCAGGCGCTGCACGACATGAAGTGGGTCGACAAGTCGATGGGCCAGGCCGTGCTCTACGACTACGACGGGATCCAGAAGGCGTTCGCGGCCGGCAAGATCGGCATGTACATGGGCGCGCCGGACATGTACCGCTCGGTGGTCGTCACCAACGGGCTGAAGCCGGCGTCGTTCGGGGTAGGCCCGCTCCCGCAGCAGGGTGGGGACCACGGCACGCTCACCGGTGGCAGTGTCCAGATCGTCAGCAAGACCACGACGGACGCCGAGAAGGCCGCCGCGATCAAGTGGATCAAGTTCGCCAACCTCAACAAGTACGTGACGCAGGACGCCGCCGTGACCAGCGCCAAGAACGGCGTGGCCGCGAAGCAGCCGGTCGGCGTCCCGGGTCTGCCGGTGATCGCGGCCGACAAGTACGCGACGTACCAGTCCTGGATCAAGCCGTATGTGAACGTGCCGCTGGACAACTTCGCGCCCTACACCAAGGTGGCGGCCGAGCAGAAGATCATCCCCGAGCCGCCGGTGAAGGCGCAGGAGGTGTACGCCGCGCTCGACCCGGTCGTGCAGACCGTGCTGGGCAACGCGAAGGCCGACATCCCGGCGCTGCTGACCAAGGCCGCCGCCACGGTGAACGCCAAGCTCGGGCGCTGACTTGCTCCGCCGCCTGCGCAACGGAGTACCGGCAGTGGTGTTCGCCCTGCCGGTGCTCCTGGTCTTCCTGCTCTTCTCCTGGGGACCGATCGTCAAGGGTCTGGTGATGAGCCTGCAGCAGACCAACCTGGTCGATCCGGTGAAATGGGTGGGGCTGGAGAACTTCCGGTACGTCCTGGCCGATCCCGCGGTCGGACAGGCCACCGTGAACACGGTGTGGTTCACCTTGCTGGCCTTGCTGTTCGGGTTCCCGCTGCCGGTCCTGCTGGCGATGTTCCTGTCCGAGCTGCGCGGACGGTCATGGGCCTACACGACGCTGGCCTACCTGCCGGTGATCACTCCGCCGGTGGTCGCCATCCTGCTGTGGCGGTTCTTCTACGACCCGTCGCCGAACGGGATGTTCAACGGCATCCTCGGCGTGTTCGGCCTCGGGCCGTTTCCCTGGCTGGACAGTCCGCATTCGGCGATGCCGTCGATCGTGCTCGAGGCAACCTGGGCCGGCGCCGGCAATGCGGTGATCATCTACCTGGCCGCGCTGACCTCGGTCCGGACCGATCTCTACGAGGCGGCCGAGCTCGACGGTGCGGGCATCGTGCGACGCGTCTGGCACGTGATGTTGCCGCATCTGCGCGGCGTACTGCTGCTGATGCTGCTGTTGCAGGTGATCGGGACCATGCAGCTGTTCACCGAGCCACTGCTGTTCACCGGTGGCGGACCGCAGAACTCGACCTTGACGATCCTGCTGCTCATCTACAACTACGCCTTCGTCAACGGTGACTACGGCGCGGCCACCGCGTTGAGCGTGCTGCTGGCTGTGGCGCTCGCCGTCCTTTCGGCCGGCTTCCAGCTCGCCACGCGTCGCTGGAGTACCGAATGAGCGCCGAGCGCGGACTGCTCTCGCAGACCGACCGCCTGCGGCGGCGGGTCCGGGTGCCGTTCGTCATCGGGCAGGTGGTGGTGTTCGCCGGCCTGCTGGTCGCCGGCCTCGGCCCGTTCCTCTGGTTGCTCAAGGCAGCGATCTCGCCGACCCAGGACAGCATCCGCAAGCCACTCGCGGTGTTCCCGTCCGGTGAGGTGCAGTGGCAGAACCTCGCCACCGCGTGGCAACAGGGTCACGTCGGTTACTACCTCGGCAACACGGCGATCATCGCTGCCGGTACGGCGCTCGGCTCGCTGATCGTCTGTACGACGGCCGGCTACGTACTGAGTGTGCTCCGGCCGCGTTGGGGTTCAGTGCTGTCCGCGGCGATTCTGGTCACGCTGTTCGTGCCGCACATCGTTTCGCTCGTCCCGCTGTATCTGACCGTGCTGAAGCTGCCGGTCGTCCATACCAACCTGACGAACACGTTCTGGGCCGTCTGGCTGCCTCCGGCCGCCAGCGCGTTCAACGTGCTGATCGTGAAGCGCTTCTTCGACAGCATCCCGCGGGAGTACTTCGAAGCGGCCAGGATCGACGGCGCCGGCTCGCTGCGGGTGTTCACCGCACTGGTGCTCCCGCTGTCGCGCCCGATCCTCGGTGTGGTTCTGCTGCTCAGCATCATCTCCTCGTGGAAGGACTATCTGTGGCCTTTGCTGGTGCTGACGAATCCGGATCTGCAGCCGATCTCGGTGGCCTTGCCGAAGATCGCGAAGGTGACGGAGCTCAACATCCAGTTGGCGGGGCTGTTCCTGGCCCTGCTGATCCCGGTGGCGCTGTTCCTCGTCTTCCAGCGGGCGTTCCTGCGGGGCGTCGGTCTGTCCGGCGGGATCAAGGCGTGACCCGGGTCCTGGTCACCGGTGCGGACGGATCGATCGGCCGGGCCGCCGTGGCCGGCCTGTGCGACGCCGGGTACGGCGTGACCGGGCTGTCGCTGGGGTACGACCACGCGAGTCCGGCAGACCGTCCGCTGGTGGGCGATGCGCGATCACCCGTCGATGTCAGTGCGGCCCTCGAGGACGTGGATGCCGTCCTGCACCTGGCCGCGATCCCGCATCCGAGCCTCGGTACGCCGGAGGAGGTGTTCGAGAACAATGTCGCCGCGACCTTCAACGTGCTGGCCCAGGCCGGCCAGCGCGGGATCGGCCGGGCCGTGATCGCGAGCAGCATCAACGCGTTCGGCGTACCGATGAACGTGAACCCGGTGGTCCCGGCGTACTACCCGCTCGACGAGGACGTGCCGGTGGACATCACCGATGCCTACTCGCTGTCCAAGTACGTGGACGAGCAGACGGCCCGGATGGCCTGGCGGCGCTGGGGCACCGACGTGATCGCCCTGCGTTTCCCGCTGGTGAAGTCGCAGCAGCACCTGCTGCGGTTCCGGGCCACCGCGGAACGCGACCCGTCGTCGATGGCTCGGGAAGGCTGGGCCTACCTCGACCTGCGCGACGGGGTCCGGGCGATCATCGCGGCGCTCGAATGCGAGACACCCGGCGCGCACGTGGTCGGACTTGCCGCTGCCGACATCCTGATCGACCGCCCGACGGACGAACTGCTCCGCGAGTACGCCCCGACGGTTCCGCTGCGGCGTCCGGTCGCCGGTCGCGGGTCGCTGGTCGACACCTCCCGGGCTCGGCAGCTCCTCGGGTTCGTGCCGCGCTACTCGATCCACACCGGCGATCAGGCGGTGTCCGCGATCACCAGTTGAGGTACGGCGTACTGGATGCCCGGCTCGAGGTCGGGCTCGAGCAGGCGGTCCGCCACCAGCCGGCCGATCTCCTCGAGCCCGACGTCGATGGTGGTCAGGTGCCGGCGGACCCGCTGGTCGTGCATCAGCTGCTCCCAGTTGTCGACGCCGATCAGCGCGACGTCGTCGGGCACCCGGCGGCCGCTGGCCCGGATCACCCGCTCGGCGCCGCGGGCGATCGCATCGCTGCCGCAGAAGACCGCGTCCACGTCGGGCACCGCGGCGAGCACCTCGGTCGCGGCCTCCTCGCCCCATTCCTCGCGCCAGCGGCCGAAGCGAACCGGCGTCGCCCAGTCGAGGCCGGCCGCGGCGAGCACTTCGCGGGCGCCCTCCGCTCGGCGCTGCGCGGCGAGGTCGTGCGGCTCGGCGGTGAGGTGGACGATCCGGCGGCGGCCGCCGGCCAGCAGGTGGGTCGCGGCGAGTCGGCCGATGGCGACGTCGTCCGCGGTGATCGTGACGTCTCCGGGGTCCTCGGTGACGGTGAAGGCGTTGATCACCGGGACCTCGAACCGGTTCGTCAGCGACGGGGTCGGGAAGGACGTACCGGTGCCGATCACGATCACGCCGTCGATCCGGCGGGCGCGCAACTGCAGGACGCTCTCGGTGATGTCCTGCTCGTCCATCCGGGCGTCGTACAGCAGGACGGCCTGCTCCTTGGCGCCCAGTTCGGCGGCGACAGTGGCCAGCACGACCCGGCTGAACGGGTTCGAGGCGCGGTGGGTGAGGACGCCGATGGTCTGGCTGCGGCCGCGGGCGAAGGAGCGGGCCAGCGCGTTGTGCCGGAAGCCGAGCCGGTCCGCGGTGACGCGCACGTGCTCGCGGGTCGCGGCCGAGATCCGGTCGGTGCCGTTGAGAGCTTTGGAGGCCGTCGACAGCGAAACCCCAGCCGCGTTCGCCACGTCGGACAGGGTGATCAGCTGGTCGGCCATCTGTTCATCGTAGTCAGTCCCGAGCCATTGACAGCGGTTTGAGCCGGTATCAAGGTGTGACTTGCGAAACCGCTTTCGCTTTCTTGGGAGGAGCACCACATGGCCCGCCGCCGCTCTGGCGCAGTCAGTCTTCTCACGGCCGGTCTGCTGCTGGCCGCCGTACTCCAGTCACCCGCCCGCGCCGCCACGACGATCGCGCCGGCCCTTGCGGTCACCACGCCGACCGTCGGCAACACCTTCACTGCCGGTCAGCCGGTGACGCTCGGCTTCAGTACCGACGCCGCAACCGTCGGCTGGACCGTTCGCGACGCCGCTGGCACCGAGGTGGCCGAAGGCTCCGCGCCGGCCGCGTCGCTGAACGGCCGGCTCACGCTGCCGATCAGTACGCCGGGCTGGTACCAGACCGACCTCACGGCCATCGGCTCCGACGGCTCGACCACCTCCGGTGGCACGGATTTCGCGGTCCTCAGCCCGCATGACTTCTCCACCTCGACCGACACCCGGATCGGCGTCGCTTCAGCGCTGGCCTTCGGCGGCGCCGCCAACCCCGGGCTCGAGGCGGTACCGCTGATGGCGACGGGTGGGATCTCGACAGCCCGCGACGAAGCGTTCTGGTCCTCGGCGGAGACGACGAAGGGCATCATCCAATTCCCGCAGAAGGTCAAGGACTACAAGGCCGCACTGGACGCCAACCACGTCGACTTCCTGAACATCCTCGACTACGGCAACACGCTGTACTACCCGGACGAGGCGCCCGCGACGGACGACCAGCGCGCCGCCTTCGCGCGGTACGCCGTCGCCGCTGTGGACGAGTTCGGCACCGAGCACACGACGTACGAGTTGTGGAACGAGTGGAACCTGCGCGACCCGAACGGTGCTGCCAAAGCCAGCCCGGACAACTACGTCGCGCTGCTCAAGACGGTCAGTGCGGCGGTGCGGGCGAAGCATCCAGACGTGAGGCTGACCGGTCCGGCGCTGGCGGTCATCAATGACTGGCAGGGCTGGTTCACCCGGTTCGCCGACCTGGGCGGGCTGGACTTCGTCGACGCGGTGACCATCCACCCGTACGTGCAGCCGCTCGACCCGGAGGCGTCGGTCACGTACCTCAACACGATCCGCAGCATCATGACGGCGCACGGCTCGACCAAGCCGATCTACATCACCGAGCAGGGCTGGGCGACCGGTTCCAACCCGAGCGCGGTCTCCGAGCCGGCCCAGGCCCGGGACCTGGTCCGCGGCCAGCTGCTCTCGTACGGCGCCGGCGTAGCCCGCTACAGCTCGTACAACTTCATGGATTCCGGCAACGACCCCGCGAACGTCGAGCACCGGTTCGGCCTGGTGCGCAACCGGCTCGACCCACGGGGAGCGCTCGTACCGAAGCCGTCCTATGTCGCCACGGCCGTCCTGGCGCGGCAGATCGACGAACTCCCGCTGATCGGCCAGACCCGCTTCGGCAGCGCCGGGTACGACGTCAGCTTCAACGCCGGTGGCGGCCAAAGCGTCCACGCCGTCTGGTCCGCGACCCCTGGAGTCGTGGCCGCTACGGCACCGGCGGGCTCGACGGTTCAGGTGACCAACCTGTACGGCGTGGAGACGACACTCACCGCAGATCCCAACGGGCATGTCTGGGTGACGGCCGGACCGGACCCTGTCTATCTGCGGGGGGCCATTACAGGACCGATGCTCCCGTCGAGTCGTTTCGCTTTGTCGGTCGCTGCCGAGATCGCTGGGGATCCGGCCACCGGCACGCTGACCTTCACCAACCCGGACGCTGTCGCGCACGCATTCACCGTCAGTGCCGGCGGCGCCGAGACAACTGGCTCGGTCGGCTCGGGCGCTACAGCGACCGCCGCGGTCAGCTACCCGGCGCAGGACTCGACTGGCCCGCGGACGTACTCCGCCAAGGTGACGATGGACGGTCGACCGGTGGCACTGATCACTGCGGCCGGCACAGCGACCGCACCGCTGTCGGTGACCGCTTCGCACGTGCTCAACGGCAGCGGCAAGGACCTGCTCAGATTCCGGGTCACCAATGCGTCGTCGCGGCCCATCCCGATCGCGGGACTCGACTGGGCCTCGGGCCCTGCGTCCGGCACGCTGCTCGCCGGATCCACGGTCCCGGCACACGGTACTGGTCAGGCCGACGTACCGCTGACCCTGACCGGGCCGTCGACGTGGTCCGCGAGTGTTCGCCGGCCAGGGACGGCGGACATCAAGGAGGCAGGCAAGCTCACTG
The DNA here is from genome assembly GCF_004365175.1 of Kribbella voronezhensis. Taxonomy (NCBI): domain Bacteria; kingdom Bacillati; phylum Actinomycetota; class Actinomycetes; order Propionibacteriales; family Kribbellaceae; genus Kribbella; species Kribbella voronezhensis. The sequence continues at coordinate 794,846 of NZ_SOCE01000001.1, read as the reverse complement.
CGGTGGCTGCGCCGACCGTCGCCTACCGGCATCCGGTCAGCCTGGACGGTGTCATCGACCCAGCCGTGGCCGCGCAGCCGGCGACAGCGCTGGAGGGCACCGGTACTCCGCCAGTGACGGGATGGACGGGACCGGACGACCTGTCCGGATCACTGTGGCTGACGCACGACGACCAGTTCCTCTACCTGTCCGCCAAGGTCACCGACGACGTGTTCGCGCAACCGAACCGCAACGGCAACATCTGGGCCGGCGACAGCCTGCAACTCGGCATGAGCGCGGGTGCGCCGGGTGAGGCGACGCAGGTCCAGGAGATCGGCGTCGCGCTGACCGATGCCGGCACCGTGGACACCTGGCGATGGACCCCGGTGAGCCAGACCGGTGCGCCGCCCGGCGTACAGGCCAAGGTGGTTCGTGACGAGGCGGCGCACAGCACGACGTACGAGATCGCGTTCCCGTGGAGCACACTCGGGTTCGCTCCGGACGACCGGTTGCTGTCGACGACCGTCGTGATCAACGAGAACGACGGAACCGGCCGGCGCGGCTGGCTGAGCTGGGGCAAGGGCGTCGCGGAGACGAAGAACCCGGCCGGGTTCAACGCGGTCCGGCTGGCTCCGGCCGCCCTTCCGGCGAGCTGACGGGGGAGTCGTCATGACACGTCGACGGTTCCGCTTCGCCGCCATCGTCCTGGTCGTCCTGCTCGGGTGCCTGGGCACGCCGCCGGTCTTCGCCGCGCCGGCGTTGACGCTCTCGACGGTTGCCCTGGGCAACGTGTTCACCGACGGTCAGCAGGTGCAGGTCGGACTCAGCACGAGTGCGGCCTCGGTGAGCTGGACGGTGACCGACGTGAACGGCGCGACGGTGACCAGCGGAAGCCAGGCTGCCGCGAGTACGTTGCAGCTCCCGGTTACCACGCGCGGCTGGTATCAGCTGAGCGTGCAGGCGGCCGACAGCGGTGGAACAACGACAGCCCGGACGACCTTCGCGATCATCAGTCCACTGGGCGCGGCCCCGCAGTCAGGGATCACGACCAGTGTGCTGGGCGACTTCCAGAGCACGTCCGAAGGCTGGAGCTTCTACCCGGGCAGCGAATATCCGGGCGCCACCGGAAGCTTTGCCCAGGACACTTCCGACGGTCATACCGGCGGAAAGTCCGGTCGGCTGTCCGGCGACTTCTCCGGTGGTGGCGCCTACGTCAGCGTCAAACGCGCCGTACCGGCGGTCAGCGCCACCAGCTTGAGCTTCTGGGCCCGGACCGCCGGGAACGTGTCCTGGATCAACGTCCGGCTGACCGACTCGACCGGACAGGTGCACCAGCAGCGGGTGAACCTCTCGGGCGCGACGGATTGGCAGGCGCTGGCGATCACCCGCTTCGACGGGGGCCGGCAGTACGTTCACTTCGGTGGCGCGAACGACGGCGTGTGGCACGGCCCCGCGAAGGGCGTCGAACTGGTCCTGGATCGCAACGGAATCACCGGCGGCGGTACGACGGCCGCCATCAGCATCGACGACCTGACGGCCGGAGTACCCGCGGCGCAGCCGAACACGGTGCTCGGCGACTACGAGAGTTCGGCCGAAGGCTGGAGCTTCTACCCCGGGAGTGAATTTCCCGGCGCCACCGGGAGCTACACGCTCGACCCGAGTACCGGACACACCGGGGTCCAGTCGGCCAAGCTTTCCGCCGACTTCTCCGGCGGTGGGAACTACGTGGCGCTGCAACGCGAGCTGACCTCGCAGAACCTTTCGTCGCTGACCCTGTGGGTGCGTACCACTCAGCTGTCGTCGATCGGACTGCGACTGACGGATGCCACCGGTCAGGTCCATCAGCAACGCCTTCCGTTGTCCGGGACCTCGAACTGGCAGTCGCTGACCGTCTCCCGGTTCGACGCCGGTACGTCGTACCTGCACTTCGGCGGAGCGGACGACGGGATCTGGCACGGTCCGGCCAAGGCCGTCTCGCTCACGGTCGACAAGCCACAGATCATCGGTGGCGGGACAGCCGCGACTGTCAGCATCGACAGCGTGACGGCCTTGTACGCCGGCCCACTGCTCGGTGCCGGCACGCACTTCGGCGCGAAGTGGGGCCCGGATCCACTGCCGCTGGTCGCGCAGTCCGGCGCCCGCACGGTGCGCGACGAGGCCTACTGGGCCGACGCCGAGACGACGAGGGGGACGTTCGCCTTCCCGGCCAAGGTGACGAACTACCTGACCGCGTTGCAGAACAACTCGATCGATCCGCTGCTCATCGCCGACTACGGCAACTGTCTGTACGACTGCCCGGACCACGCGTTCAACGCGCCGTCCACCGATGCGGGGCGAGCAGCGTTCGCCAACTACGCCGACGCCCTGCTCACGAAGTACCCGCAGGTGAAGAACCTCGCGGTCTGGAACGAGTGGGACAACAACGCCGCCGGGCCGGCGAACAAGTCCCCGGACAGCTACCTGACCCTGCTGAAGGCGACGTACGCCAAGGTGAAGGCCGGCCATCCGGCGGTCACCGTGGTCGGCGGAGGCGACACAGACGTCACCCAGCTGGCCTGGTTCCAGTCGTTCGCAGCTCTCGGAGGCTTGCAGTATCTCGACGTCGTGTCGATCCATCCGTACAACTACCTCCACGCGCCGGAGAACCTCGGCACGTACATCGCGCAGCTACGAGCGATCATCCGCCAGTACAACGGCGGGGTCGACAAGCCGATCTGGATCACCGAGGCCGGCTGGCGGACGGCCACCAGCAGCGACTCGGTCGACGAAGCCACCCAGGCGATGTACCTGGCCCGTGCCGAACTCGTCACCCTTGGCCACGGCATCCAGCGGTACTACCTCTACGACTTCATGAACGACGGATCCGATCCGGCCGGACTGGAGGACAACTTCGGTCTCATCCACCACAGCTCCGACCCGCTCGGTCCGTACACCCCGAAGCCGTCGTTCGTCGCCTATGCGACCGCCGCCCGCCAACTCGCGGGCGCGACCTTCCTCGGCAGGGAGAACCCCGGCAACGGACTGATCGACCAGGTCTTCTCGGCCGCGGACGGATCACCGCTGCGCGCCATCTGGGCAGCCACCGGCGCCAACACGACGGTGACGGTGAATGCCGGCGGCCCGATCCAGGTCACCAGCCTGTACGGCCTGTCCACCACCTACACACCGGACGCCGCCGGCAACATCACCGTCCCGGTCGGCGTCCGGCCCGTCTACATCAAGGGCTCCACCATCAACTCCGTCAGTGCTCCGTGAGCCGGCTGATATTCAAAGGTCCAGCTCGACAGTCGCGAAGGAGTGTGGCGGTAGCGTCAACCGGAGACCTCGGTCGTCAATGGTCACGTCGGTCAACGGCACCGGAACAACAGCCTGCGGATCGGCCGCCGAGTTGTGCGCCTGCAACTCAGGTGCCGTGAGCAACCGTCCTTGATGCCCGCGGATCGTCGCCCCCCGCAGATCCAGTACGACGTCCGCCGGCGCGCCCGGGTCGAGGTTGGTCACCGACACCAGGGCCCGGTCGTCCTTCACGCTGGCCGAGGCGGTGAGCAGCTCGAGTTCCTTGCCCTCCAGCGCGTACGGCGTGGGCCGGTCGACCAGGTGCACCGGCACGGAGGTCGCGTCGTGATGGCCCTTGTTCATCTCGAACACGTGGTACGTCGGAGTGAGCACGAGCCCACCGCCGGCGTCGGTCAGCAGCATCGCCTGCAGGACGTTCACCGTCTGGGCGATGTTGGCCATCACCAGCCGCTCGGCGTGCCGGTGGAACACGTCGAAATGCAGGCTCGCCACCAACGCGTCGCGCAGGGCGTTCTGCTGATACAGGAAGCCAGGGTTCGTGCCCGGCTCGACGTCCCACCAGGTGCCCCATTCGTCGAGCACGAGGCCGATCTTGCGCTTCGGGTCGTAGGCGTCCATCACGGTCGAGTGACCGGTGAGCACGCGGTCGATGTCCTGCGCCTTGATCATGGTCCGGTAGTAGTCGTCGACCCCGAACTCGGTCGCGCTGCCCTTGTGCTCCCACGTCCCGGGCACCGTGTAGTAGTGCACCGAGATGGCCTGGAAGATGTTGCGCGGTTCGCCGCCCAGGGTGCTGATCGACTTCATCAGGGCTTCGGTCCAGGCGAGGTCGTCGTCGGAGGCGCCGGCCGCGATCCGGTAGAGCTTGTTGCCGTCGTGCTCGCGGCAGAAGGTGGCGTAGCGGCGGGCCAGTTCGACGTACGCGTCGGCGGACAGGTTGCCGCCGCAGCCCCAGGCCTCGTTGCCGATTCCCCAGAACGGAACCTTCCACGGCTCTTCCCGGCCGTTGGCCTTCCGCAGTCGGACCATCGGGCTGTCGCCGCTGCGGGTCAGGTACTCGACCCAGTCGCTCATCTCCTGGACGGTGCCGCTGCCGACGTTGCCGTTCACGTACGCCTCGGCGCCGAGCAGTTCGCACAGGGCCATGAACTCGTGGGTGCCGAAGTGGTTGTTCTCCTCGACGTTGCCCCAGTTGGTGTTGACCATCCCGGGCCGGTCCGAGCGCGGGCCGATGCCGTTCATCCAGTGGTACTCGTCGGCGAAGCAGCCGCCCGGCCAGCGCAGGTTGGGGATGTTCAGGGCACGCAGCGCCTCGACCACGTCGAGCCGGATGCCGCCCTCGTTCGGCAGGTCGGAGGACTCGCCGACGTAGAAGCCGTCGTACACGCACCGGCCGAGGTGTTCGGCGAAATGGCCGTAGAGGTGCCGGCTGATGGTGGGGCCGGGAAGGTCGAGGTCGATCACGATCCGGGCGGCTGCGGGGCTGGACAAGAGGGGTCTCCTAGGACTGAGGGCGGGTCCGGCGGCGGGCGATCGGGGCGCTGGCCGGACTGGGCAGGCCGAGCCGGCCGAGGAAGTGCTCCAGAGCGAAGGCCGCCATACCGAGTGCGACCGGGTTGCCGGGGACGCGGGAGACCTCGACGGTGAGGTCCGGCAGCGATCCGGGCAGGACATGGTCCGGCAGTTCCGCGCGGACCGCCGGCACGAGCCACTCCGCGAGAGCGGTCGAGGTCCAGCCGGTGAGGGTGATGTACGGGATGTCCAGCAGGGTGACGAGGTCGCCGAGCGCGGCGGCCAGGTAGTGCGCCGTACGGCGTGCGAGCTCGGCCAGCACCGGGTCGCCGGCAGCCAGGCCGGTGGCGACCGCGTCGATGAAATCGCGCTGCAGCGGCTGCCGCAGCGCCGGGTGGTCCTTGTCGATCTCCGCGAGCGAGGTCTCGATGCCGTGGACGCCGAGGTAGGCCTCGACGCAGCCACGGCGGCCGCAACGGCACTGGCGGCCGTCCAGTTGGAGCAGCGTGTGCCCCCACTCGCCGGCGTTGTTGTTGGCGCCGCGGATGAGTGCGCCGTCGATGGCGATCCCGGCGCCGACGCCGGTGCCGAGATTGACGACCGCCATGCTGTCGGCGACGCGGCCGACGCCGAACCACATCTCCGACAACGCGACCGCCTTGAGCGGATTGTCGACGTACACCGGGATCCGGAGACCCTGCGCCAGCAGTTCCTCGATCTTGACCTCGTGCCAGTCCCAGTTCGGCGCGAAGACGGAGACACCGGCACCGGGGCTGACCTGGCCCGGCATGCTGACGCCGACGCCGAGGATGCGATCGGCCTCGCCCGCGCCGGTCCCGACGGCCGCCTCGACCGCCCGGACGATCCCGTCGACCACGTACGCCTGGCTGTTCTCGTGCTCGTCCAGCGTCACCTCGCCGTGGCTGATCGGGGTCAGCGCGATGTCGAACAGGGTCGCGGCGACGTAGGTCTCGGCGACGTCCACACCGACGATGCGGCCGCGGTCGGGGTCGATCGCCAGCCGCTCGTACGGTCGTCCGACCGTCCGGCGCTCCAGGGCGGCGATCCGCAGTACGCCCTCGGACAGGAACTCGGTGACCAGCGTGGCCACCGTCGCGGTGCTGAGCCGGGTATGCCGGGCGATCTCCTGCCGGGTCGACGGACCCAGCTCGAAGAGCGCCCGGAGAACCTCGAACCGGCTTTCGTTGCGAAGGTCACGAGACGTCTGCCGCGGCACCATTTTCCCCTCCGGTCGTCGCTGGGCTCAGCCGTAGCGTACGAAGGACCGGATCGGCGGGGCCCGCGACGCCCCGGAGCAGCAGGGTCAGGCCGGACCAGCCGGCCGGTACCCACAAGACATCGGGGTCGCCGCCGGAGAAGGCGGGCCGGTCACCGATCCAGGTCCGGCCGAGGCACTCGCCGGCCGCCCAGCCGGTCACCCGCAGCTGCGAGCCGCCGAACCGGATCAGCAGACCTTCGTGATCGGCCGGAAGATCGATGTCGAGCCAGACCTCTTCGCCCGGTTCGAGGGTCAGCGGGAGCTCGACGTCCGACGTCACGGTGCTGCCGGTGGCGAAGGCGGTGAGCAGTTCGTCGTCCTGGACAGTGCAGGTCCAGTCCATCACTGGTTGCAGGCTCAGCAGCTCTGCGTGCAGCCCGGCGCCACTCGGATCGTGCTGCAGGGTGACCGCGACCTCGGTGGTCCCGGCCGGCAGCATCAGCCAGGGGTTCTCCCGATGAACGGTGATCGGCTCGCCGTCGTCCAGAGTGACCGTGATCGGTTGGTCGAGACCGCTGAAGTGGAGGGCCGAGCGTGTCGGGAGATCGAGGCGCCGCGAGTAGGTGATCGGTACGCCGACGCGCGTACTGCTCCAGCCTCCGAGCGACCGGATCGGCGCCGGCTCGCCCGACCAGTGGCCGTCCACCGTCCACAAGGCATCGAGGTCCTGGACACCTTCCACCTTCCAGACAGTGCCCAGTCCGCGGAGCGCGCCGAGGCGGAGAGCCGGCAGGCGGGCATCGTCGAAGTTGGCGTGTCCCCAGATCTCGACCGACGCGTCAATCTCACAGCGGCCTCGCGCGGCCCGTACGTCGACCCGCCGGGTCGCGCCGAAATCGGCAACGGCCGGTTGCAGCTGGCCGGCGATCGACAGCTCCACGATGTCGCAGGCGCCGACGAGCAGCAGTTCGTCGATCCCGGTCAGATCCGTCGTCGCGGAGTAGGTTCCACGACCACGGAAGACGCCGAGCGATTCCAGCGACGGCGGCAGGTCGTGGGTACCGGCCGACTTCGCCGGGGCCGCACCTGACCGCTGCCGGACGGTCCGGACCTCGGTCGCCGGGGCCAGGACCTTCCGGTCCCGGACATGATCCAGCTCGATCGTGCGGTCGGGCCGGATGGAGTTGAACCGCGCCGCGTTCGGCGGTGTCAGCACGACCAGATCGATGCCGTCGACAACTCTGCGCTCGACCCGGCCCGGGGTGGCCGGGATCTCGACCTGGGTCTGTCCCAGCACGACGGTGACAGGAACGACCGACGAGAACACCAGTACGCCGTCGCCGACAGCGACCAGATCCGCCGACGCGAGCGTCAAAGTCGTGTCCTGCAAGGGCAGATCGACCAGCATGAGCGGACACGACCCGGCCGCGACCGCCACGGACACCCCGTTGACGACCGCTCGTCCGGGAGCCTGGTCGAGGTTCGGTACGGCGATCAGCTGGCCGCCGCCGTCCAGGTCCAGCGCCGAGATCGACGAACTGGTCGGAAAGTCGGCCGTCACTTCGACGCGCGGCACCGTTGCGGTGGCGAGCGCCAGCTGAGACCCGAGGGCCGCGACGACGCGGGCGAGCACCCGCGCCTCGTCGTACTCCGGCCGGGTCGCCCCCGTCGGGGAGACGTAGCCGCCGAAGTCGTAGTCGTGGCTCATGAAGTTGCCTGGGGCACCCCAGTTCCCGGTGGACGGCGTGAAGCCGAAGTTCCAGCCGGACGACTGGAGATAGGGCGCGATCAGCGCGGCGCCACTGGCCAGGAGCCGACGGAGTGTTCGGTGCCGGCGGTTGGTTTCGGTGATCAGCAGGGGGAGCCCGCGATCGGCGAGCAGCCCGGCGTACCGGCGTACCTCTGCCTCGATGTGCGGCGAGTCGTCGTTCGGGTAGAAGTTGCAGGCGGCCACGACGCCGGGGACGTCACCGGTGGCGCCGGCGAGGTCGCCCTGCCCGGCGCAGGCGATCAGCGGCACGGTGATGCCGTGGTCGATCGCCTGGTCGCGCAGGGAGGTGAGGTAACCGGTGCGGTCCCCGCAGTCGAAGAAGTCGAGCTCGTTCTCCAACTGGACCATGACGACCGGACCCGCCGGATACTGCCGCTCGGCGAGCAGCGGCAGCACCTGGTCGAACCAGGCCGTCACCTGGGCGAGGTACCGCGGTTCGTTCTGCCGGACCCGTACGTCGGGATCGAGGCCCAGCCAGGCCGGCAGGGCGCCGCCGTCCCACTCCGAGCAGATGTACGGGCCCGGCCGGGCGATCACCGACAGGCCCACCTCGTGGGCGAGATCGAGGAATGCGGCGACATCGCGGCGGCCGTCGAACGACCACCTGCCGGGCGCGACCTCGTGGAAGTTCCACGGCAGGTAGACGTCGACGCAGGTGTAGCCCGACGTCCGGATCTGCTCCAGGCGGCTCCGCCATTGCTCCCGCGGCAGGCGGAAGTAGAACAACGATGCGCAGAGCAACAATTTCGGCCGGCCGTCGATCCAGATGCCCTGGGCATCGAGTTCGACGCCGGTACCGACCGTGGTGGACGAACTCACTTGACCCCCGCACTGCCGCCGCTGATGTCCATCTCGTACAGGTACCGCTGACCGAGGTAGTAAACCAGGATCATCGGCAGCGTGAGCAGGATGGAGCCCACCATCACCAGGTTCCACGGCGGAGCCTGGAGCGCCTGCGACGTACTGGTGATGTACTGCACGCCCAGTGCCAGTGGCATCTTCGACTCGTCGTTCAGGTAGATCAACGGTCCCATGAAGTCACCCCAGGTGGCCGTCAGGGTGAAGATGCCGATCGCGATGAGTACCGGAGCGAGCATCGGCAGCATGATCCGGCGGTAGATACCGAAGAAGCCGAGCCCGTCCACCATCGCGGCCTCGTCGATCTCACTTGGCAGCCGGGAGACGAACTGGCGGACCAGGAAGACGTTGAAGGCGTTGGAGAAGAAGTTCGGCACGATCAGCGGCAGATAGGTGTTCACCCAGCCCAGCTCCTTGAACAGCAGGAACTGGGGGATCATCGTGATCTGCGAGGGGATCATCATGGTCGCGATGACGATGATGAACAGGGCGTTCTTGCCCGGTGCGCGCAGCCGGGCGAACGCGTAACCGACCAGGCCGCTGGACAGCACCTGGCCGGCCACGGCACCGGCCGAGATGATCACCGAGTTGAGCAGGAACCGCTGCATCGGCAGCTCGGTGCCGAACACCCGGGTGAAGTTCTCCCAGTGGAACTCGCGCGGGATGATCGTGAAGGTGTTCGCGTTCACCGTCTGGTCACTGGACAACGCGATCGAGATCACGAACACCAGCGGGACGCAGAGCACGGCCGACACGATGATCAGCGTCGCATAGCTGAACGGCGTCGAGCGCTTGGCGCGAACCACCCGTTCGGTACTGCGGACACTCTGCCCGGGGGCGGCGGTGGAAAGAGCGGTAGCCATCACTTCACCTCGGTCTCGTAGAACACCCAGCGCCGCGCGGTCCGGAAGGCGATCAGCGTGAACACCAGGATCACGGCGAACAGCAGCCAGGAGATCGCCGAGGCATAACCCATGTGGTAGAAGGAGAACGCCTCGTTGAACAGCAGCGGCACCATCGTCTGGCTCGCGTTGTCCGGTCCACCCTTGGTCAGGATGTACACCTGGGAGAACACCTGGAAGGCGCCGATCAGCCCCATGATCAGGTTGAAGAAGATGATCGGCGTCAACTGCGGGACGGTGATGCTCCAGAACTGCCGGACCGGGCCGGCGCCGTCCACCTCGGCCGCCTCGTACAGCTCACGAGGGATGCCTTTCATTGCCGCGAGCAACAGGACGGTCGCGCCACCGGCTCCCCAGACCGACAGCAGGATCAGCGCGGGTTTCACCCAGACCGACTCCAGCAGCCACGACGGGCCCGGGATGCCGAACAGCCCGAGCGCGTCGTTCAGCGGGCCGGACGGGGCGAGCACCATCTTGAAGATCATCGCCGTCGCGACCAGTGGCACCAGCGTCGGCAGGTAGATCAGGGTCCGGAACAGCTTGCGCAGCCGGACCCCCTTGTTCAGCAGGTTGGCGAGCCACAGTCCGATCACCAGGCCGAGCGGGACCGAAACCGCCGCGTAGTAGAACGTGTTCCACAACGCCTTCCAGAAGATCGGATCGTCGGTCAGCAACCGGACGTAGTTGTCCAGCCCGACCCACTTGGGCGCGGTGAACGAGTCCCAGTCCGTCAGCGAGATGTAGACCGACGCGATCATCGGACCGAGCAGGAACACCACGAAGCCGATGATCCACGGCGACGCGAACAGGTAGAACCACAGCGCCTCCCGGCGCCGGAGCATCGACATCAGCCCGCGGGCTTGACGATGGTCTCGAGCCGCTGCTGGATCGCGGTCAACGAGGTCCGGGCGTCCTTCTTGCCGAGCCAGAAGTCGGCCAGTCCGTCGTCGAACGCCTTCTGCATCTCGTTCCAGGCCGGGATGAACGGCGCCCGGTAGACGAACGAACTCGACTCGGCGAACACGTTCATGTCCACCGGCTTGGTCATCCACGCGGGTTTGAGGAACGCGTTGCTCTTCTGTACCTCGATACTGGCCGGCACGTCCTCGCCGGTGGCGATGATCTTCTGCTGTGCCTCGGGCGAGGTGAGGAACTCGATCGCCTTGAACGCGGCCTCGGGGTTCTTCGCGGTCCGGGAGATGGCGAGCCCGCTGCCGAAGGCGGTCACGGCCTGCTCCTTGCCACGCCACAGCGGTGCGATGTTCCAGTCGATCTTGGACTTGGCCAGTCCGCTGATGCCCCAGAAGCCGGTGGTGTTGACCGCGAGCTTGCCGTTCGCGAACGCACCGTCGGCGCCGACGTCGGCGCCCATGTCGGCGAACTGCTTCGGCGTGGGGACGACGCCGTGCTTGAAGACCAGGTCGCCGGTCCACTGCAGCGCCTCGATGACCTCGTCGGTGGCCACGGCGGGCTTGCCGGCGTCGTCGATGATCTTGCCGCCGTTCTGGTAGACGAAGCTCCACCACTGCGCCCACCAGCCACCGCCGCCGTAACCCCACTGCTTGCCGGGGATGGTGAGTTCCTTGAACGCGGACAGCGCGTCGTCCCAGGTCCAGTCCGCCGTCGGCGGCTTGATGCCCTTGGCATCGAACAGGCCCTTGTTGTAGTAGACGATCATCGCGCCGGAGCGGTCCGGGATCGCGTAGACCTTGTCCTGGTAGGAGTAGATCTTCCCGATCGAGCCGAACCGCTGCTCCAGGTCCAGCCCGGCCTTCTTCGCCAGGTCGTCCAGCGGCATGATCTGGTTCTTGCTGGAGTAGACGTTGACGTTCTCGGCCACCTGCATGATGTCCGGGCCCTTGCCGCCCGCGATCATCGTCTGCACCTTCTGCGCGTAACCGTCGCCGGGAATCAACTGGAGCTTGACCTTGAGCTCCGGGAACTTCTTCACCAGCGCGTCGATCCGCTGCTGGTACGTCGTCTTGTCGGTGTCCCCGCCCCACACGGTCATCACCAGGTCGGCAGCGCCCCCACCGCCACCGCCCGGCTTCTTGTCACTGTCCGAGCCGCACGCGGTCAGCGTGATGATGCCGGCCGCGACTCCTACGCCGAGAAAACCCCGCCGCGTGAGCTGTGTCCTGTCGATCGCCATCGCGCAGTCTCCTTGCCTCGTGAACCGTCCGGGAGACGGTCCGGGCGGGCCGCTTCGGGGTTCGAATGCGGGTTAAGTTAACCCTCAGAATAATTCTGGGCAAGACCTCGGAAAGCGTTGGTCCGAACCGTGACCGTTTGTCGCCCGCCTGCCTGAGGCGCAAATCGTGAACGCTAACAATCTGGCCTCGGAGGTGTTGACGTACCGAAAGTTAACGCTAACATTCAGCCCAATCGGTCCCGGACCGGTACGACAAGGGAGGCGCTGTAGTGAAGAGACTGGTGGCGGTTGCGACGAGCCTGGTGCTCGCCGGCAGCCTGGTGGCTTGCGGAGGTGACAAGCCCAAGCCGAGTGCGTCCAGCGACAGCATCACGATGGGCTTCGCCCAGGTCGGCGCCGAGAGCGGCTGGCGGACGGCGAACACGAAGTCGATCCAGGAGACCGCCAAGACGGCGGGGATCGAGCTGAAGTTCTCCGACGCCCAGCAGAAGCAGGAGAACCAGATCAAGTCGATCAGGTCCTTCATCCAGCAGAAGGTGGACGTGATCGCCTTCTCGCCGGTGGTCGAGACCGGCTGGGACACCGTGCTGATGGAGGCCAAGCGGGCCAACATCCCGGTCGTCCTGACCGACCGCGCGGTCGACTCCAAGGACACCTCGCTCTACAAGACCTTCCTCGGCTCCGACTTCGTTGTCGAGGGCAAGAAGGCCGGCGAGTGGCTGGTCAAGGAGGGCGACGCGGCGGACGTGAACAAGGACGGCAGCATCAAGGTCGTCGAGCTGCAGGGGACGACCGGCGCGGCGCCGGCCATCGACCGCAAGAAGGGCTTCGAGGACGCCATGAAGGCGAACCCGAAGATCACCATCGCGGCCTCGCAGACGGGTGACTTCACCCGTGACGGCGGCAAGAAGGTGATGGAGTCGTTCCTGAAGTCGCAGAAGAACATCGACGTGGTGTTCGCGCACAACGACGACATGGGGCTCGGCGCGATCGAGGCGATCGAGGCGGCCGGACTCAAGCCGGGCAAGGACATCCAGATCATCAGCATCGACGCGGTGAAGGACGGGATGACCGCGCTGGCGGCCGGCAAGATCAACTACATCGTCGAGTGCAACCCGCTGCTCGGCCCACAACTGATGGACCTGGCGAAGAAGGTCGTGGCCGGTGAGTCGGTGCCCGCACGGGTGCTGACCGAGGAGACCACGTTCGACCAGGCCGCTGCCAAGGCGGCCCTGCCCTCGCGGCAGTACTGATCCAGTTCCACCGCCCAGCTGCCCGCGAGGCCGGTCCCTGCCCGGCCTCGCGGGCGATCCGCACGTGAAGGAATCTCGATGACTCAGGTGACCACTTCGATCCCGCCACCGGCCGTCGGCACGCCTGTCGTCGAGATGCGCGGGATCTCCATCAGCTTTCCCGGCGTCAAGGCGCTGGCCGATGTCGACTTCCGGCTGCTGCCCGGCGAGGTGCACGCCCTGATGGGTGAGAACGGCGCCGGGAAGTCGACCCTGATCAAGGCCCTGACCGGCGTCTACACGATCGACGAGGGCACCGTGACGGTGGCGGGCACCGACCACCGGTTCGCCTCACCGGCCGACTCGCAGGCCGCGGGCATCAGCACGGTCTACCAGGAGGTCAATCTCTGCACGAACCTGACGGTCGCGGAGAACATGCTGCTCGGCCGCGAACCGCACCGGTTCGGCCGGATCGACGTCAAGGCGATGAACCGCCGGGCGCGGTCGATCCTGGACCGGCTCGGCCTGTCGATCGACCCGGGCTCGTCGCTGGGCGAGCACTCGATCGCGATCCAGCAACTGGTGGCGATCGGCCGTGCGCTCGACATCGACGCCCGGGTACTGATCCTCGACGAGCCGACGTCCAGCCTGGACGCCGACGAGGTGGCCAAACTGTTCGCGGTGATGGGCGATCTGCGCGACCAGGGAGTGGCGATCCTGTTCGTCTCCCACTTCCTGGACCAGGTCTTCGAGATCTCCGACCGGATGACGGTCCTGCGGAACGGGAAGCTCGTCGGTGAGTACCTGACCCGGGACACCACTCAGCTCGCGCTGGTCGAGGCCATGATCGGTCGCGAACTGGAGACCCTGGACCGGCTCGAGCACCAGGCTCCGACCGCCGCGCCCGACGAGGCGCGCGTCCCGCTCCTGCAGGTGCTGGGGCTGAGCCGCAAGGGAAGCTTGCAGGCCGTCGATCTGGAGATCTACGACGGCGAGGTGATCGGGGTCGCGGGTCTGCTGGGTTCTGGCCGCACCGAACTCGCCCGGTTGCTGTTCGGCGCCGATACCGCGGACGCCGGCACGATCGACGTACGGGGTTCCCGGCGCCGGTTCCGTACGCCGCGCGGTGCCATCGGCGCGAAGATCGCGTTCTCGAGCGAGAACCGCCGGGCCGAAGGCGTGGTCGAGGACCTGACCATCGCCGACAACATGCTGCTGACGCTGCAGGCCGCCCGCGGCTGGCTGCGCCCGGTGCCGCAGCGAACCCGTGATCGGCTGGTGACGGAGTACATCAAGGCGCTCGACATCCGCCCGCCCGACCCAAGCGCACTGATGCGCAACCTGTCCGGCGGCAACCAGCAGAAGGTGCTGCTGGCTCGCTGGCTGATCACCCAGCCGGAGTTGCTGATCCTGGACGAACCGACCCGCGGGATCGACATCGGCGCCAAGACCCAGATCCAGCAACTGGTCGCGAAGCTCGCCGACGAGGGCATGTCGGTGGTCTTCATCTCCACCGAACTCGAGGAGGTTCTCCGGCTCAGCGACCGCGTCGTGGTGATGCGGGACCGGGCCAAGATCGCGGACCGGTTCAACGACGAAAGCGTCACCGTGGCAGGGATCCTGGCGACCATCGCCGCCGGCGGCGCCGACACGAAGGAAGAGGACTCCGATGCGTGAACTCCTCCGGCGGCCATTGTTCTGGTCGACGCTCGCGCTGTTGTTGCTGATAGCACTCAATACGGCTGTCACCCCGTCGTTCCTGTCGGTGCGGCTGCAGGACGGTCATCTGTACGGCAGCCTGATCGACATCCTTCGCAACGGTGCGCCGGTCCTGCTGGTGGCACTGGGAATGACGCTGGTGATCGCCACCCGCGGGATCGACCTCTCGGTCGGTGCCGTGGCTGCGATCGCCGGCGCCGTGGCCTGCGTGTACATCGCGGGTTCTGATCGGCCGGCGGCCACCTCGACGGTGGTCAGCGCCGTCGCGCTCGCGGTCGGCGTCTGCATTCTGCTCGGGCTGTGGAACGGGTTCCTGGTCTCGGTGTTCGGGATCCAGCCGATCATCGCCACCCTCGTGCTGATGACAGCCGGCCGCGGACTCGCGATGCTGATCACCGACGGCCAGATCACCACCGTGGTCAACCCGGCCTTCAAAGTGCTCGGCGCGGGCTTCGTGGCCACCTTGCCGGTGGCGATCCTGATCGCTCTCGCGGTCTTCGCGGTGACGGCGGTCCTGGCACGGCGTACGGCGCTCGGCATGCTCATCGAGTCGGTCGGCATCAACCCGGAGGCGAGCCGGCTCGCCGGGGTCCGGGCCCGGACGATCACCTGGACCGTCTACGTGTTCTGCGCCTTCTGCGCCGGCGTCGCCGGTCTGATGATCGCCTCGAACACGAGTGCGGCCGACGCGAACAACGCCGGTCTGTGGATCGAGCTGGACGCGATCCTGGCCGTCGTGATCGGCGGCACTTCGCTGGCCGGCGGCAAGTTCTCGCTGCTCGGGACGCTGGTCGGCGCGATGTTCATCCAGACCCTGGCCACCACGATCCCGACGATCGGGATTCCGGCCGAGGCCAACTACCTGTTCAAGGCGGTCGTGGTGATCGCGGTTTGTCTTCTGCAGTCTCCCAGGGCCCGCGCGGCGTTCCGCAGCCGTCGTCCCGTCTCCACCGTGAAGGCCGGTGCAGCATGACCACCTCGACTTCGGTGACCGCGTCGCCGACCTTCCTCGATCGCGTTCGCACGTACAGTCCGCCACGTCGGTATCTGCCGGTGGCCGCGACGGTCGCGTTGCTGATCGGCATGTTCGGCGCCGGATCCCTGCGCTACCAGGGTTTCGCGGATCCGCAGGTCGTGCTGAACCTGTTCGTGGACAACGCGTTCCTGCTGGTACTGGGCGTCGGGATGACGTTCGTGATCCTCACCGGCGGTATCGACCTGAGCGTCGGGTCGGTCGTCGCGCTGTCCACCATGATCGCCGCGTCGACCTTGCAGGCGGGCTGGCCGGCGCCGGTAACGATCATCGCCGTGCTCGTGTCAGGGACACTCCTCGGGACCTTGATGGGCCTGGTGATCCATTACTTCGAGGTGCAGCCGTTCATAGCCTCGTTGGCGGTGATGTTCCTGGCGCGCGGGCTCTGCTATCTGATCAGCGTCGAGTCGATTCCGATCCGGGAGGGCACCTTCACGGCCTTCGCTCAGGGGTCCGTGCCGCTACCGGGTGGGTACCACGTCACGCCGAGCGTCGTCGTCGCTGTCGTCGTGTTCGCGATCGGTGCCTGGGTGCTGCACATGACCCGGTTCGGTCGCACTGTCTACGCCGTGGGCGGCAGTGAGAGCTCGGCCCACCTGATGGGCTTGCGGGTCGCGTTCGTCAAGGTCGGCGTCTACACGATCAGCGGGCTGTGCTCGGCGCTGGCCGGGTTGCTGTTCGCGGCGTACACGCTGTCGGGCTACAGCCTGCACGCGGTGGGGATGGAGCTCGACGCGATCGCGGCCGTCGTCATCGGCGGGACGCTGCTGACGGGTGGCCGTGGGCTGTTGCTGGGGACGATGTTCGGCGTCCTGCTGCTCGGCACCATCCAGACGTTCATCTCTTTCGACGGAACGTTGAGTTCGTGGTGGACGAAGATCTCGATCGGGACGCTGCTGCTGATCTTCGTGGTGATCCAGCGGTTGCTGACCCGGCGGCAGAACTGATCAGCGCGGACTGGTGCTCTGCCGGACGATCAACTCGGCGGCGATCCGCTCGCTGCCGGGTCGTCCGGCGCCGCTCATCTGCTCGGACAGCAAGGCGAAGGTCCGCCGCCCGACCGCGGTGAAGTCCTGCCGGACCGTCGTCAGCGGCGGGTTGAAGAACTCGGCCTCCGGGATGTCGTCGAAGCCGACGATGTGCACGTCCGCCGGAGCGCTGATCCCGGCCTCGGTGAACGCCCGCAGCAGGCCGAGCGCCATCTGGTCGTTGGCGACGAAGACCGCGCCCAGGTCGCGCTTGGCGGCCAGGGTCCGGCCGGCCTCGTACCCCGAGCGCGGGCTCCAGTCGCCCCGGATCAACCGCGGCGGCCGCGCGCCGTGAGCCTTGAGCGTCTCGCGCCAGCCGCGCTCACGTTCGGCGGCCTCGAGCCAGTCGGCCGGTCCGGCGACGTGCCAGACGGTGGCGTGGCCGAGCGACAGCAGATGTTCGGTGGCGAGCCGGGCGCCGTCGTACTGGTCGACCGCGACGGCCGGGGTCGGGCCGGCCGCGCCGCCGACCGCGACGAGCGGGATGTCGTGGGGCGCGAACTCCAGGGCCTCGGCCGTCGCGACGTGGGGAGCGATGACGACGATGCCCTCGACTCCCTGGCGCTGCAGGGTCTCGACGGCCTCGGCGATCGACCCCCGGCCCGGTTGGCCCACGCTCGCGACGGTGATCGCGAAGCCGGCGTCCCGCGCGGCGCACTCGATCCCGTACAGCGTGCTGGCCGGTCCGTAGAGGGTGGAGTCCATCGTCACTACGCCGAGCGTTCCGGTCCGGCCGGTGACGAGGGCCCGGGCGGCGGTGTTCGGGCGGTATCCCAGCGTCTCGATCGCGGCCCGGACCCGTTCGCGGGTGGCCGGCCGGACGACCTCGCTGTCGTTGATTACCCGGGACACCGTCATGTGCGACACCCCGGCGAGCGCGGCGACGTCGGTCAGGCTCGGCGCACGCCGCGCGGACGGCGTCGTAACCTCCGGCACCTGCTCGATCTCTGAACCGTTGGGCACGGTCTCACCTCCGCGTCGTCTCGTCGGTTGGATTCTGTCATCCGACGCGAAGGTGTGCCCGGGCGCGGTCCGCCTGCCGTCGCGGCGCGCCCGGGAGACGGCGAGCTTCAGCTGGAGCGGGAACCTGCCGGATCGCTCGGGTCGCTGGGGTCGCTGGGGTCGCTGGGCTCGCTGGGGTCGGTCGGGTCGCTGGGGTCGACCGGGTCGACCGGGTCGGCCGGGTCGGTCGGGTCGCTCGGCGTACCGGGGAGTGGTTCGAGGACGGCGTTGGGGAGGGCCTTCATGATGGCGTCGAAGCGACGGAGGTAGTCGGCGTAGCGGCCGGCCTCCTGGTTGATCAGGCCCTGCACCCGGGACGCCAGATCGGCGTACCGCTGCGCCTCCGCGGCCTCGAACCTCCTGAGTTCGGCCAGTACCTCGTCTGCGTTCGCCATGTCGTCTCCAGGTCCGGCCCTCAGTACTGCGGCCAGGTCGGTGCGGAATCTGTTCATCAAGCAGTGGCCCGGGTCGTCCTTGCGCAGCGTGTGTTCCTTGTGCCCGATCACGGACAGCGCGGACCACCCGTAGAAGTCGCAGATCGCGGCCGCGTGCAACAGCGCAGTACGGTAGGCGGCCGCCGTCATCGCGCGCGAGCCGTCGTACCGGATCTCGTTGCCGTAGTAGTAGTCGTTGCCGTCCACGTTGTCCGCGCCGGGACGCAGCTCGGCGGAGTACCCCCTGTAGTTCTGCGCGGTCACGTGGTTCAGCGTCGTCAGTGAACCCGAGCCCGCGTGGTTGGCCCGGCCGACCGCGCCGAGGTGCAGGTCGCCGTCCATGTCGGTCGACACGTGGCACAGCGGTCCCGGGATGCCGTCCTCGGGGCGGCCGCGGACGAACAGGAAGTTCAGGTAGTCGTCGGCCTGGGAGGTGCTGCCGGTGTGATGGATGACGATCCCGCGCGCGTCCTTGATCCCGCCCGGCCGGCCGCGCGTCCGCCAGCCCGGATATTCGCGGACCCTCACCTCCCACTTGCGTAGTGCCGCCAGCGTCTGATCAGCCGTCATCGGCCTGGCCAAGACAACTCCTCACCTCGATGATCCCCACCCGGGCGGACAGCGCGCAGTGGCCGTCCTCCTACTCAGGGTGATTGCCGCAATACCCCCTCGCTAAACCTCCGCCCGCGAGAACCTACCGACACCCCCGCCCCAAGTCGAGGGGATCGACCGAATCTGCACCCGACTCGAACTCCTCAGTTGAGCAGCATTGCTGATAATTCCGACCGTTGTAACACCGAGTGACCGGCTCGCGATGTAGCAGCCGGGGGAAGACATGAGCGACTAGTGCGGCGCAATTCCGGCCTAATCGAATTGCATGCAATGGCGGGTTGTGCACGTCGCCTCGATATTTCGCAGACATAGGCATCAAAAGGTTGTTCGCGCGACAGAGATCGAATAATCGCGCTCGCACTCAAGTACCAGGCGCCACGCGGGGGGACTGCGTGCTGCCTGAAGGCAAGATCACCTTTGGAGGGGACCATGACCCAGGAAATCGCAGTACCAGGACGTGTGGGCACACCTGTCGCCCAGGGTTTGCAGATGAAGCATCGCAATCCCGTCGGTGTCTGGCTTGGCTTGCCGCTGATCACTTTCGGCATTTACCACCTCGTCTGGTACTACAAGATCCATGCAGAGATGGCGCAACTCGACCGGCGGCGAGTCGTCCCCGTCGCCGGCCCGATGCTTGTCCTATTGCTCCTTGGCTGGACGGTCATCGCGCCTCTTGTCTCGTACTTCGGCACGGGCAAGCGAATTGCCAACAGTCAGCGAGCCGCGGGGATTCCGGTGACCTGCAGCCCGGGCGTCGGACTTTTGCTGATGCTGGTGTTCGGGCTTGGCATCCTCTATTACCAGTCGGAATTGAACAAGGTGACCGAGTCGTACGGCGCGACGCCGGTAGGTGCGCAGGTGCCGCTTTACGCCTGAGCGGGTTCTGTGATCTGACGCTGCCTGGCCGAGCGACAGCCCGTGGTTGTGGAGCTAGGCGAGGTGGGGGAGGAGTTGGTCGCCGAGGCGGATGAGCTCTTTGCGGTAGGGGGTGTCCGAGAGGATGAAGTGGGTGATGCCCAGGTCGGCGTACTTGCGGAGGGACTTGGCGACGTCTTCGGCCGAGCCGACCAGCCAGGTGGTGCCGGCGCCGCCACCGCCGTACTTGCCGGGGGTCGTGTAGAGGTTGTCGTCGAGGACCTCGCCTTGCTCGGCGAGGGCGAGGAG
Source organism: Kribbella voronezhensis (assembly GCF_004365175.1). Taxonomy (NCBI): domain Bacteria; kingdom Bacillati; phylum Actinomycetota; class Actinomycetes; order Propionibacteriales; family Kribbellaceae; genus Kribbella; species Kribbella voronezhensis. Next base: position 774,932 of record NZ_SOCE01000001.1, on the reverse strand, counting down.
GCGTTGCTGGCCGACGGCTTTGAAGCGCCGGGAGTGCTGGGCGAGGGCGTCCTGGGCGCCGGCCAATTTCTCGACCTTCGCCTCGGCGTCGGCCCAGGCCTGGTCGGTGGTGTCGCGGATCAGGGTGGTGATCCGGAGGCCGAATTCGAGTGGTGGGTGCTCGCGGCCGAGTTCTGCCTGGAGAGTCGTCAGCCGGTCGATGCGTTCGGCGATGCCGTCGCGGGATTCGCCCCAGAAGAGTTGTACGTCGGCGTCGGTGGCGGCGACCTTCTCGGCGGCGGGGGAGGCGCCACCGAAGTACAGGCGTGGGTGTGGTCGTCCCTCGCGGGGGACCGGGCGGGTCGCGACCGTGGACCGCTCGACCGAGAAGTACTCGCCGGTGAAGGTGACGTTCTCCTCGGTCCAGAGCCGGCGCACGAGTTGCAGGAACTCCTTGGTGCGGGCGTAGCGCTGCGCCTGGTCGCCTTCGGCATCGCCGTACGCCGCGAGGTTGTCCTGCCCGGACACGATGTTGATCAGCAACCGGCCGCCGGACAGTTCGTCCAGCGTGCTCGACGCCGAGGCGAAATGGGCCGGCTGCCAGTACCCCGGCCGGATCGCCACCAGCGGCTGGAACGTGGACGTCCTCGCCGCGAGCGCCGTCGCCACCGTCAACGTGTCCGGCCGTCCCCAGCCCGTCCCCAACAGGGCGCCACCCCATCCGTGCTCCTCGGTCAGCCGAGCCAACTCGGTCAACCGCTCCAAGCTGTTGTGCCCTGGTACGGCGTCGTCACCGCGGTGCCCGGGTTCGACCTGATTGGGGATGTACCACAGGAATTCTCGGCTCATGAAAAGCTAGTTTATTTCAATTGAGTTACTAGACATTGGCTGTCTCAGAACCTGTCGCAGTGGCAAAGTCGAAGGTATGAACGATGTCGGGGTCGACGGGCAGCTGACGATCGGTGGGCTCGTGCGCACCTTCACGCTCCGGCTGCCGAGAGTCGATCCGGGGGCGAAGCCACTCGTGCTGGTGCTGCACGGCAACCATCCCGAGGCCGGCGGCTGGATCATGCGCGAATGGACCACGTTCGACCGCGAGGCGGATGCGCGCGGTTGGGTCGTCGCGTATCCGGACGGCCACGGCGGTTCCTGGGCGGACGGTCGAGGCGTCACGAGCGCGGACGAGGCCGGCGTGGACGATGTGGCCTTTCTGCGGGCACTGATCGACCACGCAGCCGAGCGATACGGTACGACGCCCGACCGGACCGTGGTCGCCGGAGCCTCGAACGGCGCCTTCATGGCCCACCGGCTCGCGCTGACTTCCGGCGACCGGGTCGCCGTACTGGCCGCCGTAGCGGGAACCCTCCCCGCCTCGCTCAGCCACCTGCGACCGGCGTACGCCGTGTCGGCACTGCTTATCCACGGCGACGCCGACCAGCTCGCGCCCATCGGCGGCGGCTACTCCCGTCGCCGCGGTCCGAACGGCGAACTCCGCGGCCGCACCTTGTCACTCGAGGAGACAGCGGACCACTACCGGACGATCGACCGCTGCCCGCGCGGCCAGGCAGATGCCACGCGGGTGACGTTCACCGGCGGCGTCGGGGGCACCCAGGTCGCCGCCTGGACTGTCCCCGGCGGCGGCCACTCCTGGCCCGGAGCCCCCACGAATCCCGACCACCCCGAGCCGACCAGCACCGACTTCGACGCCGCGGCAGAAATCTCCCGCTTCGCCGCCCGACTCCTGCTACCGGCCGACGACCGCCGCCTACTCCGGCTTGCGGCCGAACACGCGCTTGGCGACGGAGCCGGTGCCGATAGCGGCGAACAGGGCAACCAAGACGCCCGAGGGGATGGTGCTGTAACTCGAATCGACGCTGTGGAAGGTCGTGTCGCCTCCGAAGACGCCAACGAACAGCACGGCCACCCACATCGCGACAATTGCCACCGTGGCCCACATCTCACGAACGAGAATCCGTGAACTCCAGTCTCCACGCGGGGACCGGACTGAGGACTGATCTTGCAGCGTTGTAGTCATGACTGCCTCCTAATGGTCCACTTCTAGCCTGGTCCGGTGGCCGAAGCCGCCGTAGGGCCGGAAGTCAGGCTTTCCGTAGGCAGAAAGCCCCAAGCGTCTTACGCCGGGCGACGCAGAACGGCGGCTGACGATGAGCAACGTCGAGAGAACGTTGCCCAGGTCAGCCGCCGTTCAGCGGACTACGAGCAGGTCAGGGACCTGCGTCGATCACACGTCGTAGTACAGCTCGAACTCGTGCGGGTGGGGGCGGAGCTGGATCGGGGCGATCTCGTTCTCGCGCTTGAAGTCGACCCAGGTCTCGATCAGGTCGGCGGTGAACACGTCGCCCTCGAGGAGGAAGTCGTGGTCGGCCTCGAGCGAGTCGATCACGGCCGGCAGCGAGGTCGGCACCTGGGCGACCGACGCGTGCTCCTCCGGCGGCAGCTCGTACAGGTCCTTGTCGATCGGGTCCGCGGGCTCGATCTTGTTACGGATACCGTCCAGGCCGGCCAGCAGCTGGGCCGAGAAGGCCAGGTACGGGTTCGACGACGGGTCGGGGCAGCGGAACTCGATCCGCTTCGCCTTCGGGTTCGACCCGGTGATCGGGATCCGGATGCAGGCCGACCGGTTGCGCTGGGAGTAGACCAGGTTGACCGGCGCCTCGAAGCCCGGCACCAGGCGGTGGTAGGAGTTCACCGTCGGGTTGGTGAAGGCCAGCAGCGACGGCGCGTGCTTGAGGATGCCGCCGATGTACCAGCGGGCGATGTCGGACAGGCCGCCGTAGCCGGACTCGTCGTAGAACAGCGGGTTGCCGTCGCTCCACAGCGACTGGTGGCAGTGCATACCCGAGCCGTTGTCGCCGAAGATCGGCTTCGGCATGAAGGTCGCGGTCTTGCCGGCGTCCCAGGCGGTGTTCTTGACGATGTACTTGAACTTCATCAGGTCGTCGGCCGCGGTGAGCAGCGTGTCGAAGCGGTAGTTGATCTCCGCCTGCCCCGCCGTACCGACCTCGTGGTGCGCCCGCTCGACGGTCAGGCCGCTGGTCTCGAGGTGCTTGGTGATGTCGTTGCGCAGGTCGGCGAAGTGGTCGACCGGCGGCGCGGGGAAGTAGCCACCCTTGTAGCGGACCTTGTAGCCACGGTTACCACCCTCCTCGACCCGGCCGGTGTTCCAGGCGCCGGCCACGGAGTCGATGTGGTAGTAGCTCTCGTTCTGCTTGGTCTCGAACCGTACGTCGTCGAAGACGTAGAACTCGGCCTCCGGCGCGAAGAAGGCGGTGTCGGCGATGCCGGTCGACTTCAGGTACTCCTGCGCCTTGCGGGCGATGTTGCGCGGGTCCCGGCTGTAGGCCTCGCCGGTCAGCGGGTCGTGCACGAAGAAGTTGACGATCAGCGTCTTGTCCCGGCGGAACGGGTCGACGTAGGCCGTGGTCGGGTCGGGCAGCAGTGACATGTCCGACTCGTGGATCTGCTGGAAGCCGCGGATCGACGAACCGTCGAACTGCAGGCCGTCCTCGAAGACCTCGGGACCGAATGACGACACCGGGACGGTGAAGTGCTGCATGATGCCCGGCAGGTCACAGAACCGGACGTCGATGAACGCGACGCCCTCGTCCTTGACGTAGGCGAGCAGCTCCTCAGCGCTGGAAAACATACGTACTCCTCGGGGTGGCTCAGAGATTGTTCTGAACGTAGGCCCTGCCGATTACTCGGCCGTGACCCCAATGTTTCGCGGATGTTACGTCCAGCGTGGTCCGCGCTGACCCACTGGTGACGGCTGCGGGGTAGTGAGATCCCCGGCCGCACATTTAGTGCTCGTCTGGCGAGCACTAGGCTTGCATCATGGCATCATCTGCGCAATCCGGGGCGGGACCCACCGAGGAGTTCCGCTATCCGGGCAGTCGGCTCGGGCTGCCCGAGGACGGACCGGGCTCGGTGGCCGGCTGGGGACGCAGAGTGGTCGCGCTGTTCGCCGACTGGCTGATCGCGGGCCTGATCGCCTCGGCGGTGACCGGGAAGCCGATCTGGGCCGGAGGCAACGATTTCAACACCGCCCAGCTGGTGAGTTTCTTCGCCATGTCAGCGATCCTGTCCGGCCTGGGCGGCGGGACGATCGGTCACCGGCTGCTCGGGCTCCGCGTGATCCGGACGCAGCCCGGTGGCACCGGGTACGCCGCGCAGGTCGGCCTGCTCGGCGGGGCGATCCGGGCACTCCTGCTCTGCCTGGTCATCCCCGCCGTCGTCTACGACCGCGACCGCCGGGGCCTGCACGACAAGGCCGCCGGCACCATCGTCGTACGCCGGTAGCCGGCTCCAGCCAGGGCTACGGCAGGACCCACTCGTCGTCTTCCAGGATCGGGACCTTGCCAGTTGGTGTGGTGGCGGTGACGGTCAGGCCGTCGCCGCCGATGACGACGTCGGTGTGGACCCGGGCGGAGTTGAGGCCCGCGGCGTACCGCTGGTCGGGGCTCAGTTCCAGGCCGCCGTCGACGGCGAACGGGAAGCTTTGGCCCCAGGCGACGTGGCAGCCGGCGTTCTCGTCGAACAGTGTGTTGTGGAAGACGGTGTCCGCCTGCGCGATCCGGGAGTCGCGATCGACCAGCGCCACCTCGCCGAGGCTGCGCGCACCTTCGTCGCTGTCCAATTGAGCGCGGGCGACGTCGGCGCCTGCGTCCGCGGTGACGTCAGTGATGCGGCCGCCTTCGAGGGTCAGGCGGAGACCTTCGACGAGTTGCCCGGCGATGACGACCGGCTTGGTGACCCGCAGTACGCCGTCCGCGCGGCGGCGATCGGGGCTGGTGAAGACCTCTTCGGTGGGGATGTTCGGCATGTAGGTGATGCCGGCCGGGTCGGTGACGGAGCCGCCGGTCCAGCGGCAGTCGGGGATCAGGCCGACGGTGAGGTCGGTGCCGTCGCCGGAGTACGTGAGTTCGCTGATCTGGAGTGCGTCGAGAGCCTTGGCGCGCGAGGCCAAGGTGGCTGCCCGGTCCCGCCAGGCCGTCACCGGGTCGGCTTCGTCCAGGCGCATCGCCTTGCCGACGGCGGTCCAGAGCCGCTCGACGTCGGGCTCGCCGTAGACCTGGGCGGCCCAGCCGGCGTTCGGCGCGGCAACGACGGTCCACCGCATCTCGCCGCTCATCGCCGCCTGCTGCCTGGCCGACATCTCGCCCTTGCGGACCGTGGTCAGCTTCGCGGGATCGATCCCGGCGAACAGGCCTGCGTCCGGATTGCCGACCAGAGCGATCGTGGCGACGCCCTGCTCGGTCCATTCGGCCGCGCGCTGGAGCGCCCAGGGCCGGTCCGCGGTCAGCGTCTCGATCGTCGCGTGGGTGAGCTCGGAGCGCCGGATCGGCCCGTCGGACCAGGCGACCTCCACCCAGCCGGCGCCCGCGACGTACGCCTGCTCGACCACGGCACGCGCGACCTCGAGTTGCGCGATGTCGGCCGAGATCACGACCCCCTGCCCGTGCTGGACGTTCACCCCCACCCGAACCACCAGATCCGCAAACCTGTCCAGCCGATCCTCGGCACTGCTGCTCATGCACCCACCTCATCAGATGTCGACGTCACCACGAACACTGCCAGAGCAGCCCTAAAGGTCGTACTGGTCGGGGACGCGCATGTTCGGCCCGCCGACCTGCAGGCCGAGTGGTTCCGCGCGCCCCTTCGGCTCCTCCCAGGCCTCCTGCCGGCCGAGCGCGGTGAGATCGAGGTAGTGATAGCCGTTGTGGAATTCCTCGATGCCACGCCCGTACGTCGAGTAGGTGTGGAACACCTCGTCGCCGACCCGTAGGAACGCGCTGATACCGGGCACCTCCTCGCCGTTCATGTCCTCGGTCCACGGACCACCCGTCCACGGCGTACCGGCTTCGGCGAGCTCGCCTTCGTCGCGAAAATGCAGCAGGACCGGCATGATCCGGTCGTCGAGGGTCGCGTGGAAGTCGTAGTTGAAGGCGGTGCCGTACGACGAATACCAGGGAAACGTCCAGCCCATCCGATCCCGGTACGCCGCCAGCTTCGCGTACGGGGCACGGGAGACCGCGACGAGCGTGGTGTTGCGGACGTGGAGTTGCCGCAACCGCCCGATGCCGTCGGCGGCCGACGAACAACTCGGGCAGCCCTCGTCCCAGTCGGGCGCGAACATGAAGTGATGCATCACCAGTTGCGGACGCCCGTCGAAAAGGTCCAGCAGACTGACCTTCCCGTCCGGACCGTCGAACTCGTAGGGCCTGTCCACCCGGACCATCGGCAGCCGTCGCCGCTCAGCGTTCAGCTCGTCGCGGGCGCGGGTCAGCTCCTTCTCCTTGGCCAGCAACTCCTTGCGCGCGGCCATCCACTCCTCGCGCGACACCACCTCGGGCAGCTCACCGATCTTCGTCACCGCGCTCACTCCCCACTGGTCGACAATCCCGATCGCACAGTACGGCGTGGTCCGAGCGTGAGACAGCGCTTTTCCGCGGTCGCGTTACCACCGGTGGGGGAGTGGCCTAGCGCTTGGTCAGCAGGAGTTGGACGTCGTCGAGGTAGCCGGCGCGGAAGCCGGCTTCCGAGTAGGCGAGGTAGAACTCCCACATGCGGCGGAAGGTGGAGTCGAAGCCGAGGGCCTCGATGTTCGGCCACTGGTCGATGAAGCGGTTGCGCCAGATGCGGAGCGTGCGGGCGTAGTCGGGGCCGAGCTGCCGCAGTACCTGCGCCTGCAGGCCCGTGTGCTCGGCGGTCACCTGCTGGATCGCGTGGACCGAGGGGAGCAGGCCGCCGGGGAAGATGTACTTCTGGACCCAGGTGAAGGTGTTGCGGGTGGCAAGCATCCGCTCGTGCGGCATCACGATCGCCTGGACGACGGCGACGCCGCCCGGTGCGAGCCGGCGTTCGATGACGTCGAAGTACACCGGCCAGTACTTCTCGCCGACGGCTTCGATCATCTCGACGCTGAGCACCGCGTCGAACTCGCCGATCTGGTCGCGGTAGTCGCGCAGGGCAACCTGGACCCGGTCGCTCACGCCGGCGTCGGCGATCCGCCGCTGGGCGAGCAGCGCCTGCTGGGACGCGATCGTGATCGCCGTCACCCAGGCACCGCGCTGGGCGGCGCGGATCGCCAGGCTCGCCCAGCCGCAGCCGATGTCGAGCACGCGGGAGCCGGCGTGCACCCCGGCCGCGTCCAGGATCGAATCGAGTTTGCGGAGCTGGGCCGGCGAGAGTTCGTCGTACGACGCCGAGCCCAGGTCGGCGGTCGCGTCGGGTCCGAAGAGCGCGGCCGAGTACGTCAGCGAGGGATCGAGGAACTCGGCGAACATCGCGTTGCTGAGGTCGTAGTGGCGGCTGATGTTCTCACGCGCGCCGGCCCGGTCGTTGTCCTGATCGCCCGGCTGGGTCCGGGTGACCAGCCAGCGCAGCGACTGCGCCCACTTCGGCAGCAGGTGCCGGGTCTCGTCGTTGCTGAACCGCTCGGCGAACGGCACCAGCAGGTCGGCCAGGTCGGTGCCCGGCTCCGGGTCCCAGTCACCGGCCAGATAGGCCTCGCCGAACCCGGACCCCGCGTCCTGTCCGAGCCGGTCGAGGAACGCCGCGCTGCGGTGCACTCGCATCCCTGGGCCGCCCAGCCCGTACGCCTTGTTGTCCAGGCGGATGGTGACCGGGAGGTCCTTGGCGACCATCCGGATCGCGGCGAGCGCGCCGGCCCGGCGTACCGGGTTCGAGCGTGGCCGGACCAGGGTCGGCCACTGGTCGGCCGCCGGCTGGTGTACCGCCGGCATCAGATCCGTCACTTCCGTCTCCCCCGCCACTCGAGCTGTCCTGGCCGCACTCTATGACCCATCGGCCATCAGGTGCCGCAACACCAGGCACAGAAGAGTCCTCACGCCTAGAGAACGCCCCTGGCTGCGATCGGTTACACCAGCGACGGAACGCGGTGATGCGGTGTGCGGCTCAGCGGCCCTTCATCGCCTGGCGGGCGCCCTTGAGGCTGGTCGGGACCGGGCCCTTCGGCATCGGCACCTGCGGACGGACCGCGTCGAGCGCCTTGAGCCGCTGCAGCAGGTCGGTGATCTCCGACGGCTGCAGGGCGGCCGGGAGCTTCATCACGTGCTTGGTGAGCTTGCGGATGTCGATCTCGCCCTCGCCCTTGCCGGCGACGAGCTGGATCACCGGCGCGCCACCCGCGACCCGGGTGTGCTTCTTGCCCTCGGCGGCGAGCAGGTTCTTCACCCGGCTCGGCTGGCCCTCGCCGACCAGGACGATGCCCGGCCGGCCGACGACCCGGTGCACGATGTCCGCGTTCTTCGTGACCGCGACGGCCGGGGTGACGTTCCAGCCGCGGCGCAGGGTCTGCAGCGCGGACGCGGCGGCACCCGCCTGGCCCTCGATCTGGCTGTACGCCGCCTTCTCGACCCGGCGGCCGAAGACGACCGTGGCGGCCAGCAGGCCGAGTGCGAAGCCGAGCGGCAGCAGCACCAGCAGGTGACCGGTCAGCACGCCGACGACTGCGAAGACCGCGAGGACACCGAGGAAGATCCCGGCAAGGATCAGCCCGATCTTCGGGTCCGACTTCTTGGTCAGCTGGTACGCCGACCGGATCTGCTTGAGCCGGCTGGTCTTCTCGGCGGGCGCGTCGTTCTTGGCCATCTCTACCTTTGTCCGTTGTTCAGCGAAAACCTAAGCATCCGTCGTTGCGGAGGTCATCCGCGACTCCACAGCCTGACGGTACAGCCGACCGGCCCGGTACGACGAACGCACCAGCGGCCCGGACATGACTCCGGCGAAGCCGATCTCCTCGGCCTCCTCCTTCATCTCGACGAACTCTTCCGGCCGGACCCAGCGCTCGACCGGGTGGTGCCGCACCGACGGGCGCAGGTACTGGGTGATGGTGATGATCTCGCAGCCGGCGTCGTGCAGGTCGGTCAGCGCCTGGCTGACCTCCTCGCGCGTCTCGCCCATGCCGAGGATCAGGTTCGACTTGGTGACCAGACCGTAGTCGCGGGCCTGGGTGATCACGTCCAGCGACCGCTCGTAGCGGAAGCCGGGCCGGATCCGGCGGAAGATCCGCGGCACCGTCTCGACGTTGTGCGCGAACACCTCGGGGCGGGACGAGAAGACCTCGGCCAACTGCTCCGGTACGGCGTTGAAGTCGGGCGCGAGCATCTCGACCCCGGTGCCCGGGTTGAGCGCGTGGATCTGGCGGATCGTCTCGGCGTACAGCCAGGCGCCGCCGTCCTCCAGGTCGTCGCGGGCCACGCCGGTGACGGTGGCGTACCGCAGGCCCATCTTGACGACTGACTCGGCGACCCGGCGCGGCTCGTCGCGGTCCAGCGCCTCGGGCTTGCCGGTGTCGATCTGGCAGAAGTCACAGCGCCGGGTGCACTGGTCGCCGCCGATCAGGAAGGTGGCCTCGCGGTCTTCCCAGCACTCGAAGATGTTCGGGCAGCCGGCTTCCTGACACACCGTGTGGAGCTCTTCGGACTTCACCAGCTTCTGCAGCTTGGTGTACTCCGGGCCCATCTTCGCGCGCGTCTTGATCCACTCGGGTTTGCGCTCGATCGGGGTCTCCGCGTTGCGCACCTCGAGCCTGAGTAGCTTCCGTCCTTCTGGGGCGATCGTCACGCCCACCAGAGTACGCGGCGCCGGACAGCAGCCAATCACCGGACAGGAGCTGTCACCCGTAGGGTGGGCAACCATGTCCACCTCTGTTCCGGAGCCCTCCCCACCGGAGGCACCTGCGGTTGCGTGGGTCCGGCCTGGGCCGTCCCGGCTCGAACAGCGTCGTGACCTGCTGCTCGGTCTGGGCATGGCGGTCGCCGGCGTGCTCGGCACCGAACTGGCCCGCGGGGCGTCGCCGAGCCCGGTCAAGCTCGGGATCGGTGGCGTCGAGGCCTACGTACTGAGCGCTGCGATCGCACTGCCGCTGTGCTTGCGGCGCCGGTTCCCGTTGGCGGCGCTGGTCGCGGTGTCGGTGTTGTTCTTCGTCGCGGGCGAGCGGGTGCCGTGGGCGTTCGGCAGCAACCTGGTCACTCAGGCGTCCCAGTTCATGGCCCTGTACGCCGCTGCCGCGTGGGCGAAGGACCGGCGCCGCATGAAGGTGACCATGGTCGTCGTCTTCGTCGGGATGTTCGGCTGGCTCATCTCCGGCTTCGTCCGGGCTCTGCGGCACGACTCGATCAAGGGGACCGCGCAGGGCCTGCTGTCGCCGTACGTCTCCTATGTACTGCTGGCCATCGCGCTGAACGTCCTCTACTTCTTCGGCGCCTACTTCTGGGGCCGTACTGCGTGGGCAGGTGCCCGGCAACGCTACGAACTCGAGACCCAGGCTGCCGAGCTGGCCGCCCAGCAGCAGGCGAACGCCCGTCGCGCCGTGATCGACGAGCGACTGCGGATCTCGCGGGAGCTGCACGATGTCGTGGCTCACCACATCAGCAGCATCGGCGTACAGGCCGGGGGCGCTCGCCGGGTGATGGAGAAGGACCCGGAAGCGGCGAAGAACGCGCTGTCGGTGATCGAGAACTCCAGCCGTACCGCGGTCAACGAGATGCGGCAGCTGCTCGGGATGCTGCGTGCGGCCGACCCGGAGCTCGACGACGAACTCGGTACGCCGAGTCTCAAGGAGCCGCAGGCGGGCGCGGACCGGTTGCCGGCGCTGGTCGCCACCGTCGGGGGAGAGGGACTGCAGGTCGGCTTCCACCAGATCGGGCGGCCGATCGAGCTGCCCGAGACGATCTCGGTGTCGGTCTACCGGATCGCGCAGGAGGCGCTCACCAACGTCCGCCGGCACTCGACGGCCCGGAGCGCCCATGTGACCTTGCGCTACCTCGGTGATTCGGCGGTCGAGGTCGAGGTGATCGACGACGGCCGGCCGAAGCACGCGCCGGTCGGCAGCCGGCTGGGTCATGTCGGCATCCGCGAACGAGTCGGCCTCCTCGGCGGCGAGAGCGAGATCGGCCCCCGCCCCGTCGGCGGCTTCCGGGTCCGCGCCCGCATTCCTTTGCAGGTCGTCCCGGGCGACCAAACGTCTCTGGCCACCCAAGCCGTGCTCGGGGCGCAGAAAGATTCCGGCGCTCGAGCGGATTCCGGCCGTGCGGCGGTTCCCGGGGTTCGACCGGATTCCGGCGGAGCGGGGGTTCCCGGGGCTCGGGTGGATTCTGGCGGCGGGGTGGCGGTTCCTGGGGCCGGGGCGGACTCCGATACCGCGGCGGTTCCCCCGGCTCGGGTGGATTCTGGCGGCGGGGTGGCGGTTCCTGGGGCTGGGGCGGACTCCGATACCGCGGCGGTTCCCCCGGCTCGGGTGGATTCTGGCGGCGGGGTGACGGTTCCCGGGGCTCGGGTGGATTCGGGTGGTGCGGCGGGTTCCGGAGCGCCGGTGGATCGCGGGGGCGCGGCGGCTCGCGGAGTACAGGGTGGGTTCGAGGGTGAGGAGAAGGCGTGAGTGAGACGGCCGCGATGCGGGTGTTGCTGGTGGACGACCAGGATCTGGTCCGGGCCGGGTTCCGGATGATCCTGTCGGTGGAACCCGACATCGAGGTGGTCGGCGAGGCCGCGGACGGCGAACGGGCGGTCGAGCTCGCGCAGAAGCTCCAGCCGGACGTCGTCCTGATGGACGTCCAGATGCCCGGTCTCGACGGCATCGCGGCGACCCAGCGGATTGTCGCCGCCGATGCCGGGAAGGTGATCATCCTGACCACGTTCGACCGTGACGACTACCTGTTCGAGTCGCTCGGCGCCGGTGCGAGCGGCTTCCTGCTGAAGAACACGGCGCCGGAGGACCTCGTCGAGGCGATCCAGATCGTCCACTCGGGACACGCGCTGCTCGCTCCCGAGGTGACCCGGCGGGTGATCAAGCGGTTCACCGGCGGCGGCGAACGGGTCTACCGTCCGGACCTGGTGGCCGACCTCACCGATCGCGAGCGCGAGGTACTCGGCCTGATCGCCCGCGGCCTGACCAACACCGAGATCGCCAACGCACTCTTTGTCGGCGAGGCGACCGTGAAGACCCACGTCTCCCGCGTCCTGCTGAAGCTCGGTCTCCGGGACCGCGTCCAGGCCGTCGTCTTCGCCTACGAATGCGGCCTCGTCATCCCCGGCGACGAGCACACGCCCTGACCCGTACCGCGAGTCACTGGTTGCCGAGGGCCCGTACTACGACCCGTGGTGGCGGCAGGCGCGCAGGCGCCCGTAGTACAGACGTGCGCCGCGCCGCAGTACGGGCAGCTGTCGGGCTGTCCACCCTGCGGATGACCTTGCGGGTCACACTGCGGGGCGACGTGGGCGGAGGGTTGCGGTGACTAGCGTGGGAGTCACTTCCGAACGGGAGTGTCCGGGATTGCGTGCCGGACTCGCAGGAGTGCCGCAGGAGTAGAGGAACGGGTGAACGGGATGCTGAGCGTGGCTGGGCTGACCCGGCGGTTCGGTGATCACCTCGCGCTGGACGACGTCAGTTTCGACGTGGTGCCGGGCCGGATGACCGGGTTCGTCGGCGCGAACGGGGCCGGCAAGACGACGACGATGCGGATCGTCCTCGGCGTCCTGGCCGCGTCGGCCGGTCAGGTGTCGTGGAACGGTTCGCCGTTGACCGCTGCCGTGCGTCGCGACTTCGGTTACATGCCGGAGGAGCGCGGGCTGTACCCGAAGATGAAGATCCGTGACCAGTTGGTGTTCTTCGGTCGCCTGCACGGTCTCGACCAGCTCCGGGCGGCCGAGCGGACCGACAAGATCCTCGGCCGGCTGGGGCTGAGCGAGCGGGCCGGCGATGTGCTGGAGACGCTCTCCCTGGGCAACCAGCAGCGGGTCCAGATCGCCGCCGCGCTGGTCCACGAACCGATCGCGCTGGTGCTCGACGAGCCGTTCAGCGGACTGGACCCGCTCGCCGTCGACGCGATGGTGGACCTGCTGCGCGACGAGGTCACTCCTGAGGTACCGGTGCTGTTCTCCAGTCACCAGCTCGAACTCGTGGAACGCCTCTGCGACGACCTGGTCGTGCTGGCCCGCGGCAAAGTGGTTGCCGCAGGCCCCGTTTCCGAACTCGCGGCCGGCCCGAGTACGACGTACCGGCTGGTCGTCGACGGCGACGCGGGCTGGCTGCGTGACGTCCGCGGCATCACGGTCCGCGATGTCGCCGGTGCCACGGCGTTGTTCGACGTGGGCGAAAGGGGCCGAGAGCAACAGATCCTGGCGGAGGCGATCAGCCGCGGGCAGGTACTGGAGTTCGGGCCGGAACGAGTGGCGCTGAGCGATGTCTTCCGAGAGGCGACCCGATGACCGACGAGACCTTGCGGTACCCCTGGCAGCTGGTGGCACACCGCGAGATCAGCACGAAGATCCGCGACCGGACCTTCCTCGGATCCACCGCGGTGATGTTGATGGTGGTGCTGGCGGCCGTGATCATTCCGGCGCTGCTGAGCGGTCACAGCGGGCCGGACAAGATCGCAGTACTGAACGACGCGGGCGCCAAGATCGTCCAGACCGCTGACCAGATCAAAGGCGGCGACTCCTTCGAAGTCACCCGGGTGAGCGACCAGGCGGCCGCCGAGCGGTTGGTGTCCGACGGCGACGCGAAGGCTGCGCTGGTGCCCGGTGCCGATGGGTACGTCGTCGTTGGGGACCAGCAGCTCGACGAGAGCATCCAGAACGCGCTGCGCGAAGCTGTCGTCAACCTCGGAATGGAACAGAACGCGGGCAAGGCCGGGCTGACCCCGGAGCAGTTGCGCGCCGGCACCGCAGTACAGGAGCGGTTGCTGAACCCGGGTCCGTTGCCCGAGATCGTGGCCGACTTCGTGAACATCGGGCTGGCGCTTGCCTTCTACATGACCGCGCTCGGGTTCGGCATGATGATCGCGCAGAGTGTCGTGCAGGAGAAGGAGAGCCGGGTGGTCGAGATCCTGGCCGCCGCGATCCCGATCCGGGCGCTGCTGTGGGGCAAGGTGATCGGCAGCACCGTGCTGGCCTTGTCGCAGATCGTCGTGATCGCGGCTGCTTCGCTGATCGGCTTGTTGGCGACCGGGCAGGCCGACATCCTCAAGGTGGTCGCGCCGGTCGCAGGCTGGTTCGTGGTGTTCTTCGTCCTCGGCTTCGTCGCGCTGGCGGGGTTGTGGGCGGTCGCCGGGTCGCTCGCGACGCGGCAGGAGGACCTCGGGTCGACCACGTTGCCGGGCCAGATGATCCTGATGATCCCGTTCTTCTTCTCGGTTTTCGCCGGATCCTCGGCCAAGACGATCGCTTCGTTCGTGCCGTTCGCGTCCTCGATGGCGATGCCGGGCCGGATGCTGACCGAACACGTGCCGCTCTGGCAGCCGCTGCTGGCCATCCTGATCCTGCTGGTGGCGACGGCCGGGATCGTCCGGCTCGCGGCGAGGGTGTACGAACGGACGCTGCTGAAGACCGGCCGCCGGCTGGGCTACCGCGAGGCGATCGCGCTCGAGGCGAGCTGATATCGCTCGGGTCTGGGCTCGATCGCGCAGGTCTATCGGGATCCCGGTGCGAGCGTTACAGAAAGTTTGATGGCTGTGACGAAACCGCAATACGGGATGACTGTGTGGCGGGCGCGCATCTGGACTACGGTCACAACGCATGAACGTCGAGCTGCGCCACCTCCGGGTGGTGGTCCTGGTGGCAGAAGCGGGGTCCGTCGGACGGGCCGCCCGCTGGCTCAAGGTCAGCCAGCCGAGCCTGACCGCGCAGCTGAAGCGGATCGAGTCGGCCTTCGGCGGTGAACTCTTCGAGCGCTCCCGGACCGGCGTGACCCCCACCCCGCTGGGCCGGTACGCCGTGGACCGGGCGCGCGCGATCCTGGTCGATGTCGACCACCTCTCCGCGACGGTCTCGGCGATGACGGCGGTGGAGTCCAGCGCCGTACGGCTGGGTGGATTCCCGACCGCGCCGATGTCCGGGATCGCCAGCCGGCTGCGCGACCACGGTGAGATCGAGCAGGTGAGCATCGAGGTCGAATGGGCCACCAGTGTCCTGCTGCAGCAGCTGGAGAGCGGCCGGCTCGACTTCGCGTTGCTGCGTGAGTTTCCCGGCTTCGAAGTGCGGCTCCCGGCGGGCGTGGAGGCCCGCACGATCGTGGAGTCCGAGACGGCGTACGTGGTGATGGCCGCCGACCACCCGCTGGCCGTGGCGAGCCGGCACCGCAAGGAGATCGACCTCGCCGACCTGGCGAACGAGGAGTGGATCGGCGAACCGCCGGACGACAGTGGTTTCCACGTGCTCTTCCGGGCGGCTTGTGAACAGGCCGGCTTCGTGCCGCGAGTCGAGCACCACTCGGTCGACACCTCGGTACTGATGGGCTTCGTGACCAGTGGGCAGGGCGTCGCGCTGATCTCGCCGACGTCGTACCGGATGTTGTCGAGCGACGTGACGACCCGGCCGCTGGCAGGCAACCCGATCCACCGCCGGCTGATGCTTGCCTGGAGCACCGAATCACCGCGGGCGCAGATGGCGGGGGAGGTCTGCCAGATGGCGATCCACGCCTACGACGAGGCGTTCGCCGAACACGCCCGCTGGGGCCAACACCAACGCATGCACGTCGCCTAGTTTTTTTGGGCAAACAAACGCCCCGCCGATCCTTTCTCCGGACCGGCGGGGCGCCTGTTCTGTGTCTGTGGGGTCGCGCGGTTTCAGGTGCCGGCCGGCCGGAACTGCCCCGGCAGATCCATAACCCGCGGCGCCATCGGCCGCGCATCATCGGAAACCATCGGATTCTCGAACGCCCCGAAGTGATGTTCCCCGGTCTCATCCACCTCCGGCCCATCCATCCGCTCCCGATACTGCTGCCCAACCTCCTCCACCCGCTGCCCCGCCCCCTGCACTCCGTACGCTGCGCCGCCCCCAACCGCCCCAGCCACGCTCGCCGGACCACTGTCGACAGACGCCCCTCCCCGCACGCTGTTCTGCGAACTCATCCCCGCGCTGCCCTGTACGGAGCCTGCGCGATCCGCGCCGCCCTGTGGCGATCCGGCACCCTCCGCGCTGCCCTGTACCGAGCCTGCGCGATCCGCGCCGCCCTGCGGCGATCCGGCACCCTCCGCGCCGCCCTGCACTGAGCCTGCGCGATCCGCGCCGCCCTGTGGCGATCCGGCACCCTCCGCGCCGCGCTCTACCGAGCCTGCGCGATCCGCGCCGCCTTGCGGCGATCCTGGACCGACCGGACCGCTTTCCGCCGGTCCTGCATCTGCATCTCGTGCACGGCCTTGCGTCGAGGCCACATCTTCCGGCCCGCTCTGAGCCGGCACGGCGGCAGGCGCACCGCTCTCGGGTGAGGTCGCACCTGCGTTGCTCGCCCCCGGAGCGCCAGGGGCACTTGCGGCAGTCGTAGTACCGGCTTCAGGTGCACTCGGTGTCGGCGTTTCGGCGGATGCCGTCGGGCCGGTGGACCGTTCGCCTTCGGCGGCAGCGTCTGCGGCGCGCGTCGTACCGGCGTCGGTCGCAGAGGAGACCGGAGTCGGGGCAGCGGCGCTTGGTGCTGCCGGGGCTGGGGATTCCGTAGTACTGGCCGGGGTGAGTCGAGTCTCGTCCTCGCCGGAATCGTCGCCCTGGGCAACGGATTTCTCCGGCGGGACGGCCGTTTCCACTTGAACCGCAGGCTTCGCAGCCTGCACGGTGTCGTCATCCGCAGCTTGCATGGGGGAGTCGTCCTCGTCCGCGGCCCGGCTCTCGGCCGATGCGGTCGGCACCAATTCGGTCTCGTCGCGATCCGTCGGCACCAGCCGCGTCTCGTCGCCACCCTCACGCCCGCCACCATCGGCGTACGTCTCATCCGCACCACCGGTAGCGAACATCGCAGTCTGCTCGTCCGCCTGGTTACGCGGCCGCACCGGCTCCGGCTCTTCCTCGTCGTCGAACAAGTCGTCGTAGCTGGTGTTCCCGTATCCACTGAACCGGTTCTCACCACCGGCCGGATAGTCGCCTCCGGCAACCTGATACGGCGCAGGCTGGTACGGCGCGGCCTCAGCAGCCTGCTGCGCCTGCGCCAACTCCTGCTCGCGCTGCACCCGCTCAGCCTCGGCCCGCTCCCGGCGACGGCGCTGCACTGAGCGAACGATCGACTGGATGCCGTACACCAAGGAGATCACCGCAAGAATCGGCACGACACCGTTCAGCGTGTACTGCTTGATGCCCTCGATCATCCCCGTGGTCACCCCGGGAACATCGTTGAGGAAGTTCGTCATCCGGTTGGGAATCCAGTGCACCATGTAGATCATCGCGCCGAAAACCAGCGCCGCACCGATCGCGGCAGCGCCGGAGAAGTACGACACGACGGCCCAGAAGATCAGCGCTCCGATGCCATAGGCAAGCGCCATCTCCTTCGCGTTCAGCTCGATTCCGCCGTCCGCAGCCAATACCCCGAACACGGCCGGCCCAACGAGCGCAACCACGACACCTAAGAGGAAGCCAAAGAATTTGGACACATCCCCACCGTAGCGACGTTTACCCCCCACACAGCGACGACACTTCGCGAGTCCCCGCCCGCCGCCAATCACTCTCCGTCCCCACTCAACACCTTGTTGCTACCGTGCAACAACCACATGACGACTTACAGCTCTGCCGTCCTGCCCGCAGCGCCGGGGTCCTAGGACCCTTCCGAAGTCAGCCGGGCAAAGGTCATAGTCGGACTGTGGTTATCGCCAAGTGGTTGCTGCCGTGACGCGGGCCCGGCTGCTCGGGCTGCTGGTCGCCACTACTGGCTTGCTCACCCTCGCCTCGACACTGGGACGGCCGTGGCAGGCAGGCGTGTGGCTGGACGAGCAGCTGTTCACCGTAGGCGGCACTCAGTTGGCGCACGGCACTGCGGTCTTGGCCGGTGCAGCGCTGGTGGTGACGGGACGAGGTGTGGCACAACGGCGCAGGTTCGCGCTCTATGCCACGGTCACCCTGTTGTTGCTGGCGACTGTGGCACACCTGGTCAGAGGGCTGGATCTGTCGAGCGCTGCGGTCACCGGGTTGCTGGCCCTGGCGCTACTTCGAATGCGGCAGCTGTTCGTCGTCCCTCTACGCACGGCGCGAATCACCGACCTCCTGCCACTGGCGGTGGTCCTTCTCGCGCTGGATCTCGCGTACGGACTGGGCGGGCTCTACTCGCATCGCGACTCCATCCACCCGGCTCCCTCCTTCACGGCCATGGTCAGCGAAACCGGTGCCAGGCTGGTCGGGTTCAGTGGGCAGCTGACCATCGACGGCCGCTTCGGGCAATGGTTTCCGGGATCACTGACTGCGCTGGGCGTACTCACCACGGCGATCTTGCTGCTCGCGGTGCTCGCCCCGGTCGCCGCGCTGAGCGGCCAGCCGCCTGGCAGCGACCGGGACCTCGCCCGCCGGCTGGTCGATCGGCCCGACGGTGACACGCTGGATCCGTTCGCGCTGCGCCGGGACAAGCGTCTGGTCTTCGATCCGGACCGGCAGGCCGCGATCGGCTACCGCTATGTGCGCGGGATCGGTCTGGCCAGCGGTGACCCGGTCGGCGACCCCGCTGCGTTCGCCGCCGCGACGGACGCATTCCTGCGGCTGTGCGACCGGCATGGCTGGCGGCCGGGGATCATGGGCGCCCGCCAGGAGCTGCTGCCGATGTACAGGTCGCTGGGGTTGCACGCGCTCTACATCGGAGACGAGGCGATCGTTGACGTGGCGACGTTCAGTCTTGCCGGGCGACGAATGCGCAATGCCCGCCAGGCGGTCAACCGCTCGCGCAATGCCGGGCTGACCACTGAGATACTCCGCGAGGGCGACATCGAGCCGGGGCTGCGGCAGGTGCTGCTGGACCTCGCGGCACGGGCTCGGCTCGGCCAGCGCGAGTTCGGCTTCTCGATGGCGCTGGGGGATCTGCTCACCGACGAGTATCCCGACTGCCGCATCGTGGTGTGCCGCGACCGAACGGGCCGGCCGGTGGCGTTCCAGCGCTATCGGCCGTGCCGGGCCGGAACGGCGCTGTCGCTGGACGTCATGCGCCGGTTGCCCCAGGCGCCGAACGGAGCCGGCGAACGGGCGATCGTCGACATGATCGGCTGGGCCCGCGCGCACGGGATCGCTGACCTCTCCCTCAACTTCGCCGCGTTCCGCTCCGCCCTGGACCCGCACACCGACCGGACCCCCAGCCAGGCGATGACCGCCTGGCTGGTGCAGCGACTCGACGGCGCCTTCGGCATCCAATTGGACACCTTGCGCCGGTTCAACGCCAAGTTCCTGCCTCGCTGGGCACCCCGGTACCTGCTCTACCGTGGCCTCGGAGACCTGCCCGCCATCGGCCTTGCCGCGCTGGCCGCCGAAGGTTTCCTCCCGCTCGACCCCGACCGTCGCAACGAATCCGTCGGCACCGGCGCAGCTGATCACAGCGGTCTGCAGAAGCGACCGTGATGTTCCGCCGCCCGAGCGGCGGGATCAGGAGAGCGGGGCGACGGTGAGGCCGTAGGTGATGCCGGTGGGGGCCTCGGGCTCAGCGTGGACAAGGTCGGGAGTGCGCTCGTACGGATTCCAGGCGAGCACGTTGGTCAGGTGGTGTTCGACCGAGTCCAGGACTTCGGCGATGGTGACCTGACGTCCCAGTTCCTTGCTGAGCGTCGTGACGTCGGCATCCGAGATGCCACACGGCACGATCCGGTCGAACCAGGCGAGGTCGTTGTCGCAGTTCAGCGCGAAGCCGTGCATCGTCACGCCCTGCGCGACGCGGATGCCGATCGCCGCGATCTTGCGCTCACGTCCGCGGTCGTCCGCGGGAACCCAGACTCCGCTGCGTCCCTTGACGCGACCGGTCTTGACGCCGAGGTCGGCGCAGACCGCGATGAGCGCTTCCTCCAGCCGCCGAACGTAGTCCACGACGTACACATGCGAAGCGAGCTTGACGATCGGGTAGCCGACGAGTTGCCCCGGCCCGTGCCAGGTGATCTTGCCGCCTCGGTCCACGTCGACCACCGGCGTACCGTCCAGCGGGCGTTCGTGCGGCTCGGTGCGTTTGCCTGCTGTGTATACGGGTGGGTGTTCGAGGAGGATGACGGTGTCCGGTCCGGTGCCCTCGGCAACTGCTGCGTGCAGGTGGCGCTGCTCCGCCCACGCCTGCTCGTAGTCGACCGCTTCGGCGCCGAACCCGGCCCTCACATACTTGATCTCGCGCACGCCTTCGAGTGTATGTCGCCGGTCGTGGCGCCGTTCGTCGCCATCCACAGGCACGGTCCGCGACAGGAGCTGTGGATAACTTCCGCGGCGGCGGGAGCAATCCGGGCATCCTCCTAGGCATGGCACTCGAAGACATCGCCGGCTACAGCTTGCGCCGCGGCCTCGGGTCCGGAGCGACCGGCTCTGTCTGGCTGCTGCGGGACCTCCGCTCCGGCCGGCACGCCGTGCTCAAACGCATCCCGGCAGCCACGGTCCCGGCTGTCGAGGAGTTCGGGCGGGACCTGTCCCTCACCAGATCCATCGACAACCCGCACGTCGCGCGCTTGCTCGACGTACGGCAAACCGACCGCGTTTGGCTGCTCTTCAGCCAGTACGTCGCGGCCGGCACGCTCGCGAGTCTCTTGGAGCGCCGCCAACCGCTGTCGGAGGGGGAATTGGTGACGTTGATCGGCCCGCTGGCGCAGGGGCTCGCGGTGATCCATCGCATCGGGCTGACTCACGGCAATCTCACGTTGGACAACGTCATGCTCGACGCCGAAGGCCGACCGGTCCTGACCGATGTCGGTCTCCGCAGCTTGACCGACCCCGTCGCGACCCCGCAGTCAGACCTGGAGGCGCTCGCCGAGCTAGCCATAGCCGCTGGTGGAGATCCGGACCTGTTCAAGGCATCGCTCTTCGCCGGCGACGCCCAGCAGACAGCCGACCGGGTACTACGCCTTGCGGTACCCACCCCGATCGCCCTCTTGGGCGCCACAGCAGTCCCGCCAGCGTTGCCGTTGCCCGGCACCGACTTCGAAAGCCCAAACATCCGTACGCCGACCAGCCGACCAGGACGCTCCACCTCGCCCGCAGCAGACGGCACCGCGTCTGCAGGTGACACGAACTCGGCGAACGACATGACCTCGACTGACGACGCGAGGTCGGCGGGCGCCGGAAGCGCGGCTGACGGCGGGCGCCCGGCTGGTGAGGACGGGTTGGCAGGCGACGTGAGATCGGCGGGTGACACGCGTTCCGTGGACGGCGCTAGCTTCGCGGGTGGTTCCGAGGTTCTCGGTGCACCTGTGGGGGCGGGCGAGGATCCGGCGTCCGATGAAATTCGGCCTGGTGCGTCGGGCGTGAGTTCGGCGTCTGGCGATTCCGATGAGAGCGCTGGTACGAGTGGTGGAGGCGGAGGCGGGACGGGCATTCGAGGCGGGGACGGAACGGGCGGCGGTGCGGGAGTTCTGAACGGGAACCGCCAAGGAAGGCGGCGAAAGCGGCCGGAGGAAGGGTCTTCAGAGCGGAGCCGTGAGGCGTTTGGGTCCTCGGATTCCGAGGACGATGCAGAGGCCAGCGATGTTGCGGGGTCAATGGGCGGAACTCCCGACAAATCGTCGGCTGTGTCGGCGCGGCCGGGGGTGGGCGGCGCTCGGCGTGGCGGAAAGAGTGCAGTGGACCGTCATGGGAAGGGCCGGAGCGGAGGGCGCCAGGGGAGAGGTCGGACGGTTACGCCGAGGGTTTCCAGCTCGCGCGCTCGGTTGATCGATCGTCTCTTTAAGGGTGCCGGTGGCGGGCGGCAGCGCGCTGGTTCAGCTGCTAGGCGTGCATTTGGTAGTCGAGCGGCGGAGGGATCTGTTAGCGCTTTCAGTGGTTTCGCCCGCGAAGAGGCAACATTCGCGAGCCCCGGATCGACGGGGCTAGGGGGTGTCGGCGGACGGCTACGGCTTCAAGGCCTCGGTGGTGCTCAATCGGGTGCTGAAGCAGACAAACCAGATGGTCTCGGTGTTGGCGATGGAGATCGACCATCCGTAGTTGCTGTTGTTGTTCCACGAGTTGATGCGGCTGCCGGTAGCCGGAGAGGAGGGCGTGATTGGAGGGGGCAGCGGCGTTCGAGCGGGGGTCGAGGTCGGGCGGGACGGCGGAAGAGCAGGCGGCCGTGGCATTGGTGGGGTGTTCGACTGCGGCTGAGCGAGAGGCTGCGAGGACGAGCACCGGCGTACGGCGTACTGGCTGCGGTGGGGGCGGCGGCGATGGTTGTGCTGGTGCTTGGTCTGGTTGCTGTTGGTGTTTTGGGCGGAGGTCCGAGTACTGCGGCATCCACGGGGGATGCCGAGTCTCCGGGGACCGATGCGTCAGTCGCGTCTGGGCGAGCGACGATTTCCGACGCCGGCTCGCCGAATCCCGCAGGGAGTCTTCCTACGGCTACGGCGGTGTCTACTCCGCCTGGTACGGATTGGCCGACGCCTTGGCTGGACGTGTTGAGGGCGCTCGACAGAAAGCGATCAACGGTCTTCCAGACGGGAGACGTCGGCGGACTAGATGCGATCTATGTCCCCGGAAGCGTGCCCTGGAAGGCGGACAAGAACCTGCTCGCGAGCTACCGGACGCAGCGACTACGAATCGAGGGGCTCACCATGGAAATCCGAAGCTTGGTCATCGAAAGCGAGGAGGCGGACCGCGCTGTCCTCAAGGTCGTCGATCGCCTGGTGGCCGGCGCCGCTGTCGATCCGGCCGGCCGTCGGACCACCTTTCCAAGAGGTAGACCGGTTGCCCGCCGCATCGTCCTCCAAGCCCGAATGACCGGCGCGTGGCGGATATCCGAGATCAACGCCCTCTGACCAATCCGTTCGAGCTAAAAGAGTTCGGGTCAGGTGAGGGTGGCTGCCAAGGCTGCTTCGGCGGTCGGGTGGGTGAAGGTGAAGCCTGCGTCGAGGAGTTTGGCGGGGAGGGCACGTTTGCTGCCGATGAGTTCCCAGGCGAATTCGCCGAGCAGGGTGGTGAGGACGAAGGACGGTACGGGGATCAAGGTCGGGCGGTGCAGGGCCTTGCCGAGGGCGGTTGTGTAGTCCTGGTTAGTGACAGGGGTCGGAAGGTCGACGTTGACCGGCCCGCTGATCTCGTCGTGTTCGGCGACGAAGCGTACGGCGCGGAGCCAGTCGGTGAGCGACACCACGGGGAAGTACTGCTTGCCGGAGCCGAGGCGACCGCCGAAGCCGAGACGGAAGGGAAGTGACATGAGCTGGAAGGCGGGAGCGTCGCGATCGATGACGACGCCGGTGCGAAGGGAGGCGACTCGGCAGCCGGCGGCGCGGGCGGGTTCGGCCGCGCCTTCCCAGAGGCGGACGACGTCGGAGAGGAATCCTTCGCCGAGTTCGGATTCTTCGGTGAGGATGCGATCGCCGCAGTCCTTGCCGTATCCGCCGATCCCGCTCTGGGTGATGAACACCGGCCGGTGGTCGAGCGCGGCGGCCGCCGAGGCAAGGGTTGCCGTTGTGCTGACGCGGCTTTCGCGGATGGTCTTGCGGTACGCCGGGGTCCATGGCCGGCCGATGTTGGCGCCGGCGAGGTTCACCAGTACGTCGGCGTCGGCGAGTGCGGCGGGATCCAGTTGGCCGGCAGCCGGGTCCCAGCGGACCTCGTCGGGTCGGCTCGGCGCGCGGCGTACGAGCCGGACCACCTCATGGCCGTCGGACATCAGGTCGCGCGCGAGTGCCTTGCCCAGGAAGCCGGACGAACCGGCCAGTACGTACTTCATCCGATCATCGGCCCCTCGGTCGCGGAAAGAATTCGGTCCGGCGGCAGCTCCAGCTCAGCCGACAACGCCATCGAACCAGTTCCCACAAAACCAACGCCGAGACCCGCCGAGACAAGTCGCCGCTGAGTTCGCAGTCACACCGAAGCCGCTCACGCGCTGCTTCGTGTGGCGCGAGTTGTGCGGTTCGTCACCGAACAGCCGCCGACCTGAACCAGGGCGACGGAACGTCGTCCACACCACCGCCGTACGCCAGCCACTGAGCCGGAGCAGCGGTGCCGAGTTGGAGCGGAGGCGCGCGGTGTCTGGTGAAGGTGGCGTGGGAAAGGCCGCGGGGCCGGGCGCTCGTAGCGCCCGACCCCGCGGGATGTTCAGTCAGTGCGGAAGCTCAGACGTCGAACTGGGCTTCTTCCAGGCGCTGCTTGACCGCGGTCAGGTAGCGGGCCGCGTCGGCTCCGTCGACCAGACGGTGGTCGTAGGTGAGCGCCAGGTAGACCATCTGGCGGATCGCGATCGTCTCGCCCAGTTGCGGGTGGGTGATCACGACGGGACGCTTGACGACGGCGCCGGTTCCGAGCATGCCGACCTGCGGCTGGTTCAGGATCGGGGTGTCGAACAGGGCGCCGCGGCTACCGGTGTTGGTGATGGTGAACGTGCCGCCCGCCATCTCGTCCGGCAGCACCTTGTTGTTGCGGGTGCGCTCGGCGAGGTCGGCGATCTTCTTGGCCAGGCCCGCGATGTTCAGGTCACCGGCGTTGTGCACGACCGGGACCATCAGGCCCTTCTCGGCGTCGACGGCGATGCCCAGGTGCTCGGCGGCGTGGTACGTCACCTCGCCGGCTTCGTCGTTGATGGACGCGTTCAGCTTCGGGTACTGCTTGAGTGCGTCCACGGCGGCGAGGGCGAAGAACGGCAGGAACGACAGCTTGACGCCCTCGCGGGCCTCGAACTCCGCCTTCTTCGCGTTCCGCAGCTTGGCGATCTCGGTGACGTCGACCTCGACCACGGTGGTCAGCTGCGCCGAGACGTGCAGCGAGTTGACCATGTGGTTGGCGATCGCCTTGCGGATACGGCTCATCTTCTCGGTCGTACCGCGCAGCGGGCTGACGGCCGGGGCCGAGGCCGCGGCAGCCGGTGCGGACGAAGCAGGAGCCTGTGCAGGAGCGGCGGCCGCTGCGGCCTTCTTGGCCTCGGCTGCCGCGAGCACGTCCTGCTTGCGGATGCGACCGCCGACGCCGGTGCCTGCCACAGAGCCGAGGTCCACGCCGTGCTCGGCCGCGAGCTTGCGGACCAGCGGGGTGACGTAGTTCGGGCCGTCGGAGGAGGAGCCGTTGGAAGAAGCCGGTACTGCGGGCGCCTGCGTCGCGGCGGGTGCGGCCTGTGCCGCGGGTGCAGGTGCGCTCTGCGGGGCGGGAGCCTGCGCAGGCGGCTGAGCAGCGGGAGCCTGAGCTGCCGGTGCCTGAGCTGCGGGGGCCTGAGCTGCCGGGGCCTGAGCAGGCTGTGGGGCCGGAGCGGCGG
Organism: Kribbella voronezhensis; assembly: GCF_004365175.1. Classification (NCBI taxonomy): domain Bacteria; kingdom Bacillati; phylum Actinomycetota; class Actinomycetes; order Propionibacteriales; family Kribbellaceae; genus Kribbella; species Kribbella voronezhensis. The sequence continues at coordinate 749,827 of NZ_SOCE01000001.1, read as the reverse complement.
CTGGGGCTGCCTGCTGTGCGGCCGGTGCGGCGGCCGGAGCTGGAGCCGCTGCTGCCGAGTTGGTGTTCGAAGGCGCGTTGTCGGTGGTCGACGATGCGGCCGGCGCGGACTGGGCAGGGGCCGAGTCGGCGGACTGAGTCGGTGCGGACTGGGCGGGCGCGGACTGGGCCGGGGCGGCGTCGCCGGAGCCTACGACGGCCAGTTCGGCGCCGACCTCGACGGTTTCGTCCTCGGCGACCTTGATCTCGAGGAGCTTGCCGGCGACGGGCGAGGGGATCTCGGTGTCGACCTTGTCGGTGGAGACCTCGAGGAGCGGTTCGTCGACGGCTACGTCGTCGCCGACCTGCTTGAGCCAGCGGGTGACGGTGCCTTCGGTCACGCTCTCACCCAGCGCGGGCAGCGTCACCGACGTACCAGA